>NZ_NXIF01000009.1 GCF_002837275.1 Malaciobacter halophilus | reverse complement strand
ACACTACCACTATAAGTATTATTTTCTAATACTTTTTTTGTTTCATTATAAGCAATAACAAATCTATCAAATTTATCATTTTTATATAAAAAATAGATACTTGAAAAAGATATTATAAGAAATAAAACAATTGCTTTAAAGTTAAAAATATATTTTCTTAAAATTAAAACTGTTAATATTAAAAGAATGATAAAAAAAGCAAGTTGAGATGTTCTACTATTGTTTATAAAAAGTGCAAAAAAAGATAATATTGCAATTATTAAAAATAGTATCTTTTCTTTTTTAATATGTGAAAAATAAACAAAAAAGCTTCCTAAGAAAAAAGCTATCAACATATATTGAGTTGCAATAAGATATCTTAAATGACCAGTAGGATTTTCAGGTTGAAATCCATATTCGCTACTATTAAAAAAACCTAGATAAATCAAAATAGAATATAATGCATAACACCCAAAACTTAAAACTAAAACTTTTATACCTATTACTGATTCTTCTTTATTCATAGATATTAAAATAGCAGGAATTATAAGAAAATAGTATTTATAAAATGTATTTACATGCTCCAAACCTTGCGAAATTGGTTCACTCCATAAAGTACTTACATAAGAATAAACAATAAAAATCAATAAAAAAACCATAGGTAAAAAACTTCCTACTTTTTTCAATTTTTCTAAATAAATATCTTTATATTTTACAATAGACCAAATTAATAAAATTGTAGTTAAAACAGAAAGCTGAGACTTAGAAAAATGCCACGGTGTAACAAATAAATAAAAATATATATAAAGATTAAACCAATTTACATTTTTATTATATAACTTTAATGGCACAGTATTTTCTCCAATTGTTCAAAATTTTCTAAATATTTATCTTTAGATTTCAACTCTTCATTATTAAAACCAAAAAATCCAATTTTATTTACAGATGCAGCATTATAATCATTAATACTATCACCAATTAAAATAGCTTCATTTTTATCATAATTTTTAGTCAAAATTATATTCTTTACTAAATCATTCTTATGAGTAGGTGAACCTTCAATTGATTCAAAATATTTACTAATTCCTAATTGTTCGCACAAAAATCTCAACTCTTTTTGTTCTGAGCCAGAAACAATATGAAAAATTATTTTTTTATGGTATCTCTCTATAAAATCAACTGTTTGTGATATTAAATATTTTTTATTAATTAGTTCTTGCTTCATAATCTTTGAAAAAATAGAAGCATAAGCTTCTATTTTTTCATCACTTATTTCTTGCTTTAAACATTCATTATAAAAATATTTTATTTTATGAAATCTTGACAAACCACCATTTAAATGGTGATAAGATATTAACTCTTCTACTAAGTTAGTAGGATAGTTTTCAAATATTTTTCTAAAACCATAATCCCTTATTGGCATGGAATCTAAAATCACACCATCAAAATCAAAAAAAATAATCTTAATTTTCTTATTAATATCTTTTCCTTTATAATTTTTTTAAATTATATCTTTTCCTTCATTAACATACATTAAATTCAGTTTACATAAAAAAAAAGATATAATTTCTAATAAATAAAAAAGGATCTTGATGATAAAACTTGTTGACTGTACATTAAGAGATGGAGGATACTATACTAATTGGGATTTTGATAAAAATCTAATAAAAAAATATTTTAAATATATAAATCAATTACCAATAGATATTATAGAAATCGGTTATCGAAATAAAACTAAAGAGGGATATTTTGGGGAATTTTTTTATTTACCTCAAAATACAATAAAAAGATTAAATAAATCAACTGAAAAAAAACTTTCAATTATGCTAAATGCAAAAGATTGCAACTTAAAAGATTTAGATAACCTTTTAAAAGATTTGAATAAAGAAAAAACCATTATCAGAATTGCAACAGCAGTAGAAAAATTAGAAACAACTTTTTTACTAGCTAAAGAGATTAATAAAAAAGGGTTTCAAGTAGCAATAAATATAATGTATATTTCGAAAATTGTAAATAATAATCTTTTTTTTGAGAAACTAAAAAAATTAAAACTAGAGAATAATGTATTTTGTTTATATTTAGTTGATTCATATGGCTCAATTTTACCTATGGATTTAGAAAAATTAATAAATAAAATAAAAAAAGTTTCTAATATAGAATTAGGTTTTCATGGACATAATAATTTAGAAATGGCTTTAATAAATACTTTAACAGCTGTTAAAAATAAAGTAAAATATATAGACTCAACTATTTTAGGAATGGGTAGAGGTGCAGGAAATTTAAAAACAGAATTATTTTTAACATACTTAAAATCACAGAAAAAGAAAAATGTTAATTTAAAAACATTAGGTAAATTAACTGAACTTTTTGTTCCATTAAAAAAGCAATATGAATGGGGAACAAATTTAGCTTATATGGTATCAGGTTCATACACATTACCTCAAAAAGAAGTGATGGATGCATTAAAAGTAAATAGATATTCGTTAGCAGGGATAGTAGACTCATTACACAAAGAAGAAAATAAACAAAATATAAAAAAATTAACACAAGAAAATAGTGTTAATTCATGTATTATTATTGGAGGAGGAGAAAGTATAGATAATCATTTAAATTCAATAAAACAATTCCTTAGAAAAAATAAAAAAATAACAATAATTCACTCTACATCTAAATATATAAATAAATTTAAAAAATTAAGTAACAACCAACTATTTGCAGTAGCAGGTGATGAATTAACTAAACTAGATAAAATCTATACTCATATTTCTAAATATATATTAGAACCAAATTTTAAAAGAATAAAAGAAGAACTTTTTGATAAAAATATTTTTTATGAATTAGAAAATATTAACTTTATTAATAAATATAAAGATTCACCTCTTACAATTAGTTTACAAATAGCTTCAAACTTAAATTGTAAAGAGATTTTTTTAGTTGGCTTTGATGGTTATTCAGAACTAAAAAATAAAAAAGATTTTTATCTTATGGAGGAGAACCAAACAATTATAAATAGTTTTGATAAACCTCTTATAAGTTTAACAGAAACAAAATATAAAAATCTTTTGCAAAAATCAATTTATTCACAAATCTAAAAGGATATTTATGAAAAATAAAAAAGAAATAATTGCATTTCTTCCAATGAGAAAAGGCAGTCAACGAATAAAAAATAAAAATATTAAAAAATTTGCTAATATTAAAAAAGGTTTAACTTTTATAAAAATATCTCAACTCTTAAAAGTAAAAGAGATTGATAAAATTATTGTATCAACAGATGATAAAAAAGTAATTGATATTGCATTATCTTTTGATAGTAAAAAGATACATATTGATAAAAGGCCTAAAGAGTTAGCAACTTCATCTACATCAACAGACGAATTAATTAAATATGTTCCTAAAATCATAAAAAAAGATATTGTAATATGGACTCATGTAACATCTCCTTTTATTGATGAAAAAATTTACTCAAAGATGATTAAAACTTACTTAGATAATAAAAATAATGATTCACTTATGTCAGTAACAAAAATACAAAAATTTTTATGGGATAAAAAAAACCCTATAAATTATAATAGAAAAAAAGAGAAGTGGCCAAGAACACAAACACTTAATCCAGTCTACGAAGTAAATAGTGGTGCTTTTATTAATGAAATAAAAAATTATAAAAAATTCAATGACAGAATAGGAAAAAATCCCATATTATTTGAATTAGATACTATACAGTCTTTTGATATAGACTGGAAAGAAGATTTTGAAATTGCACAAGTATTATGGGAAAAATATTATAATTTTGAAGATAATTAAAAACTATCTTCAAAGTTAATTATTTCTACTTTATTCTTCTTTAAATTATCATATTCTAAAGTATATAATTCTTTATTTTTATTAAATGAATTTATATCAAATTTATATGATTTAACTGCAATATTAGGGAAAATATATTTTAAAGAAACCAATAAAGTAGATACTGTCCCAATGATATACTTGGGTCTATTTTTTAAAGATAGAAAAAATAATTCACCAGGAATTTCACTCTTTATTATATTCATTTTTTTATCAAAATCATATTTAATTAAAAAATCATCAGTTTCTGTTCTATGCATTAAATAATTAATCTTATAATCTTTGTAATATAAACATACCTTGTTTAAAAAATCAGAATAATTATCTGCACTTAAAATATTAGCATTTACAAACCTCTGTCCTATTATATAAATTTCTTTAGTTTCTACATTTGATGAATTATCTAAAAATTTATTCTTCATAAATTCATAATTATTTTTATATATTTTATGATTTGCAAGTTCTTTTAGATCAAACATTGTAAAAAAATCAATTTTCTTATCAATCTTTGTTTTTAAACCAAAAATTTTAAATCTCATTTTCTTTAACGCTGAAAAATTAATATTATTTTCTACAAATGCATTATATGTAGTCATTGTATTTGTTCCTGAGTCAAAAAAACAAGTATATTTTGAATTAATATTTGCAACTAAGACTTGCTGCATTTTATTAAAGCCACTTCCAATAAATAAAGAATCAATATTGATTTTATTAAGTTTTTTAATTAACTTAATATAATTTAAAAAGTTACTCTTATTTTCATCTCCAAATCTAATAACTTTTTCCCAAACATCATCATAAATTAAATTTGTTAATTGATGTTTATTATTTTCAGTTCCATTATCAATTATAATTAAAATTGCATTATTTTTTTTAAAAAAATATTTAGTTTCATATGCATTTATAAGTTGAAAAGGAGTTCTTACTATAAAAATATTATAAATTCTAGATTTATCCAAAGTATCTAAGTCTTTAAACATTATATTCCTTTTTAGTATATATATTAATCCAATCATCTACTACTTTTGAAGGTTCAAACAAAGATAATAACTTAATATAGTCATTAAAATAATATTCCTTATTTTTTATCAATATAGTATTAATTTTTAAAGCAATATCAGTTTTATCATTTTGTGCTATATTGTAGGCTAAATTACCTTTCATCATTTCAATCATACCACCAGGTGACTTTGTAATAAGTATTCTAGTTTTACAGCACATAGCTTCAATCAAAACATTTGATAAACCTTCCATTTTTGAAGTAAATACTATTATTTCTGAATTCTTTATCCATGGATAAGGGTTACTTTCATACCCAGTAAAAAGAACATCATTTTCCAATTTTAAATCTTTACATTTATTTTCTAGATAAGATTTATCATCTCCATCTCCAACAAGTATTAATTTATGTGAAATATTATACTTTTTTTTCAATTCAACATAACTATCTATTAATAATTCAAAATTTTTAGTTTTTACAAGTCTTCCTAAACCTAATATGTAAGGCTCTTTAGGTATATTTTTATTATCTTCATTTGATAAGTCAATTACTTTTTGTGTAAAAAAAGGGTTTTTAATAGAATCTAAAGATATTGGCTTTACATTTTCTCTTTTAAATTTTTCTATATAGAAATCTTTTGAGCCATCTGAGTTACAATTCACTCTTACATTATTATAATAACACTTACTCATTATTTTATCTATAAAAGTAGAATAATTTTTTTTTGAAACATTAACACAAATTCTTACACTTCTTTTATCTTTAAAACGCCAAATTTGCTCAAAAGTACCCTGTCCTCTTATCAAAATCAAGTCATATTTTTGTTCTTTTTCTATCTTATTAAATTCTTTTTCAAATATTTTACTTGTATAATAACCTTTTACAAGTGGATAAGTTTTTCTAAAAAAAGCATTTGATACTCGTGCTAATAAATCCCAAACTTTACCCTTAAAGCTCTTTTTTAATAAACTATTTAAATCCAAATGAATCAAACCTACACCCTTTTCTTTAGGTTGTAACTCTTTTGCTTTATTAGAAAAATATATTAAATCTGCCTTGTGACCAGCTAAATAAAAAGCATCTGCTTGATTACATGCAGCACGTTCCATACCTCCATATTTTAAACTTCTAACAATTATTGCAATTCTCATTTAGATTCCTTGTTTTTTTTATATTCTGTTTTTATTAAAAATTCTGAAATTGCTAAACAGGCCTTATAATACTCAAGCATAGGTTCATTTTTAATACTTAAACTCTTAAACTTTTTAGCTTCATCCTTTGAATTAACTACTAAAGCGCCATTAAATCCAAAATGCTCTTGGTTTAAGTCAAAAAGATTTTTTCCTATAGAAAGATATTCTTTATTCTTTAAAGTTAAATTATAAAGTGTAGGAAAAATATCTTTGTGTGAACCTGCAACTTTTGTATCAATATTTAATTTACTCTTTAAACTTTCAGGTAAATAAAAATACAATGGAATATTTCTAGAATTCAAAATCTCATTTTCATCATATTTCATAATTCCATCAATTGTGTTATTATCAGCTGTTACTACAACTATTGTATTATCTTTAAATTTAGACTTTTTAAACTTATCTAAAAATATTCCAACTTGATCTACAGCATACGCATATGAAGCAAACCTTTGTTTTGCTAACTCAAAATCACCAGTAATATGATTTTTTATTTCTTCATTGTAAGTTAAACTTTTAGACTTGTAGTCATTTGGTATATTATAAGGTGGATGATTATTTGTACTAAGTGCTACTATAAACTGTTTATTATTTGAATTCTCAAGCTTTTTTAATATATGTGAATATAAATATTCATCAAAAATCCCCCATGGATGAAAATATTCATCTTTATCTTTTGTAACATCTTCTAGGTGATTAAAGATATTAATTTTACCTTCAACATTATCATAGCCTTGATGCTTTATAAACTGCCCTAAACTTCTCCATGTTAAATCACCACCATAAATAAAACTTGTTTCATAACCAGAACCTTTATATAAAAATGCAGGACTATATGTAAAACTAGTTTGCTTATAAATAGATTGTGAAAATGCAAAAGAGCCAGGACGATGTGGTATATTTAAAAGCATTGCTTGTAAACTTGAAATTGTTCCATTTCCAGCTGATATAAAATTTGTAAATAAAGTATCTTTATCAAAATGCTTTTTTAATTCACCTAAGATATTAAATTCTTCACTTTGATATTTTAGTATTGGCATTCCAAAACTTTCTACCATAATTACAACTACATTATACTCTTTATCATCAATTTTTTTCGTTTTATATGTTATATTTTTTAGTAGTTCATTTTTATTTATATCACTAGTTCCTTTATAAATTTCAAATGCCTTTTCAATATTTCCTTTATAACCAGTTGCTTTTAATAAATCATATTTCTTTTTTAAATATTTTTCTCTTGCACTTAAAGCATTTGTAAAAGCTCTAAAACCATTATGTGATATTTTATTTATAAACTCATTTGTTGATACATTAGGAATCATTTTTCCTAAAGGATACATACCAAAAGTACCTCTTATTGCTAAAAAATTCAATATAAATAAAATAAGAAAAATAAGTGCTGAAATTTTAAGACCAAAAAAAGAGTTATAGTTTTTATTTTTAATATCAAAAATCTTTTTTATACAATAAAATAAAAAACTTAAGTAAATAAAGAAAATAGCTAAAATTAAAATAACATTATAATTTTGCCAAAAAGTAACCATTAAAGCTTTAGTATCATCATCTAAAAGACCAAAAAATAAAATATTAATATGCTCTTTAAAGTACGAGTAAAAACCAAAATCAGCACATAAAAAAAGGCTCACTACAAAATAACAAATAAAAAGATAATAAACTAAAAACTTTTCAAAATATAGTAATAAATTATCTTTTTTTACATAATATAATATTATAAGAATTATTGTTGGAATTGCTTGAATATAACCAATAACAGTTAAGTCAATTCTAAAACCAAGAAAAAAAGCATTAAATATATCAAAATAAAAACCTTCTAAACTATCAAGTGAAGAATAATAGTTAAAAAAAACAAGTCTAAAAATTGACATAAAAACTAAAAATAGTATATGAGCTAGTAAAAGCTTTTTAAAAACATTTAATACATTTGAGATAATTATTTTATTCATTTTCTATCCATTTTCAAATTATATAAACTATCAAATAGTTTAAAAAAGCTTTTTACATCTTGACCAAAAAGTTTATTTACAAAGTTTAATTTACTTATTTTAATTAATAAGGAAATTCTTCTAGCTAAACTTTTGAGTTTTTCTTTAAATTCATAATTTTGAGTTAAATTAATATAATTATTAATTATATCTTCATAGTCTATATTTACATTTGCTTTTATTTTTGTTAAAGATAATAAAAAAAGTAAAAAATCTCTATATTGCAAAGTCTTTAAATCAATATTTTTATCAAAACTATCTTCTAAATCAATCACATATACTTTATTATTTTTATATGTTAAGTTTCTTGATTGAGCTCCACCATGATACTCATTACAATTATGTATTTGTGCAATAGTTTCAATTGCTTTAGGAATAAAAAATAAAATATCCTCTTTTTTAGTATCTTTTTTTCTAATATGAGAATGTATAGTTCGTCCAGTATCTTCTAAAATAAAAAAGTCTTCATCTTTATAAACTATTTTAGGTACATTTATACCCAAAGCTTCAAATTTTTTTAATTTTGATGTTTCAAATTTTAGTGCTTCTTTTGCACTTTTATACTCAACTGGTGTAATTATCTCTAATTTAAATATTTTGTAATATATTTTATGACTTAAAGATGACATCGTAGGTCTTGCTTTTTTAACCCAATACTTTTTATCTTGAAAAACTAGTGAATAAATCTCTTTATCTTTATTTAAAAGATTTTGTTCTTTTACAAAACTGATTAAATCAAGCATATACATCCCATAAAATTAAAATCCAACATATTACATGCAGAAGTATTGTAAACATAACAGCTGTTGAGCCTATATCTTTTGCAGTTTTTGCTAAAGGTGCAAACTGTTTTGTCACTAAATCAACTACATTTTCAATAGCAGAGTTTACTAATTCAACTATTAAAACTAAAATTCCAGTAACTAAAAGTATTAATTTATAAGTTAAACTTGCATCAATAACTAAAATTCCAAAGATAATAAAAATTGCAAAAAAAAGTTCTAATCTAAAAGAGTTTTCTGTTTTTAAAACATGCTTTAATCCACTTAAGGCATATTTCGTATTTTTAAAAAGATGATATTTTGGTTTATTATTCATATATTACTTCTTATAAATATCTTTATAAAATTTTTTCCATCTTTTATGTTGCCAAAACCAAAAATCAGGTTTATTTCTGATTTGTTGTTCCATGATTTCAGATTGCATAATTGTAAGTTCTTTAATTTTATCATCTGTTTTGAAATCTATATTTCTTACATCTAAAGGCTCATATACTTTTAAAGTATAATCTCTAAAATCATTCATTTGTGCAAATACAGGTATTATTACAGCATCAAATTTTAATGCAAGTCTTGAAGTAGAATCAGTTGCAAGTACTTTTTTATTAAAAAAATCTATTTCAATACCATCTTTAATATGTTGGTCAATTACAACAGCAACATGATGATTATTTTTAAGTGCTTTTAACATACCCTTTGCTGCTGTCTTTTTCTCTAGCATTATTATATTGTTTCTATCTCTTGCTTCAATGTAAAGTTCATTTATCAATGGATTATCCATTTTTCTATTTACAACAGCTAGAGTTCCAAACTTTAATGCAACATAAGGTAAAGCTATTTCCCAACCACCATAGTGAGCTGTTACGAATATAATTTTTCTATTTTTTTCAATAGCTTCTGTAATATAGTGTTCATTTTCAAAATTTGCTTTTTTAAAAAGTTTCTCTTTTGAGATAGATTGATTTTCTACAAACTCATACATATTGAAAAAAAGTGATTTATAAGAGTTTAATCTAATCTCTTCTTTTCTTTCTTGAGAAAGTTTATTTTCAAATACCAAATCTAAATTTGCTTGTACTACTTTATTGTATCTCTTATTAAATTTATTAACTAATTTAGCTGCCATAATTAATAGTGGCTTTAGTACAAGATGAGGCGTAATCGTAAATAAAAATCTAAAAATTTTGTACAAAATATATCTATAATAATCTTTGATTTTTCTCTTCATAAAGAATTTCCTTTGCTACTTTGACAATACTATTTTCATCTATATTTTTAATTGAAAAATCATTTTTATCCAATTTATATGGATTTACTTTTGAGTTTGACTCTATGATTCTATTAATATTTGTTTTATAAGTATTTCTGTACCCTGGAGTATTTCCAAAAAGGGTTATAGATGGTATATTTAAAGCCCATGCCATATGTGTTGGTCCAGTATCATTGCCTATTACTAAGTCAACACTAGAAACAAGAGCTTTTAAACTATTTAAATCTAATTTTGGAAGTATTTTTGCATTTGAACTATTTTCACAAATACTCTTTGCTATTTGTTTTTCAGTTTCACTTCCCCACACAATTAAATAGTTTTCATCTAAAGAATTTGTTATTTTAGCAAATTTTTCATTAGAATACATTTTGCTAGGCCAACTTGCACCAATAATTAAAAGTACATTTTTTTTATTTTTACTTAAAAATTTATATATTTTTTTATCTTCATTTTCAAAATATAAAAAAGGCTCTTTATTCAAAATATCTTTTTTTGTAATTGTAAAATTTAAAGGCTCTGATAAAATTTTAGCATTTCTATCAATTGCATTTTTTTCATAAGATATTGCTACTTTTTGAGTATAAAAGTTTGATGCAAACTTTTCTCTTATTGAAAGTTTACTAAAACCTACAACATTACGTCCTATAAGCTTAGAAACTATAGCAGATTTTATTAAACCTTGTGCATCTATAACTAAATCATATCTATTTTTAGAATATTTTCTTGCAAGTTGAATTTGTCTAAAAATCTCTTTTTTATTTTTCTTAATACTTTTTAAATTTAATTCATAAATATTATCAATATGAGGATTGTTTTTTAAAACTTCACTAAAAGCACTCTCTACAAACCAATCTATTTTAATATTTTTATAATTAGATTTTATAAACTGCAAAGCTACCATAGCATGGATAATATCACCCATAGCAGATAGCTTTATTATAGCTATACTTTTTATATTTTCTAGCATAATATTTCTATATCTAACTTTTTAGGAATTTCTAATTTATCAAGGGAAGACTCAACTAAAAAAGAGTATTCTGGAAGTTTTATTTGTAAAACATTATTTTGTAACAAATACTCTACTTTTGGTTTTGAAAAATCTTGATTTATCATCAAATTTAATGAAATCATAAAAGACATCCATTGCATAGTTTCTAAACAAGGAAGTAACTGTTTGTATTCTTGAATATCTTTTTTTGTAGGTAATGATTTTTTTGAAAATTTTATAGTGTGTGCTACTATAACTCTAGAAGTATGCAAAAAGTCATAATTTAAACCATTTAATATAAAATTAAAAGTATTATCATTTACCTTATAAAAATTCAAAGTAGTACCAATAGAATGTAGTTTTGAGGCAACCACTAATAAGGTTCTAAATTTATCATCTAAATTATGCAGTGGTTTTAAAACTTCAAAAATTTTACTTGCATTATTACCAAAATAAGCACTTTGACCACCATCAGTTTCAAATCTATCAAGAAGAGATCTTAAACTAATATTGAAATTCGCAGGAAATTTATGATTTGAATTTCTTAATAAATCACAAAGATAAACTCCTTCTCTAACTCCAACACCAGAAGTAATTACTCTTTTTGTATTTAACTCTTCTAAAATAGTGTTAAAAATAAAAGCACCCTCTTTAATAGTATCAAATCTATCTTTTTTTATTCCAAGTCTTTTTAACTCATTATAATCATCTACATTAATTACTGATTCAATAAAATCTTTATTTTCTGCCACATCATAAGTATAACCATGTATTACATCAAGAGGATAAGAGCTATGTTTCATAATAGCTTTTGTTATAGAACGTATACTTCCACCAATTCCAACTACATTTGTAGGAATATCAATATTTAATTCAAAAATCTTTTTTAAATTATCTTTTATATAGTTTTTAGCTTCTTGAATTGTTCCTTTATCAAAAAATAACTCTTTTAGTCTAACTGTACCTATATTTAAAGATATGCTATTTGTGATTTGTCCATCTTTTACAAAGCAAAACTCTGTGGAACCACCACCAATATCAACTGTTATAAACTCATTATTATGAAGTAAGTTTAATGCTGCAACCCCACCATAATACGCCTCTTTTTCTCCATCAATAACTCTGATATTTAAGCCTAGTTCTTTCTTAACTTTTGTTAAGAAAACTTTTGAGTTTGGTGCATCACGAAGTGCAGATGTAGCAACACAAATCACTTTTTTTGCTTTAAGTGATTTTGAAATATTTAAAAAAGATTTTAATGAATTAAAAGCTCTATTCATTGGTACCTCTTGAAGATTGCCACCATTTTCATAACAACCTTCTGAGATTTTTACTCTACTTTTTGTTTCATTAATTAAATGAAATGCAAATCTACTACTTTTTTGTAATACAACCATTCGCATTGAGTTTGACCCAATGTCTATAATAGTTGTAATCTTTGCCATTTTATAGCTCTTCTTCTTGTAGTTGCTCGTACTTAAATCTTAACTCTTCCATAGTCTCTTGATTATCTGAATCCACAATAATACAATCAACTGGACAAACTTCAACACATGCTGGCTCTTCATAATGACCAACACACTCTGTACATCTGTCAGCATCAATAATATATATTGGATCACCTTCTTCTATCGCGTAGTTTGGACACTCATCTCTACATGCATCACATGCAATACATTCATCTGTTATAATTAAAGACATTTACCTACCTAAATCCTAAGTTGAAATATTTAATGTTGGATTTATAACCTAAAGTTTATTAATAGTATCTTTAATTAGATTAAAATTGTAGATATTTTTAGCCACAATTAAGAATTCGTCACCTCGATAAACATTTAAGCCTTCACACATAAAGATTCCAGCAGCAATATCAAACTCTCTTAAACTACCATAAAATAACACAAAACTATAATTTCTTGCATCACATAAAGTAAGTGCAATTGCACCTAAACTTCTATATTTTATACTATTATCAAAAAGTTTTTGACAAAGCTTTGGATTTTTATAAGCTCTTTCAAAAACTGCTACTTTTTCATCTTGTATATCTAATGAATCTATTTTTTGCATTGTTCTTAAATCTATTTTAGTTATTTCTAACTCTTTAGTTTTATATGTTAAGATACCTGTTGCAAGATTACATATTACAGCAGCAATAACTTTTTTATCAATTTCTAAAGCCACAGAAGTTCCATAATATGGTAGATTTGAAGCAAGATTATCACTTCCATCAATGGGGTCAATTATTATTCTTTTTTTACTTTTAGAGTTAGTATAACCACTCTCTTCTGAATATATTGTTCCATATTTGCTTAAATAGTTTATAAATATAGTTTCAGCTTTTAAGTCAATAATTAAACTCTTATCTCCACCAAAACCTAATTTTCCAGTATTTTCTAAATCAGTAGAAGATATATGAGTATTTATATACTCATATATCTGTTTATTAGCTTCTATGCAGTCTTGAATAAAAGCTTTCATATTATGATAATGCTTTTATTATCTCTTTTGCAGCTTCTCTTCCATCAGCTGCTGCAGTTACAGCAAGATGTGCACCTCTTTGGCAATCTCCACCTGCATAATATTTATCGTTTGAGGTTTTATAATTCTCATTTATTTCAACAGCACCCCAAGAATTAGTTTTTACACCTATTTCATTTAAAAAAGAAGGAACTTCAGGAGAGAATCCCAATGCCATAATTATAATATCAGCATTTTCAAAATATTCACTTCCCTCAACAAGTTCTACTTTTTGTCTTCCTGTTTCATCTGGCTCACTTAAAGCTGTTTTTTGAACTTCTATTGCAACAGCTTTTCCATTCTGTACTTTAATAGATTTAGGAGAAGCATTGAAAATATATTCAACACCTTCTTCTTTTGCATTAACTACCTCTTTTTTACTTCCAGGCATATTTACTTCATCTCTTCTGTAAAGACATTTAACTGATTTTGCTTTTTCTCTTACAGATGTTCTAACACAGTCCATAGCAGTATCTCCACCACCAATTACAACCACATTTTTTCCAGAAACATCAATAAAATCTTCAACTTTTTGTCCAAAATTTCTTTTTTGTATTTTCTTTAAAAAATCAATTGCCAAATGCACATTTGGTGCATTTTCACCCTCGATTTTTGCCATTTTACCAGCAGTTGCACCAATTCCTAAAAATATAGCATCAAACTCATTTTCTAACTCTTTAATAGATTTATCTTTACCTATTTCACAATTTACATGAAGTCTCATTCCTGCTTCTAATAGCCAATTAACTCTTCTTTCTACAACTTTTTTATCAAGTTTAAATCCTGGAATTCCGTAAGTTAAAAGACCCCCTGCTCTATCATCTCGTTCAAACATTTCAACTGCAATACCTTTTCTAAGTAAAAAAGTAGCTGCTGAAATTCCAGCAGGACCAGAACCAATAATTGCAACTTTTTTATCTAAACTAATAGGTGCGAATTTTGGTTTCATTCCTTTATCAAAAGCTTGCTCATTAATATGAGTTTCAACAGCTCCAATTGATACTGCACCATGTCCTGTATTTAAAGAACAATCTCCCTCACATAAAACATCATGTGGACAAATTTTCCCTAGAATTTCTGGAAAAGGTGATGTTTCATTTGATAAAGCAAAAGCTAACTCCAAATTTTTTTCAGCTGTTTGCTTCAACCAAGCAGGAATAAAGTTATGTAAAGGACATTTAGAGTGACAATAAGGATCTCCACACTGCATACATCTATCAGCTTGCTCTTTTGCTTTATTTCTTCCAAATACTTCATATACTTCATTATAATCTTTTAATCTTTGTAAAACATCCCTTTTATTAGGATTAACTCTTTCAAATTTTGTAAAATTTAGCATCTTAATCTCCATTCTCAGGGTCTAATGGTAATACCGTCATATTTTTTGGTTTTACCAACCAGAAATTTCTAATCTCTGCTCTAAAATTATCTAAAATAGATTCAGCTTTTTCACTTCCTGTTTCATTTAAATAATCTACCAGTAATCTTTTTAAATATAGTCTTTCTCTTTCAGTATCATCTGTATCAATTCTAACTGCTTCAATTAACTCTTGATTCATATTATCAACGAAAGCTTTTTGGTCATCATAAACAAATGCTAAACCACCTGTCATACCTGCTCCAAAGTTAATTCCAGTAGGTCCAAGAATCACAGCTATTCCACCTGTCATATATTCACAAGCATTATCACCTGTTCCTTCAACAACAGCAGTACAACCAGAGTTTCTTACTGCAAATCTTTCTCCTGCAGTTGCTCTTACATACAGTTTTCCACCAGTAGCACCATATAAACAAGTATTACCAATACCAGCAAAATCTTTACCTTGATGTAATGGAGTGATAATTATTTTACCACCATTCATTCCTTTCCCAACATAATCATTTGCAGCACCTTCTAAGTTTAAATTCATTCCTTTACTTAAAAATGCTCCAAAAGATTGACCTGCAATACCTTTAAGATTAATATTAATAGTATCATCTGGTAAACCATTGTCACCATAATATTTAGCAATTTCACCAGAAATAAGTGCTCCAAAACTTCTATTTAAGTTACAAATCTCTTCATTGATTTTAACTTTCAATGTTGGTTTCTCAATTGCTCTATGCACTTTTTTAAGTATCTCTTTTTCAAATTTATTATTATCAAATGGCTCATTTGAGTCTTTTTGGCAAGTATCAACACCATCAATTCTTCTTAAGATATTTTGAAAATCAAATTTTTGTGCAAATTCATCATCTATAACTTTTAATAAATCACTTCTTCCAATAATCTCTTCCATTGATTTATAACCAAGTTTAGCAAGAATTTCTCTTACTTCTTCAGCAATAAATGTAAAATAAGAGATTAATCTTTCAACTGTTCCTGTAAAGTGATCTCTTAAATCTTCATCTTGTGTAGCAACACCAACAGAACACTTATTTGTATGACAAATTCTTAAAATTTTACATCCAAGTAGTGTAAGAGCAGCTGTACCAAAAGCATAAGACTCTGCACCTAATAATGCAGCTTTTACAACATCAAGTCCAGTTTTAAGTCCTCCATCAGTTTGTACATGAACAAACTCTCTTAAATGATTTGCTTTTAAAGCATTGTGTGCTTCTGAAAGTCCTATTTCCCATGGATTACCTGCATGTTTAATTGAACTCATTGGAGCAGCACCAGTACCTCCATCTCCTCCTGAGATAATAATTTTATCAGCATAAGCTTTTGCAACACCAGCTGCAATTGTTCCAACACCAATAGAAGATACAAGTTTTACTGTAATTTTAGCCTCTGGATTAATCTGTTTTAAATCAAAAATTAATTGAGCTAAATCTTCAATTGAGTAAATATCATGATGAGGAGGAGGAGAAATCAATGTAACCCCTGCAACTGTATGTCTAAGTGTTGCAATTAATGGTGTTACCTTATGTCCAGGAAGTTGTCCACCTTCACCTGGCTTAGCTCCTTGTGCAACTTTAATTTGTAACTCTTCTGCACTTCTTAAATATCCAGGTGTAACCCCAAATCTTCCAGATGCAACTTGCTTAATTTTAGAGTTTTTAAGTGTATTAAATCTTGCTGGGTCTTCTCCACCCTCACCTGAGTTTGAAGCTCCACCAATTGTATTCATAGCTTGTGCAATTGCTTCATGTGCTTCAGGTGAAATAGAACCACATGACATAGCAGCACTTGCAAATCTTTTAAAAATATCCTCTTTTGATTCAACTTCTGAAATATCAATAGGTTTTCTATCAGAGTTAAACTCTAAGAAATCTCTAATAAACTTTTTATCTCTATTTTCAACTAATTTTTTCAAACCTTCAAAATCTGAAATCTCTTCTTTTTTAGTAGCACTTTTATTATGCATAGCTGCAGTAGTTTTAGGTCCATAATCATGGTATTCACCACCATCAACATATTTATAAAATCCACCTAAATCTAATGGGAAAATATGATGATTATCATAATATGCATTATAATGAGCTTTTTCTATTCTTTTTTCTATATCTAAATATCCAAGTCCAGCTAGTTCACTATGAGCACCTTCAAAACACTCCGATACAATCTTATCAGATAATCCAAGTACATCAAAAAGAGCAGAGTTTCTATAACTAGCAACTGTTGAAATACCCATTTTTGACATAATTTTCAATAATCCAGCATTTAAAGATTTTTGAGTATTTTTTAGAAGTCTTTGCATCTCATATTTTGAAACACCTTTTCTTTCATATAAACCTACAACTGTTGCATACATTAAATACGGATAAATTGCAGTTACTCCAAAACCTAATAATACAGCAGCCATATGCGGATCATAAACTTCACCTGTTACAGAAACTATACAAACACAGTTTCTAACACCTTCATCTAATAAAAGTTGATTTACATATCCAACTGCCATTGCCATTGGAATAAGTTTTTTAGATTTACTTACTGTTCTATCATCTAAAATAACCACAGCCACATCTTCATTTTTAACTGCTTTTACAACTTCTTTTCCTAAATCTTTTAAGCTAGTTTCTAGATCATTAGTAAATGTTGTGTAAAATGTTTTATTCTTATAGTACCCATCATATCTTGGCGATTTACTATCTCCAAAAGAGTATAAAACATCATATTTTTCTTTCATTAAAATAGGACTTGCTACTTTTAACCTTTTTGAGAATTCAGGTTTTTCATCTAAAAAATTATGCAATCTTCCAAAACCTGTTTCTAAAGACATTACAACTTTCTCTCTATATGGATCAATTGGTGGGTTTGTTACTTGCGCAAACTTTTGTCTAAAAAAATCTGAAAAATTTCTATTTACTTTTGAAAAAGCAGCAATAGGAGTATCATCTCCCATAGAACCAACAGGTTCTTTTCCATCTTTTGCCATTGGTTCAATTATTTGGTCAATTGCTTCATAAGTAATATTAAAATATTTTTGTCTTTTTTCAAGCTCATCTAATTTATAATCTTCTGTTTCTAAAAATGACTCTTCTATGTACTCTTGAAGATATTTCATGCCATTATTTAGCCATTTTGAATAGTTTTGAGAAGATTTTAAATAATCATTAATATCATCCTCTTTTAAGATTTTTCCATACTTAAGGTCAACCCCAATCATTTGTCCAGATTGTAATCTACCTCTTTCAACAATCTTCTCTTCATCAATATCTAATGTCCCATATTCTGAAGTTATATAAAGTTTTTTATCTTTAGTAATTACATATTTTGATGGTCTTAATCCATTTCTATCAATTAAACATCCAATATGTCTACCATCAGTTAAAGAGACAGCTGCTGGACCATCCCATGCCTCCATTGCTGCTGCTGTATATTCATAGAATGCTCTTAAATCTGAATCCATATGTGGTGCATTTTGCCAAGGAGCAGGAACTAAACTTCTTGCAGCTTTAAAAAAGTCAACTCCATTAGCTATCATAAACTCAAACATATTATCTAAAGATGCAGAATCTGAACCACCATCTTGTAAAATTGGTAATACTCTTTGAATCTCTTCATCAGAAAAAATCTCTGATTTTACTTTTTCTGATTTAATCTTTACACTAAATCTATTTGCTTCAACTGAATTAATTTCACCATTATGTGCTATTGTTCTAAATGGCTGAGCTAATCTCCATTGAGGAAGAGTATTTGTTGAAAATCGTTGATGAAAAAGTGCAAATGAAATTTGAAAATCTTCATCTCTTAAATCAACATAAAAATGCTTAATATGCGTAGGCATTATAAGCCCTTTATACGCAATTACTTTTGAAGAAAATGTAGGAATGTAAAAATCTTGTTTATCTTTTAATTTATGCTCACACTCTTTTCTTGTTAAGTAAAGCATTGCATCAAATCTTTTTGATGACATTAAAGTACTTGGAGTCACAAATACTTGAATAATATTAGGTAAAGTATCCAAGGCTTGTTGCCCTAATGCATCAGTATCCACTGGAACATCTCTAGTCATTAATATTTTTAAATCATTATTTTCACAGAACTCTTTAAATACATCAATATCTTTCAAGTCTCTTGTAAATATCATAGCTACAGCATATCTTTCAGGTAAATCTATACCATTTTCACTTGTAACTTTTCTCATAAAATAATCTGGCATAGAAAGAAGCAGACCAGAACCATCTCCCGTTTTCCCATCTGCTGCTACTGCACCTCTGTGCATCATTCTTTCTAGCGAAGTAATAGCATCTTCTAAATTCTCATGACTTGGTTTATTTTTCAAATGTGCTAATAAACCAAAACCACAGTTATCTTTAAAAGATGTTAATAAGTCTAAGTTAGAACCCATCATTTTCCTTTTTGTTAATATAGTATAATTATTACATCCCTTATTAAAAGTGTTACAATATATCTAAAAAATATTTAAAAAATGGTTAAAATCTATCCCTAAGCGATTACTAAGCTGATTTTTGTTTATAAAAAGGTGGTTACAAGGAGGTAACCTTACATTTTTTATCTATACATATTTAAAAACTAATTAAAAATATAAATTTTATTCTTTTTTTTTATTAAATTAAAATATTATTTTTCATAATTTTTACTAATATTTAGTTTTATTTTTTAAGATTAGATTTATAAACTATTATTTTTCCTATTTATTGCTATTTTCATGCTATTTTTCTCTTGTTTTTGTCTATTTAGCATATGCTCAATAAACCATAAAATAGTACTTTATTAAAGTTTTAGTTGAAAATTTAAAAATTTACATTTTTTTACATAAAACTTACACAACTTTACATTATAATTTTCAGGTTAACAAAAATCAAGGAGTGAAAATGACTAAAATCATGAAAGGTATTGTATCTAGTGCTGTTGTAGCATCAGCATTATTTTTTACAGGTTGTGGTGACAATAAAGGTGACTCAAATCAAGCTAGCGCTTCAAATGAATCTGCTAAGCAAACTTACACACTTAAGTTCTCACACGTTGTAAGTCCAAATACACCAAAGGGTAAAGCAGCTGATTATTTTGAAAAAAGATTAGAAGAGTTAACTGACGGTCAAATTGATGTACAAGTTTATCCATCTTCTCAGTTATATAAAGATAATGCAGTATTAAAAGCATTAAAATTAGACTCTGTTCAAATGGCAGCTCCAAGTTTCTCTAAGTTTGGTAAAATTGTACCTCAATTAGCGTTATTTGATTTACCATTTTTATTTAAAGATATTGATCACTTACATAGAGTTCAAGATGGAGAAGTAGGACAAGCTTTAAAAGATATGGTTACAGCTAAAGGATATAAAGCTTTATCTTTTTGGGATAATCACTTTAAACAATTTTCATCATCTGTAAAACCTGTGTTAATGCCAGAAGATGCAGAAGGACAAAAATTTAGAATTATGTCTTCAAAAGTACTTGAAGCACAATTTAAAGCAGTAGGTGCAAACCCACAAATGATGCCATTCTCTGAAGTATATTCAGGATTACAACAAGGTGTAATTGATGCAGCAGAAAATCCAATTTCTAACATTTACACTAAAAAATTCCATGAAGTACAAAAATATTTAACTATTTCTAACCACGGATACTTAGGTTACTTAGTAGTTATGAGTGAAAAGTTTTGGAATTCATTAACTCCAGACTTACAAACAAAAGTTCAACAAGCTATGAACGAAGCTACTGAAAAAGAAAGAGAATATGCAGAAGCTTTAAATAAAGAGCAATTCAATTTAATTAAAGAGTATGCTGAAAAAACTGGAAAATTAGAAATTTTTGAATTAAACCAAGAACAAAGAGAAGCTTGGAAAAATGCTGTTAGTAAAATCTATCCAGAATTCTATGATAAAGATGTAATTGGAAAAGATTTAATTAACAAAACTTTAGCAACGGAATAGTAATACTATGACAATTTTTAATGTGATAAGCAAAATCATTGGTCACATCAACCAAAAAATCGCAGTAGTGGGAATCACTGCTGGGGTTGTGGTTGCATTTGTTAATGTTGTTGCTAGGTATGTTTTTGATGCTTCATTTGTATGGGCAACAGAGCTAACTGTTTATCTATTTTTATGGAGTGTGTTTTTTGCAGCTGCTTACTGCTTCAAAAAAGATGCGCATATTGCAGTTACAATAGTTTTAGATATTGTACCTACAAAATTAGCTAAAGGTATGCTTATAATATCTCACTTTGTTACTTTTGTATTCTTAAGTGCTGTTTCTTTTTATGGATATAAGTATTTAATGCTGGTTGTTGATTTAGATGAAAAATCAATTGACCTTTGGGACATGCCAATGTGGATTATTTATTTAGTAATCCCTGTTTCTTTTGCATTTGGTGCATATAGAGTTGCAGAAAGAATTCATGCAATTTTAAGTACAAGTCATGAAAGAATATTACAAGAGAGTGAAGCAGAACAAGTGTTAGCAGATATGGGAATGGGTGCTAAAGAGCATAAGGATAATGAAAACGTGAAGAAACTAAATGAAATGGTTAAAGAAGTAGAAAAGAAAACAGGAGGAATGCTATGAGTGTAGCGGTATTATTTGGTATATTTTTCTTCCTAGTTGTTCTTGGAGCTCCAATTGCTATTTGTTTAGGTGCAGCAACGTTTGCAACGCTTATGCTTTTTACACCTATTTCTCCTATTGAAATATCTTCAATGATATTTGAAAAAGTTGAACACTACTCATTAATGGCAATTCCAATGTTTATTTTTGCTGGTAACTTACTAAGTAAAGGTAGTGCAGCACAAAGAATTATTGAATTTGCAAAATCAATAGTTGGGCATTTACCTGGTGGTTTACCAATCTCTGCTATTTTTGCATCTATTATTTTTGCAGCAGTTTCAGGTAGTTCTCCTGCGACAGTTGTTGCTATTGGTTCAATTATGTTTGGTGCAATTATGCAAGCTGGATATCCTAGAAAATATGCCGTTGGTACAATTGCAACAGCAGGTTCATTAGGAATTTTAATTCCACCATCAATCGTATTAATTGTTTATGGTGTAACAGCAGAAGTATCAATTGGTAAACTATTTATGGCTGGTGTTGTTCCAGGTATTATGCTTGGTCTTATGATGATGGTTGTAACATATATTGGTGCTAGAAGATTAGGTTTTCAAAGAGAAGAGCCTCAACCTTTTAAAATTAGACTTCAAAAGATGAAAGATGCTTCATGGGGACTTTTAACAATTGTTATTGTTATTGGTGGTATCTATGGAGGTATTTTTACACCAACTGAAGCAGCAGCTGTAGCTTGTATGTGGGCATTTTTTGTATCTGTATTTATATATAAAGATATTAAATTTAGTGAACTTTACTCAACTGCATTAGAGTCTGCAAAAACAACTGCAATGATTATGTTTATTATTGCAAATGCAATGTTATTTGCACACTTTTTAACAATTGAGAATATTCCACAAGCTATTACTCAAGCATTAATTGATGCAAATGTTAATAAGTATATGTTCTTACTAATGGTTAACTTATTACTTATTTTAGCAGGTTCATTTATGGAACCAAGTGCTATTATTATGATTATGGTACCACTTTTACTTCCAGTGGCAGTTGCTCTTGGAATTGATCCAATTCACTTTGGTATTGTAATTACAATTAATATGGAATTAGGTATGGTATCCCCACCAGTTGGATTAAACCTATTTGTTACAAGTGGACTTACTGGTATGTCAATAAAAGATGTTATTGTAGCTGCTTTCCCATGGACATTAACAATCCTTGCGGGGCTTTTAATAACTACTTATATTCCAGATGTTGCATTATGGTTACCAAATCTAATGTATGGAGATTAATTTAAGAATTAATTTTTCTTAATTAAAAAAAGGTAAGAGTTTAACTCTTACCTTTTTTATTAGCTATTAAATAGGAAGTATATGGAAAATATAGTAAATGAAATCATAAGTTTTACAGCTATTGCCTTAGTAGTAATTTTATTAGCATACTTAACTAAAAAGAAAGAGCAAGAATACAAAAACAAAAAGTAATCTAAATCAACTTTTTGGAATAACTATTTCAAATCTTGCACCCTCTTTTACATTTTCAACTTTTAAAACCCCTTTTATATTTTTTTCTATAATAGTTTTAGACATATAAAGTCCAATTCCTGTACCATCACTATCACCTTTTGTTGTAAAATATGGTTCAAAGATTTTTTCAATAGGCGTAACACTAACACCTTTACCATTATCTTGAATAAATAAAGAGATTTCGTTCTTTTTTTCCTTTGCAAAAATTTTGATTTTAGGATTTTGAATCTTATTTGATATTAATACATCTTTTGCGTTAGATAATATATTTAAAACAACTTGTTCAAACTCATTTAAATATGTATTTATCTGTAAAGAGTCATCAATATCTATTTCTATTTTTATTTTATTGTTTTCTAATGCACTTGATAATATTGTAATTACAGAATCAACTGCACTTTTTAAAAAAAACTTCTCTTTATCTTTTTTAGGCATAAAGAAGTTTCTAAAATCATCAATAGTATGAGACATATAATCCAATACTTTTTCTGCTTCAAGAGATTTTTGTTCCATTGTTTGTTTATCTAAGGCATCCATATTAAACTTAAATTTTATAAACATCAAAATAGATGAAAGTTCAGAAAGAGGTTGTCTCCACTGATGAGCAATATTTGAAATCATTTCCCCTAAAGCAATAAACCTAGATTTTTGAACAAGTAGTTGTTCATGCTCTCTATTTTTACTTACCTCTTCTTTTACTCTTCTTTCTAAACTCTCATTTAAAAGCATCAATTCTTGTGATTTTGCTTTTACTTTATTTTGATAATTTTTTAAAACCTCATCAATTTTTTCAGATACTAATATTGAAAGAACAATAGCAATAGTTAAAAATAGTAAAAATAGTAAAATGTTTTGAACAACTTGACTTTTTACTCTTTGTTTCAAGTCTTCTCTTTTTAATGCAATCTGTTTTTCAATATCATCAGTATAAACCCCAATTGAAATAACCCAATTCCATTGATTGTAAAGTTTAAAATAAGAGACTTTTTGTTTAATCTCATTTGAGTTTGGTTTTTTATAAGCATACTGGTTAAAAGAATCCCCTTTTTTTCTTATATTTTCCATAAACTCTTCACGAAATTTCTTTCCATTTGCATCTTCATAGTTAGTTGAAATAAGCTTTCCTAATAAATCTGGTCTATTAGGATTTACAATCATTCTAGCAAAATCATCACCACCTTGCATATTTTGTACTTCATAAACAAAAAAATAGTCACTTTTTTTCTCTTGAAATGAGATATTATTAAGAAGCCTTTTAGCATCTTCTTTAATACTTTTTTCTGTATATTCATGCTTTGTTAAATTATAATTTAAAATATCAATTACAGTTTCAACTTCTTTTTTTAAAATTTGCTTTTGATTATTGTAATACTCTTTTACATATTTATCCATTTGAAGTTCAAAATTTTTATTTGTATTTTTAACATAAAAATATGAAATCATAAAAATCATAGAAGACATAATAATAATAAAAACATAGATTATCATTTTTGATATATTTTTTTCACTTATAAGTTGCAATTTGATTTTCCACTCTTAAATTTTATTTTGTGCATTTTAGTTTATGCGATGATTAGGCTTTTTTTGATATGATACCATATCTTTTCTAATAAGGATTTTACTATGAATCAAGACTTAATTAAACAATTAAGTAGTTTCAATCTTTTATATGTTGAGGATGAAGATGGTATTAGAAACAATATCTTTGAAATTCTAAAACATATGTTTAAAAATTTATATTTAGCAAAGAATGCAAAAGAAGCTTATAAACTATATCAAGACAAAAAACCTGATTTAATTATTACAGATATTAGAATGCCAAAAGAATCAGGAATTGATTTAATCAAGAAAATTAGAAAAACTGATTCAAAGGTTAGAGTTATTATAACTTCAGCTCATACAGATTTAGAGTATATGTTAGAAGCAACTGAATTACACTTAGTAAAATATATTATCAAACCTATTACTGAGGCTAAGTTAACAGAAGCTTTAGAAGCTTTTATAAAAAGTTATGCAGCAGCACCTGTATATAATCTTATACCTCAATGGATTTACGATGAGAGTAAATCTTGTGTAATTGGTCCAGATGTTGAACATATTTTAACAAAAAAAGAGAATGCATTTTTAAAACTATTAATAAATAAAAACAGAATAATTACATATCAAGAGATGGAAACACAAATTTGGGATGATTCTAATATTATGACTCCCAATGCCATGAGACTATTTATAAAAAACTTCAGAAAAAAATTACCTTCTGGAATATTAAAAAATATTCAAGGCACGGGCTATAGATTAGTTATTTAAGTTCTAAGAACTTATCTATAGCACTTGCTTCTTTTTGTTTCAACTTTCTTAACTCTATAAAATATCCATGTCCTAAATAGATAATAAAAAACACAGCAGAAAATAGTGTAATAAAAGGAACTAAAGATAACATATAAAGTAAGAAAGTTCTTATTCTAAAACTATTTTTCTCTTTTTTATGAATAGTAAAATACTCTTCATCACTTAAAATAGTAGAAGCAACATCATGATTTAAAAGTTTATGAAAAAAGTAATAAAATGGTAAATTAAATGCAATTATATTTATAAAAGGTATAAAATATAAAGGTATAAATGCAATAAATAAAAAGATCATTACAAGAGTACTTTTTACTAAAACAATAAGTGGTGTTAAAATAGTTCCATGTCCATTCATTTGTAAATCACTATAATGTCTTTTATGTAATGCTTTTAAAATAAAAGGAGTTAAAAATCCAATTATTGCAAGTGTTAAAAATACTGAAAACATCATTACAAAAATAATTCCAACTGTATAAACTAAAAATCCTACAATCCAAGCTGTTACTGAGTATTGAAGTAAAAATGTTGCCCAATCAAAATAAAAAGGTGCATCATTTGCAACTGCTATTTCTTCACCATTTTGTGCTTGTGTTATTACAATTTGTAAAGAGTCCATTCCATATCCAGCAGCACTAAAAAAGAGTATATACATCACTATTAAAGTAAAAATCAAAGGTAATATAGAAAACTTTAGCATTTTCTTTGTAAAAAAGTCTTTAATGCTTACTTTAACTAAATCTAACTCATTCATTTATTTTCCTTATCAAATCTTCTTCTATAATCACATTTTTGGCATAACTCTTCTACCAAAATATTTTGTTTAAACCCTTTTTGTATATCTAAAACTCTTTTACTTTTCAATATATCTTTTATATTTTTTTCTTTTATATTACCTAAATTTATTATTGCATTTTGATCTAAACAACATGGAACTACATCTGCATTACTTAAAATAGCAAAATGTGAATCTAAGCCATAACAAAAACCTTTTTTTGAAATTGTTTGTTCTTGTAAACTTGGCCACTTAAAGTAATCATCAAAATTAAAAAAAAGTTTTCTTCCTATTCTAATATTTTTAGGTTTTAACCTATAAATTTCATCAATATCAAGCTTACAATTAAACTCTTCACCTATTTTTTTAAAGACTTGTTGATTAAAATCTTTTGCACTTTTTGTATCATCTAAATTCCAAATTCTTAAATTTATAAAATACTCATGAGTTAAAGATTGGGCATATTTAATAAAATCAATAATACCTTGTAAGTAGTTATCTAAACTCTTTTTATGTGAGTTTGCATTGTATGAATTAATTGAAAAATTTATCTGTTTTAAAATACTATTAGTTAAAGCATCATAATGCTTTTTATTAATATTATTTGCAGTTGTTGTTATATTTACTTTTAAACTATATTTTTTACTAATATTTAAATACTCATTCAAATTTGATAACACTAAAGGGTCCCCAACTACATGATAAGCTAACTCTTTTGTATAGTTTTGTAATTGAGAATTTATCTTATCAAATGTTTGTAAATCCATAGTCATATTGGGTTTTATTTTAGGAGGACAAAATGAGCATTTTAAATTACATATATTTGTAATTTCTATATGTACTTTTCTAAACTTTTTTATAACTTGCCTTTTATTTTTTTTGTATTATAGCAAAAACTAGCAATAAAAAAACCTCCATAGAAAAACTATGGAGGTAAATAAGGTATATATAGTGTCTAACTGTAAATTTGCTTATTAAAGCACCTTAAGCTTTTGCAATAAATCTATATTCAAAAGATTACAATCATTTACCATACTAATGGTGAGGTTGGTTGCAATAATATACAACATCAACTATAAGTTCAAATACCTTTTAAACCTTTAGTCTCATTACAAAAAGCTCGTCTTATAATCTGTTTCAATCATACCTCCTTGTAATCTTTAATTATCTAATTGTATCCCCTAAAAAATTAAAGTTTGAATAACTTTTTAACTAGTTGTAAAAATTAAAGTTTAAACTGTTTTTAGCTCTTTTTTGTTATAACTTCATTTACATATAAAGGATTTAAATGACAGAGTTTATAAATAAAATTCCAAAGGCTGAACTTCATTTACATATTGAAGGAACACTTGAGCCTAAATTAATGTTTCAATTAGCAAAAAGAAATAATATAAAATTAGAATATAACTCAATAGAAGAGATTAAAGATGCTTATAATTTTACCAATTTACAGTCTTTCTTAGATATTTATTACAATGGAGCAAAAGTTTTAATTGAAGAAGAAGATTTTTATGATTTAACATA
>NZ_NXIF01000086.1 GCF_002837275.1 Malaciobacter halophilus | reverse complement strand
TGCAGGTTTCACTTGTGGAAACGTAGGCCTCTGCCAGCTCTTGAGTCTTTTTAAGCCCTTATCTATTTTAACTTTTTACAGTTATCTTAGTTATGGGCTCTTTTTTTGCCTTTTTTTTACCCGTTTTTTCCCCTTTATCCTACCTTTTACTCTTTATTCTTCTTTATTTCTTTTATTTATTACATTTTCCCATTTTATTTTATTATAATTAGTAGACTTAATTTTTAATAAGTTATAATAAAAAATATATGATTTGGTGGTTAAGCTTTTATAAAAGTAAACTAAAGGGAAGAGAAGAAGGATATTAGATTATGAACAATGAACTGTTAAAAGAGTTAGTAGTACTTTATGTGGAAGATCAGCTTGATGCTCAAGAAGAGTTAAAACATGTGTTTGATAGAACATTTAAGAAAACTATTATCGCAAATAATGGGGATGAAGGTTTAAAGAAGTTCATAACACATAAAAAAAGAAATTATAATATTGATATAATTGTAACAGATATAAATATGCCAAAATTAAATGGTATTGATATGATTAAAGAAGTTAAAAAATATGACGATAATGTTAAGTTTGTATTAACTACTGCGTATACTGACCCTGAGTATCTTTTAGAATCAATTGAACTTGGAGTAACGGCATATATTACAAAACCTATAAATATAATGCAACTATTAGAAAAAATTGAATATGCATATAAGCAAAAAATAGATAAAGATATGTTGCAATCTTTAGTAAATAGAATGAAACAACATAATATAAAAGAGATTGATGAATTTTTTGAAGTATTAGATAATGAAACTAAAGATGATGATTCAGCAGAGAATATATACTTATCAGATGGGTTTTCATATAGTTTCAAAAATAAAGTACTTATAAAAGATGGTAAATATATATCATTAGTAAATCAAGAAATTATGTTATTGGAATATTTTATTAAGAATTCAAATAAGATTTTATCTTATGATGAGTTATTAGAAGCAATTTCAATAAATGAGCATGGAAATACAAGTTTAAATAATTTAAGAACAGTAATAAAATCACTTAGAAAAAAATCATCAAAAGAGTTAATAAAGAACTTATCAGGTGTAGGTTATAAGTTGATTTTAGAGTAGTTATGCAAAATAGATATCTGGAGTATTTTAATCAAAGTCCTACACTGTTTATTAAATTTAAGGATAGTGGAAATAAAATAGATTATATTACAAATAATGTTAAAACTCTTCTTGGGTACAGCGTAGAGGAGAGTTTAAGTGATGATTTTCATTTCTCAAAATTAATTCATAAAAGTGATTTAAAAGCTTTAAATAATGAAATAAAAAGACTAAATATTTGTAATGAAATAGAGTTATCAGCTTATAGAATACTTACTAAAAATAGCAATTATATATGGGTTAAAGAGATTAGAAAAAAGTTCTATGATAGCAAAGCTAATAAAGAGCATATATGCTCTTATATAACTAATGTCACAAAAGAGATAAACTTAAAAAAGAATTTATTTTATACAAATAAAGTTATTAAAACAGTTTATGATAATTCAGTTCATCTAATAGCATTGCTTAAACCAAATGGCACTGTAATAAAAGCTAATAAAACAGCCTTAGAATTTATAAATAAGCAAGAAAAAGATGTAACAAGAAAGAAATTTTGGCAAACAGAATGGTGGAGTGAAGAGCAAAGAACTTCTATTAAGAAAGAGGTTAAAAAAGCAAGTCAAGGAAGACTTGTAAATAATGAAAAGTTACTTTTTAATAAGTATCATATTGAGTTTACTATAAAACCTGTATATGATGAAAATAGAGTAATTTATTTAGTTTGTGAAGGAAAAGATATTACGCAAGCTAAAAAGAAAGAGAAAAAAATTACTCACTACAATGAAATAATTAACAAACAACTAATAAGTATTACTGATAAAAATGGAGTAATTAAAGAGTGTAGTGATGCTTTTTGTGAATTGACTGGATATTCAAAGAGTGAATTAGTTGGAAATAGACATAATATTTTACGAGACCCTTCAAGTGATGATGAAAAATATAAGAGACTTTGGGAAACAATAACTTTAAATAAAACATGGAGAGGTAAACTTAAAAATAGAACAAAAGATGGAAAAGTAGTCTGGGTGGAGAATACTATTACACCAAATTGTGATGAAAATGGAGATATTGAAACTTTTACAGCAATTTATAATAATATTACTAATAATAAAAAAATAAAAGAAAAACTAATTACAGATGAGTTAACTCAAATTTTTAATAGAAGACATTTTAATAAAATTTTCAAAAAATATTGTAAAAAATTTAAAAAATATGAAGAGCCTTTTGTATTAATGATTATAGATATAGATTATTTTAAGCAGTTCAATGATAATTATGGTCATTTAAGAGGTGATGAAGTTTTAAAAACCGTTGCTCAAACTATTAAATCAAATCTTAGAAAATGTGATTATGTGTTTAGAATAGGTGGGGAAGAGTTTGCTGTACTTGTTAGTTTAAATAAGCAAAATGTATCTAAAATTATTGCGCAAAAACTAAAGAATGCAATATATGAACTTAATATAGAGCATGAGTATAGCTTTTATAAAAGAATAACTATAAGTATTGGAATAAATGATATAAATAAAAAGCCTTTACTTAAAAAAAGAACGCAACTATTTAATGAAGCTGACAAAGCACTTTATAGAGCAAAAAATAGTGGTAGAAATAGAGTTTATACTTTTTAGTTAATACTTAATTTTAAATTAATTCATATATTAAAAAGTGATAATATATATTAAACATTATATAATAGTTCTATATAAGTTAAGGAGGCTATCATGCCAAATACAAAACAGATAAACGAATTAAGAGTTATATTACTTGACCGAAAAGAAAAACTTCTAAAAAGCATTTTAGGTAGTCGTGAAAATATCGATTTACTAAAAGATCAAGATATTAAAGATGACCTTGATTATGCTGAAGTTGTATCGGATTCATTTACCGAAGGTATGATTGCTAATCATCACGCAAAAGAGCTTGCTGAAATTGAACTATCTTTGAAAAAAATTGAAGATAGAAGTTATGGTATATGTGATATGTGTGGTGTTGTAATTCCTTTAGGCAGGCTAAAAGCTAAACCATATGCAAAGTATTGTACAGAGTGTAGAACAGTTTTTGAAGCTGAAGAAGCTAAGTCTAAGTAATTTTTATGATTAAAAGAGTTTTTTTACAAAATCATAAAAGTTTAGATTTTGAGTTTTATCAAAATGAGTATGACTTTATAGTAGAAGAGATACCTATAGTTTTTTCTTTAAAAGGAAATTTTTTAGTACTTAAAATAAAAAAAAGAAATTTAGGTACTTGGGATTTGATAGATTTAATCTCAAACTTTTTACATATAAATAGAAATGAAATAGGTTATGCTGGGTTGAAAGATAAGAATGCAACAACAACCCAGTATATTTCTATTCCTAAAAAATACTCCAAAGAGATAAAAAAGTTTCATCATAAAAAAATTGAGATATTAAAAACATATTTACATAATGAAAAATTAAATATTGGTGATTTAAAAGGCAATAAGTTTAGAATAAATTTAAAAAAAGTTGATTTTAATACTTTAATTACAATCCAAAATTGTATTAAATTAATTGATAAAATAGGTATGCCTAACTATTTTGGTTTTCAAAGATTTGGTAAAGATATTGAGCAGAATCTTTTAAAAGCAAAACAGTTAGTATCTGGCGAACTACATATAAAAGATAGAAAATTGGAAAAAATGCTTATTTCTGCATATCAAAGTGCATTTTTTAATGCATGGTTAGTAAAAAGAGTAAGTTTACATAAAAATAAGTTTCTACTTTTAGATGGAGATATTTTTCATGATTTAAAAAATAATAGATTTTTTACTGCAAAAAATATTAGTGAACAAAATATTACAGCATTTGAAAATAAACAGATAAGTTTTACAGGACTACTTCCTGGAAGAAAAGTATTTAGAAGTATAAGTAAAGCAAAACAAATAGAAGAGAATTTTGATGATAGTTCAATTTATGAAAAAGGATACAGAAGGGATGCTATAGTTTTTCCTAAGATAGAAGATATTAAGTATAATAAGGCTAAAAATGAGTGCTTATTGACTTTTATTTTACCTAAAGGCTCATATGCAACTGTATTTATTGAAAACATTGCAAATAAAAACTTTAACTCTTAAAAGAGTTTTTCTCTAACTCTTTTAAGAAGTTAACTAAAATAGTTGAAAAATCTCTATTTACAGTAGTAATAAAACTATAAGGAGTATTCTTTTTTAGTTTAGTTTTCTTCTCATAAAAATATTTTTTTGTTTTTTTATTTGTATTGTTAACTATTTCAAAACTAATACTTAATATTGAGTAGGCATTATTATTTTCTATTTTATTATAAATTTCAAAAAGTTTTGTATTAAGTGTAAAATCACTATTAGTATCATTTGTAGTAATTTTATTAAAAAGATTACTCTTTTCAAAAGCTAGTTGTAGTTCTTGCTTAATCATATTAGAAGGAAGATTACTCCAACTGTTTTTTATGTAATTTTTTAGTTGATACTTTTTATTGCTGTAAAAAATAGCACTTTTGTTA
>NZ_NXIF01000085.1 GCF_002837275.1 Malaciobacter halophilus | reverse complement strand
AGCCTATGCAGGAAAAGAGAATCCAAATGGGAAGAGGTTTGAAGGGATAATAAGATTTGTAACGCCAGTATATAAAGATGATAAAAAAGTAGGATATGTAAGTTTAGCATTAGACCATGAACATATAATGCAGTTTACAGATACAGTAAATCCAACAGGAAAGAATCCTTTACAAGATATAGCAGATGCAAGTGTAGGGAATTATGCATTTATGTGGGATTATGAAGGTAAAAATATATCTCATCCAAGAGACCACTCTATTGTAGGATATAATCCAGAAACTGGTAAACAAACAATGCCATGGCTAAGTTTGGATGTTGCAAAGAAGTATTATGCTTCAAATAAAGAAATAAATGAGTTTTTAGAAGACTATCCAACATTTGAAGAGCAAAGCTTGAAAAAAAAGCCAAATATGAAGCAACTAATTGAAGATGGAAATGTAAATATTGATTGTAGATATTTGAATTTTGCTCCACAATGTCAAGGTTGGATGCAAGTTACTAAAAATGGAGGTTATGGTTCTTTTATAATATATTGGAGTGATATTTGGAAATTATCAACAGCAGCTGCTATTCCATACTATACAGGTAAATATGCAAATAGTAAAAGAGGTTTTGGTTTTGTGACAATTACTGCAAATGTAAACGAATTTCATGCTGCTGCAAATAAAACAAAAGATAATATAGATGTTATTTTAAACACTCAAACAAAAAGTATGCATGAAAGTTTAGAAAAGAATAGAAGTGAAATAGAAAAGTTTATAATGCAGATGCTAAATGAACTTACAGTTTCCACTGGAATAATGATTGTTTTAGTCATAATAATTGCGTTGTGGATGTCAAACTATATTAGTAAAAAAATTGAAAATATACTACTTGGAACTAAAAAATTTGCAAATAATGAGTTTGATTATAGACTAAAAGTAAACTCAAAAGATGAAATAGGTCAGCTTGAAAGTTCATTTAATGAAATGGCAAATAAAATTGAAGCTTTAGTTAAAAAACAAAATGATTTAAATGCAAGTTTAGAACAAAAAGTAAAAGAAGAGATAGATAAACAAAGAAAACAAGAGCAGTTACTAATACAACAAAGTAAGTTAGCAGCAATGGGAGAGATGATAGGAAATATTGCTCATCAATGGAGACAGCCACTAAATGCATTAGGATTAGTAATGCAAAATATACAGTTTGCATATAGTGTAGGAGATTTAGATGATGAGTTTATGCAAAAAAGTATAAAAAAGACAAATACACTAACAGCAAATATGTCAAAAACAATAGATGAT
>NZ_NXIF01000084.1 GCF_002837275.1 Malaciobacter halophilus | reverse complement strand
CCCCCCTTGTTAAACCAGAGTGGGGACTTATTCCCCGACTGGATTTTAAATTATGCTAATAACTCAAAACTACTAAAAACGGGTGCTATTATTTCACTTCCAAAGCTTCTTATCTTTGTTAATCTACCCTCTAAATAAAAAGGCATATTAACTTGACTTTCTATTTCAAAATATTTTTTCTCTGATAATTCTGTTTCAACTTCGCCACCCATAAAAGCAAATTTTGCGTAATATTTATTAGGCCATCTAAAAGCTTCGCCAGTTTGTTCATCTATTAAAGGCATTCTAGTTTCTTTGTCTAGCTTTTCTTTACCCTCTTGAACTCTTAATTCAACAAGGTCAGCACCTAAAACAATAGTATTTGCTCTTAACTTTCGCATATATGCTTTAACTGAATCCTTTTGCTGTTGGATTGGGTCTTGGTTTTGTAATTCATTATTTGCAGTTTTTGCCATAATTTTTCCTTTTTTATTTTTTCTTTTTAGGTTTTAGAACCTTATATAAAACCTATATTTTTTATTAGGTCTTAGATAAAGTTATAATTAGGGGCTAAAGCCCCTAAAAAAAAGGGGAAAAGCTCACGCCCTATCGGTTGTGCATTTTTAGCAAAAGTATTAAATTTTCATATGCTCAACAACCGTTTGCAAGTTGCTAAAAATCTTTTTAACTAGAATACGAGCTTAAAAAATTTGAAACAACTTTATTAGAAATATTACTATCCTTAGTTATATATCTTTGAGTAACATCAATATTACTATGTCCTAAAGCTTGACTTATATGTTCAACTGGAATACCTTTTTTAATACATTCAGTACCTAATAAGTGTCTAAAATCATGAAATCTCATTTTTTCAATACAAGCTAATTTTTTTAATTTATTAAAAGGTCTTCTTAAATCTTTAAAATAAGTATTAGTATTTTCATTTATAAAAATATAATCTTTTTCTAAAACTTTATCCCTTGATTTTATTTCATTGTCATAATGTGATTTTAAATTATGATAAAGTAGAGGTGTCATCTCATGTACATCATGTTTTCTAGCTTTATTTTTTTGCGCTGGAATTGAATAAACTTTTAATGCAAAGTCAATTTGATACCATTGCATTTTTAAAATTTCACTTTTTCTACGACCATGCAAAGCAAAAATAAATATAAGTTTATAAATAGAATTATCAAAATTAAGTATCTCATCTATTAAAGACTTAATTTGATTTTGTTTTAACGAAATATTATATTTATTATCAAATTTAGGGATAATCGTATATTGTGCGGGGTTTTTTTCTGTATAGTCATTTTTAATAGCATAATTAAAAATTGTTTGAACTATTGCATTTACATTTTTAGCAGTTTTTGGAGATAGTTCTTTAACTTTAATAATATTATTAACTATCTCTTGACAATGTTTAAATTTAATTTCCTCTAAATGTAAATGACCTATATAATCTTTTATGTGATTTTTATATCTATTCTTTTTATTTATAATTTCAGATTTTGAGTGTATATCATCAAACATTTCTATATATTCATTAAATAAGTAATCAAATATCATTTTAATTTCTCACTTAATGCAAATTCAAATTGCAATAGTCTTGCTCTAAATTGATAAGATAATTCTTTTAATTGTTTGGTTTCTTCTTCATCAATATTATTATCTTTAATTGCATTAAGAAATGAAGCATTCAAAAGACCATTATCAATAGAGAATTTTTGTAAAATATCTCTAATATCTTCAATATGTTTATGTGGTGTTGCTCTTTCACTACAAACAAAACCAGCTTTATCACACATATAATCTAAAATTGGTTTACTATCATTTCCCATAAGCTCAATAAGTCTAATAAGTTCTCTTGTTGTAAAGTTTTTTCCATTTCCATTTACATAATTAGAAAATTGTGTATTTGCATTATCTCCTTTAAAACCTAATAAATTTGCAAAATAACTATTAGAAGTAACAGAATT
>NZ_NXIF01000083.1 GCF_002837275.1 Malaciobacter halophilus | reverse complement strand
TTTCAAAGAAATTTTTTAATCAATAGCAATAAAAAATTATTTGGTAGACAAAAAGAGTTAAATGAATTAAAAGATGAAATTAATAATACTAAAAATAAACTACTTATAATAAAAGGTGTTTCAGGGGTAGGAAAAACATCACTTGTAAAAAGAGCTTTGGAGCTTTCAAATATTGATACTACCAATTCACTTCAAATAAAACTAGATAATTATAAACAAAATATTGCATATAAGATATTATATGAAAAAATTAGAGAACTTTCAAAACAGTTATTAACAAAAGACTCTTATACTTTAGAACAATGGAAAAAAAATATTATTGAAAAACTTAATAGTGAAGTAAAAATACTTTTTGAATTAATTCCAGAATTGAAAATTATTTTAAATGATAATAGCGAAGAAATAAAAATTAATAAAAATATATCAAAAATAAAATTTGATAACTATTTGTTTAAATATTTACAACTATTTGCAAGCAAGAAAAATCCTTTGCTTATTTTTATAGATGATATGCAATGGAGTGATGAAGTTACAAGAAATTGGTTAGAAAATTCTCTTTATCAATTAGAAAATACTATTACAATTATTACTTATAGAGATGATGAAGTAAAACAAGATTCCAAATTAAATAAACTTTTAAAGAAATTAGAAAATGAAGATATTTTACTTAAAACCTTTCATTTGAAGCCTTTAAAATATGAACATATAAAAGATATTCTAAAAACAAATATTAAACTTGATAATAGCGATGAAATAGCAAAATTAGTTTTTAATAAAACATCAGGAAATTGTTTTTTTATTATTCAACTATTAAAACAGTTAGTAGATGAGAATATAATCTATTTTAATTATGATGAGTTTAGATGGAAATGTGATTTTAATCAATTAAACACTGTTTCTGCAAGTAATAATATTATTCAACTTCTAGAAAACAAAATAAATAAATTAGATAAAAATGAAAGTACACTATTGAAAATAGCTTCATGTATTGGAAATAAGTTTGATGAAGAACTTTTGAAAAAAGTTTTTAATGATGATAAAATATTTAAACAAATACTAAATAAAACTATACTAAATGAATGGATTGTAAAAACTAAAAATATTAGTAATTTAAAATATGAAAGATATAAATTTTCTCATGATAGAATACAACAAGTTATATATAATTCAATAGCCTTAAAAGAAAGAAGTTTATATCATAAAAAAATCGCGGACTCTATACTTAATTTAGATTTACATAATAGAAATAATGATTTTTTAACATATATAAACCATTATAATAATGCAAAAATGCTTTTCAATACAAAAGAACAAAAAGACTATTTAGCTTCACTTAATCATAAAGCTTCTATAAATGCAAGAGAAAATGCAGATTTTGTAATGGCACAAAAATATATGAAACAGGCTCTAAATCTTTTTAATGATATTAAATCTAAAGACAATTATAGTGAAATCTTAAAAGATTATGCAATTTGTGAACATATGGTTTTAAATAAAAGAACTGCATTAAAATATTATAACAATGCAATAAAAGTTGCTAATACAAATCTTGAAAAAGCTTATATTTACGAACAAATAATAAAACTCTATTCTGATTTTTCTGAATTTAAAAAAGCTTATGAAACAGGTAAAAAAGCTTTAGAATTATTTAATTTAAATATACCTAAAAGTTTCAGCAAAGTTATATATACAAAAGACTCAATGTATTTAAACTATAAATTAAAGAATAAAAATCCAAATAGTTTACTCTCTTTGCCAGAAACAAAAGATGAAAAAGTTATTATTATGATAAAACTTTTATCTGCATTACTTAAAGCTGCATATCAAATTGATCCAAAACTATGTGTACTTGTATCAATGAAATTAGTAAAATTATGTTTAAAACATGGAGATACTAAAGATGCAGTTATTGGTTTTATGGTTTTTGGCGTTATATTTCAAGGTGCAATAAAACAAAATCATAAATTAGGTTGTAAGTATGCAAATCTATCTTTAGATATGATAAAAAAATATAATAATACTAATTTATATCCTGAAGTTAATTTTGTTTGTGGTTATTTTGCTTTTTCATGGGTACTACCAACTGCAATAACTGAACAAAAATGGTTTGAATCATATAATAAAGGTTTATTAATAGGAGATTTATTCCACAGTGGCTGTGCAGCAGCTGGTATTATACAAAGTATGTTCTTAAGAGGTGTATCTTTAGATAATATAAATAATCAAATTGAGATTTTTGAAAAAACCCTTAGAAGAATAAAAGCTTATGAACAATTAGGTGCAATTTTAAGTGTTAAACAAGCAATTTGCAATCTTAAAGCAAACACAATTAACAAAAACTCTTTTTGTAATAAATATTTCAATGAAGATGAGTATGTTAAAGAACTAGAAAGTTATAACTCTTTACACTTTGTACATTACTACTATATAAATAAAATGATTACTCTTTTTATACATGAAGATTATAAACAAGCTCACGAATACTACTTACAAAGTAAAAGATTTTTAGAAAATTCTAAAGGTACAATTCATGGTATTGAACACTATTTTTATGAATCTTTAATACTTTCAAATTTATATGAAAAAGTAAATAGCGGTTTAAAAAAAAGGTATCTTAAAACAATCAATCAAAATCTATTAGAGTTTGAGAAATATAGTTTAGAGTGTCCAGAAAATTTTGTTGTAAGAAAAAATCTAATCAAAGCAGAGCTATTTAGAATTGAAAATAAAATAAATGAAGCTTTTAAATATTTTGAAAAAGCTATTCAAGCAGCAGAAATTTATTCTCAAACTCATTTAAAAGCTATTGCAAATAGATTATTATCAAATATATATAAAACAATCAATCAAGAAAGAGTTTCAAAGCTACTAAAAAATGAAGAGCAAGATATATTAAAACAATGGGGTGTATCAGTTAAGAACTCTTCAAATATTAACATGCAAGCTACTGAATCAATAAATCTTGATACTTTAACTAAAGCAGCAGAAGCAATAGTAAAAGAACAAAAACTACCAAGTTTATTAAAAAATTTATTACATATAGTCTTAGAAAATTCAGGTGCACAATACGCAAATGTACTTTTAGAGAACAACAATAAATATTATATACAAGCTACTGCTTCATATAAATCTACAACAATTGATGTAATGCAAAATATTGAATTTGAAAAATCAAGTGATGTTGTTCATAATATAATAAACTATGTTTTAAGAACTAAAAAACCTATTGTAATTGATGATTTAAATAATGATTCCATTTTTATAAAAGAAGATGATGCCATAAATAGAGGAGTAAAATCAGTTTTATGTTTGCCATTAATTTTTCATAATAAAATAAAAGGTTTAATCTACTTAGAAAATAATGCAATGACTGGAATATTTTCAAAAGAACAAATAGAATTACTTAAACATTTAAGTGGACAAATTGCAATCTCCATAGAAAATGCACTAATGTATAAAAATCTTGAACAAAAAGTAGCAGAAAGAACACATGATTTAGATAAGAAAAATGATGAATTAGAGAACCAAAATGTAAAATTACAACTTCAAAATAAAAAGATTTTAGAACTAAATACAGATATTATAAAAGAGAATGAAAAAAGAAAAAAAGTAGAAAAAGAGCTTCAAGAAGCAATAGAAAAACTAGATATGCTAGCAACTACGGACTCACTTACAAAAATAAAAAATAGAAGAGTTTTTGATATTACACTAGAGCAGGAGTGTGCAAGAGCGCAAAGAACAGATGAAAATTTGTGTCTAATTATGTGTGATATTGATTATTTTAAACTATATAACGATTACTATGGTCATTTACAAGGAGATGAGTGTTTAAAATATGTTGCAAAAACTTTAAATGAAAATTTAAAAAGAACTAATGATTTAGTTGCAAGATATGGAGGAGAAGAGTTTGCGATGATTTTACCTAATACTTCTATTAAAAATGCATTGAAAATTGCATCTCAAATTAAAAATAGTATTAATAATCTTGAAATCACACATGAAAAATCTAAAGTTAGTTCTTATATCACTTTAAGTATGGGTATTGCTTCATCTAAAGAAATCAAAAATATTACTCCAAAAAATTTAATAAGATTAGCAGATGAAAAACTATATTTAGCAAAAAACAAAGGTAGAAATCAAATTATATCATAAAGGAAAATAATGACTAAAAAAGGTATTTCAATACTAACATCTGTACTTTTAGTAAATGTTATGTTTGCAAAAGATATTAACCCTTTTGCAGTAAACAACGGTAATATTCCAACAAAAAGTGAATATTCTAAAGAGTTATTTAAATTCAATTATAACTATCCAAGTGAATATAAAAAACCTGTAAATAGACCATGGTTTAAAGTAACAAATAATAAACCATTAACAAAGAAGAATGCATATGATTATATTATGGCATTAAAACAGTATGTTGCCCCATCAATGAAAACTTTTGTTATAAATCAAAGCCAATGGAATAAAAATAGTCAAAAAGGTTGGTATAGTATGCTTTGGGCAGGAGAGAGTGTACCTTTAACTTCTTGGGAAGGAAGAGAAGCAATATATGGTACATATACAGGTCAAATACAAGAAGCAAGTGTATATAAAGATTTTGGATTAACAGTGCCTGTTAGAAATTATGCAGCAATATACTATGATGAAGTAGCAGCACATACATTATATAAGATTTTTAAAGACTGCAATCAAAAAACAAAAGAGTGCATTCCAAATATAAATAATAATGAAGCTCAATTTGAAGAAGGTTCAGTAATTATAAAAGCAGCTTCGGCATCTGCTACACCAGAACAATGGCCTGTATTAAAAGGTGCTGCAATTTGGAAAATATATAGAAAACCTTTTGATATTAATGGAACAATTAAATCAAAAGAACCAAGAGTTATTAATACTAGAGTTACTATATTTGATATTATAGTAAAAGATTCTATTGCAGCACCAAAAACTGGTTGGGTATTTACAACACTAGTTTATGATAAAGATGCAAAAGGAGAAACTGCTTGGGAAAAAATGGTTCCACTAGGTGCAATTTGGGGAAATGATCCAGCAATAAATTCAGCTAAATACCCCTTTAAAGAATTAAATCAAACATATATAAATCCAAATGCACCTGCATATGCAAAAGTTACATTAGGCTATGGTAAAAGACTATCAGGTCCTTTTGATATTGCAGTAAAATATGATGTAAATGTAGATGATAAAATAGTAAAAAAACTACGAAGCTCATCATGTTTAAGTTGCCACGGAACATCAAGTTATGTACCTTATGATTCTGATATGATTACATTTTTCTATCCAGTAAAAAAAATCACTGAAGATGGAATATGGAATATGTATATACCTGGCTCAAAAGAATGGAACCAGTGGTTTCAAAATAGATGGGGAGATATACCTCAAAGTAAAGAAAAGAATGTGATAGCACTTGATTATAGTACTTTTTTAGAGCAAGCTTTAATGAATTTTGCAGCTGATTATAGTCATGATAATAATTTAAACAATGAAGAGTATTTCAAAAAATGGAGAAAATATAAAAGAGAAGCATTAAGACATTAAAACTATAAAAAAAAGGCAAAAAAAAGAGCCCATAACTAAGATAACTGTAAAAAGTTAAAATAGATAAGGGCTTAAAAAGACTCAAGAGCTGGCAGAGGCCTACGTTTCCACAAGTGAAACCTGCAGTATTATCAGCGCAGAAGTGCTTGACTTCC
>NZ_NXIF01000082.1 GCF_002837275.1 Malaciobacter halophilus | reverse complement strand
CAAGATGAGATAACACAAGTTTTAGAGTATGAAGCTATTGTTGAGAAGTTTTATAATGGTGTTTGGAGTAAAACTACTGATTTAACTCCTACTCAAGAAGCTCAATTACAATGGTATTTTATTAAAAACAATGATGAATCTGATACTGATATTTTAATAGATAACCCAACCAATGATAATATTACTATTAATGGATTAAAAATGAGTGTTACTTTAGAAGAAGAGAATATTTATAAAGTAGGACATGCACACTGCTTTGTAAGTAATAGTGAAGAAGAAGGATATACACAAACACAACTTGCAAGATATTTAGAAGTTGAAGATATAGTTAGTTCTCATATTTCACAAGAAGAGGGTGAATGTATAGCTGTATTAAATGTAGAAGAGCCAAGACAAGAAGAGTTAGCACAAATTAGA
>NZ_NXIF01000081.1 GCF_002837275.1 Malaciobacter halophilus | reverse complement strand
AGTTAAATCAGTAGTTTTACTCCAAACACCATTATAAAACTTCTCAACAATAGCTTCATACTCTAAAACTTGTGTTATCTCATCTTGTTTTGTAATTGTAGGAATTAGTTCAACTACTCTTACTTTTTCATATAGTGGCTTTGGTATCTCTACTTTTGGTACATTTTTTGCACTTACTCCACCATTTGATGATGTTGTATCAACAGTTCCAGCTTTCAAAAATATTCCAGAAGGGTCAACTGTAAGTACATTTCCTCCACATTTTAAACTAATACCATTAGTTGCTTCTAGTTCAATTGTTTTTGCTTGATATTTTACAGTATTAGCCTTTAAATGATATGAATTTATTACATCTAACCTATAATCTTTACCAATTTGTAAAAACATATTTTGTAGATACTTTTTCTTTACATCTTGCTCTATATATTCAGTTTTTGTACCCTTTATCCGTTTTGTTACATTATTTTCTACTATTGTTTTTAAATCATCCTTAACAATTGTAATAAAATCTTTTAATATATGTTCTTCACAATCTTGTTTAACAGTAGTAATAGACTCTTTCTCAACAGTTAAAATCTTGTTTGCTTTTATACTTTTTCTTTCTTCTTCTCCTACTGTTATGATTGAGTCTTTTTGTATTGTCTCTTCTTTATCATTTTCTACTAATAGTTTTGAGTTATTCTCTATATGTTTATATTCATCATTTAACACATGGGTTTTTAGATTCTTTTGTGCTCTAAATGATAGTAAC
>NZ_NXIF01000080.1 GCF_002837275.1 Malaciobacter halophilus | reverse complement strand
TGTTAAATAGAACTTTTTATCTTTTAAAAGTGATTTATTAAGCTCTATTTTTACAGCAAACTTTTTTACTTTTTTATTTTTATGCTCTAAAAAATCTTTTTTGCCAAACTCTTTAAAAATCTCAAAGTCTTCAGAAACTTGAAAACTCTTTATTAAATTAAATTTATCCGCAAAAACAAAAGAGTAAGAAAAAACAAATAAAATTAAAAAAATCTTTTTCATTTAAGAAGTTCTATTTTGTATCCGATTTTTGATACATTTTTAATAGCTTTACAAGGAAGCTTCTTTCTTAAATCACGAACTAAAAGTCTAATTGCATTATCACTCATAAACTCATCTTCCCAAATATACTCTTGCATTTGTTCATAAGTAACTACTCGTGGAGAGTTCACACAAAGAAGTTCTAAAAAAAGCATTTCACTTTTTGTTAGTTTTATCTCTTGCTCATCTACTTTTAATATTTTTTCAAAGCTATCAAAATAAGTAGTTTCATTTATAAACTTTTTATTATTCTTATTTTCAAAACTTTGCTTTGCACACTTTAAAAGTAAAGGAAAAATAGTATCATGTTTTATGGGTTTTGATAAGTATTTAACTAAACCTAAATCTATTGCATCAAGTAAATAGTCTTTATTAGTAAAAGCACTAAGCACTATGAATTGAGTCTTTTCATCTGTTTGTCTTACTCTTCTTATCATATCTAAACCACTTAATTTTGGCATTTTTATATCTGTTATTACTAAGTGTGGTTGTTTTTTCTCAATAAGTTCTAAAGCCATATAAGCATCATTTGCTTCATATACATCATAGAAAAATCTTTTTAAATATGAAACTGCATTTGCTCTTATAAAATCTTCATCTTCAACATATAGTACTTTTAACTTTTTATATTCTTCTTTTAACATAAAAGAATTATACAATATTCTTATTAAATATTAATAGTTATTATCATAATTATATAAACTAAAAAGGAAAAGTCCTTTTTAGTTATTAAAATGAGTATTGTAAAGTTAGTGTAGCATTTCTTGGTGTACCATAAACCATACTATTGTCAGAACCATTTTCACCTATACCTGAATAATAATCTTTATCAAATATATTATTTACATTTAATTGTAAATTTAGATTTTTATTTATCTTATAATTTGCCATTGCATTAGCAATTATATAAGCATCTTGTGTGATAGTTCCATATTTTGTCTTATTTTCTTGTTTACTTTTATAGTTTAACCCAGCACCAAAACTTAAACTGTTTAACTTATATTTTGTAAATAAATTTGCAGTTGTTCTTGATACATGAGTTGCATATTTATCTCCATTTGCCTCTTTTGCTTCAAAATTAGCTAATCCAAAATTTATACTCCAAGCTTCTGTTATTGCACCTGCAATATCAAACTCAAATCCTTTACTTGTAACACCTTCTGCCATTTCATATGCATCTTTTGTAGTTCCAATAACTTTTACTCCAGGAATTTTTTGAGCTACATTATCTTGTTCAATTCTAAAAATAGATAAAGAAGCATTTAATCTACCATCAAAATACTCACCTTTTACACCTATTTCATAGTTTTTACCCTCAATTGGGTCTAAATAACTACCACTTGCACTTTGTTTATCTTGTGGATTAAAAATATCTGTGTAGCTAGTATAAATTGAGTGATTTTTATCAATATCATAAACTAAACCAATATATGGAGTTACTTCGTTTGTAAACTCTCTATTTCCATTTCCTTCTTCATTTACATACTCCCAATCAGAAACTCTTGCTCCTGTAACTAATTTTAAAGAATCAAGTAAAGAGAATTTTCCAACTAAATAAATACCTGTTTGTACAGTTTTATCAGGAGTTGCACTATTTGAATAGTCAAGATTTGGCTTTGCAATATTTATATTATTAAAATCTAAAACTGCACCTGCTAATGAAGGATACCCCCCATTTATTACTTACAAGTCTTTTTTTATTATACATATACCCTAATATAACTTCATGGTCTAAACCACCTAATTCAAAAGGTGCAGTAATATAAGCATCTATATTGTCTTCTTTATCATATTGATCATTTGAGTAAGCAAGAGGAGTATATTCTACTCCTAAACCTGTATTTTTATCTACTCTACCACCAAAATATAAAAGTGCTGTATCACTATAAACTTTTTTATGAGAATAAGATAGATTAAACGCAATATCTTTATATAAAAACTGTTTAAAATCTAAAAAGTAACTTTTTGTTTTACTATCCCAATATGTCCAATCTTCTGTTACTGCATCTTTTCTATCAAAATTTGTTTTACTACTGTCATTATAAAAAGCTGGTAAACCACCCCATCTAATACCACTTCTATCAAGTTTTTGATAACTTGCACCTAGTGATAAAAATGTAGTATCACTTAAATCCATATCTACAACACCATAAAAAAAGTCATTTTGTTTATCATATCCATCCATAAATGATTTTTTATCTTCATGTTTTGCTACAACTCTAGCTCTTATATTTCCTTTTTTATTTAAAGGAGTTGATATATCGGCTGTTGCACTATATGCATCCCATGAACCACCAGATAATGAGATATTTCCTTCAAACTCTTTACTTGTTGCATGTTTTCTTACAAAATTTAAACTTAAAGCAGGATTTCCAGCACCAGTTGTTAAGCCATTAGCACCTTTTACTACTTCTACTCTATCAAACATAGATAAATCAAAATCATTATCTGCAATAGTAGCATGAGAGGGCATTCCATCTACTTTATAATAATCAATTTTAAATCCTCTAGCATAAGGATAAATTCTTTCATCCCATCTGTTTACTGTTACTCCTGAAACATTTTCCATCAAATCTTGAAATGATGTTATATTTTAGTCTTTCATTTGTTGTGTAGTCATTACAGATACTGATTGAGGTGTATCTTTAATAGAAAGATTCAGTTTTGAAGATGTTCTCATAGAATCTATTGTATATGACTTTGAAGTTTCTGTATCATTTGAAGAGACTACATCAACTGTACCTAAAGATTTTGTATCTTTTGCAACTAGATTTGATTGCAATGCAAAAGCTGCAAATAAAGATAGTGTTAATATCTTTTTATTAAATGATTTCATTAATTTTCCCCTTGTGTGTGATAATCATTATCATAATTAATATTTGAAATTATTTCCTTTTTTTACTTAGATTATCTTTATCAGTTTTCCTATCATGACAACTAAAAGCTTGAAACAATTTTTACACATTTTTTCCACATACTTTTTTAATATAATTTTTCTATGTCAAGTGTAGATATATTAAAATATAAGATAAAAAATGCAAAACTTAACACTAATAAAATAGAGAAAATTTGTATATGCTTTGTACAAGACTTAACTGCAAGCCAAACGGCACAAAAATTAAATATAAGTAGACAAACAATAAATAGCTATTACAAAAAAATGCGTTCTCATCTAATATCAAATGAACAAAAAGCAATTTCAAAAAAAAGTTGCTTACTAAAATATATCCATTTTAATAATGAAATAGTGTTTTTTATAGAAAATGAAAAAGAAGCTATTTTAATAAATCATAATAACACACTAATTGATACTAAAATAAAAGAACAATTACTTAAACATAAAAAAGCAAATAGTGCAAAACTTTTATATAGTAAAAGAGAAAAAAAATTTTTATTAATAGGCTTTTTAAAAACCCAAAATTGCCTTGAAGAGTTTATAAATAAAAGATTAAAAAAATTTAGAGGTATCAATAAAAACAACTTTCAAATACATATAAAAGAATCAATTATTAGATATAATGAAGAAAAAAACTATATATTTAAACAACTGATTTCTTTATTTAATTAACAACTTATTAAACATATTTTAATTATTATTATCAAAATAATTAAGGGTAATAATAATTAATGGAAAAAGTAAACTACTATGATTTAATAGATATAGAAAAGAAAATTCAAAATCCTTTTTCAAGAGAGACTTCTTTTGCAAAAATAAAAAAAGAGTATGGAGAAGGTTTTACTATCTTTTATGATATGGGAAATGGTATTGCTCTTTTTGTTAGAAGAATTACTCCCAATAAAGATTTATTATTATATGAAAAATCACAAGTTTCAGGAGCATGTTTAATCTTTAATCTTGGTTCAAATATTAATTTTTCATATAAAGATGAAAAAGAATATATTTTAAGAAAAAATCACTTTTTTTTAGAATTAGCTTCAAATAAATTTTATTGTGAAATCCCTTTGAAAAAAAATCAACCTTTTATTTCTATTTT
>NZ_NXIF01000079.1 GCF_002837275.1 Malaciobacter halophilus | reverse complement strand
GTAAACTGCATTATATGTTCATGGTCTAATGCTAAACTTACATATCCTACTTTTTTATCATCTTTATATACTGGCGTTACAAATCTTATTATCCCTTCAAACCTCTTCCCATTTGGATTCTCTTTTCCTGCATAGGCTTGTTCTTCTGCTTTAAATGCTATATTCGCTTCTTTGGCTTTTCTTTTTGTAAATGTTCCTATTACATTTGTTTTTACACTCTGTCCTATTACATCACTTACGTATATTTGCCCTTTTTTTAAATCTTTTATCTTTTTATAATACTCTTCTGAGTTTACATATGTATTCTTCTTTTTTGATATATCTAATAACTTCTTATTTATTTGCGATACTTTATATATCTCTTTGCCTTTTATATCAAAATAGTTTATCTCTTTATATATTGGTATTTTTACTCTTTTTAATTCCAAGGGGTCTGTATAATTAAACTCCTTCTCATTATCTTTTAGTTGGGCTTTTTCTTCTCTTATTTTTTTATTTATTCTCTTTTTATCTCTTTTCCAACTATTTGTTCTTTCATCATAATAGTACTTCTCATGTACTATTATCTCTCTTTGTTTGCTTTTATAAAACT
>NZ_NXIF01000078.1 GCF_002837275.1 Malaciobacter halophilus | reverse complement strand
GGTAAACCAATCAATATAAATCAAATAGCAAAAGAAACTAATATGACATGGCGTACCGTTAAAAGGTACTTTACAAATAATTTTTATTTACAAGGAGTTTAATTATGAATATGAATAGATTAAAAAAATCCATTATTGAACATGAAGGGTTTAGTTCTAAAATTTATACTTGTCCAGCCGGTAAACTTACTATTGGTTATGGTCGTAATTTAGAAGATAGAGGAATAACTAAGCGTGAAGCAGATGAATTTTTAAATTCAGATTGTTTGGATATTAAATTAAAATTAGAAGATGATATTTATTTTTTCTCTTCTCTTCCTGATAATGTTCAAGAGGTTTTAGTCGAAATGGCTTATCAATTAGGAGTTTTTGGTTTATTGAAATTTAAAAATACAATCTCATATCTTGAAACGGCTTATTTAAATTTAATTAATGGTCGTGATAGAGATTATCGTGAATATGTTGCTAAGGCTAGTATTGAAATGCTTAACTCAAAATGGGCAATTCAAACACCTATAAGAGCAAAAAAATTATCACAAAAAATAAAAGGATATTAAAATGAATTGGTTATTAGAAAATTTAGGACTTATAACAACAGTGGCAACTGCGGTATATCCAGCAAGTTTATTTTTATTACCTGCAAATACTGCAAGTAAAATAAGTGTTGGTGTTAAAGTTGTAAAAGGTATTGCTAATGCGTTAGAAAACGCACAAAATACAAAAGGTGGTTTAACTACACAAAAAGAGTTAACTCAAAACATTAAATATCAAAAATCAAGAAGTTAGGTTAATACCTACTTCTAAAGGTAAAACATGTTTTATGATAGAAATAATAATTCTTATGACATTGGAATTAGTCCAAATGTAGATAATAGTAAAAACTTAGGTTTAGAGGGTTTTCCTGCCGGTTTTAAACTTCCCGATTTTAAATCTTTGTTTTCTGTTAAAGAACTTCATGTTCCTGATAAGCATAGAAATTATGTTATTAGAAAAGGCGATTATGAAAAGTATCATACAAAAGAAAAACATGATAATTATCACATTTATAAGGTTAATTGGAATTCTGTTCCAACTAAAGTTGATAGAAAAAAGATTGAATTAAAAGCAGTTTATAAAGATGATAAACAATTTTTAGCATTTACTGACGCAACTACTTTGTATTTAAAAAAAATTGATGAAGATTTTGTTAAATTTGTTTATTTTCAAGAGCGTCAAGTAAAACAAGAAATTGAATGGTTTAACTCTTTACCTTCTTATAAGCAAGATAGAAATAGAAAAGAGCATAATATTAATTTAGCAAATTATAAAGCTAACTTGAAAAGAGCAAATGATATGTTTAAGAAATTTGAAGCAGATTTGGCTCGAACTTTTAATGAACTTTCTAATCCTATTCTTTTAAAATATAAAAATCCTGATGGCGATTTTGATAGTTTGCCAATAGAGTATGGCAATTTTTATGCTGGTGAACTTGAAAATTATATAAAAAGTATTTTTGGTGATGTGACTAAAGATACTTATATTGAAGCTGTAAATAAAGATAAATATAACAATAAAATTGAAACTACTTGTTGTTTACAAGTATGTACAGATTTTAATATTTATAGACAAAAAGGTTTACCTTATGAACAATCAAAGGATTACAAATTAGATAAAGAAGAGGAAAAAAAATGGCGTGAAAATAATGATTTTATTCCGCCTAAAAGAAAACCACTTTTAATTGACAATAAAAATGATATTGAAAATAAAATTAGTAAGTTAAAAGAATATCTTAGAAAAATAAATCAAGTAAGAACTAGTCCAGTAAATGCACTTTTAGAGTATATACAACCCTTTGTTATGTCCGCAGTTGATAAACATGATTGGTTTGTCGATTATGAATACAAAGGAAATGAAATTAATATCGAATTAGATTTATCTAATATCTTTAATTAAGGGGAAATTATGGAAACATGCGAACAATTGTTACAAGCAATTTTAGAAGAGCTTAAAAAATTAAATTCTTCTAGTAGTGAAAGTTCTTTATTGCAAGAACTTAAAGATTTGAATAGTAGATTAGATAAAGCGGGGATAAAAAAATGAGTGATACACAAGAATACTTTGTTAGCTTAACAGCTACACAAAAAGAGATTGAAGAAGCTAATAAATTAGATGAGGGAGCATATGCAAATTATTCACAAAAAGGTAGTGCATATTTACCCAATTATAATAGAAGTCCATTAGATGACATTGGCTGGCAATTAAATCAACCACAAGATAAATCTACTCCTAAATCTACTAATTTATTTGAACAGATGAAAAATGGAAGTGATACACTTTCTAAGGCTTTTATAGAATTAGCAAAAGTTCAACATAATCAAAACAAAATCTTAGAAAGGCAAGCACAAGCAACTGAAAACATGGGATTATCTTTACTACAAGGTATATTAACAGTTGCAACAGAACTTACAAAAGGAAATAAATATAATTCTGTACTTTCTAAAATTAATAATACAGTTGCTAAAACACAAGTTCAAAAAAACATTGAACAAGCAAAATATTATAATTTTATGAATGATGGAAAACCTGAGCTAGTTGATAGTCAAGGAAATCCTATAAAACCTTTAGAAGCAACTGCAAAAGCTAATGCAGAAAATTTTATTTCTAATCATTTTAACAATACAGGGGAATTAAATAATTCACAAGTTATTGATAGTTCGGGAAAAAAGGTTATACCTTTAGAAGCAACTGCAAGATCGAATGCAGAAAATGCTATCTCTAAATCTTTAGATAATCGTATGCCTTACGGGGATTTAGTTGATGGGGAAGATTATATAAAAGATAGTGATAATATTATGAATAAAGTTGTACAAGATTTGTTAAATGTTGATATAACAAAAATAGATGATATAGATAACAAAGGGGTAAAAAATGGCTAAAGTCGGTCAAATTGGAGAAAGTGCATTAGATGATTTTGTAGATGAACTTACAACGGGTATAACTTATAAATATGCAAATGAGTATTTTAAACCTTTGCAAGATAAAATTGATGATGATAGTTTGATGGGTGAAGCTCTTGATAGTGCTTTAAATACTCTTAAATTTATGACTATGAATGCCGTTATTATAACAGTAAGTGAGTATGCTGTTTCAAAAATCTTAGTAGGTGGTTCATTAATCTTTACTTATATTAAAGGTTCTTCTGTTGCAAAAAGAACATCAAATAAAATACAAGGTGTTTTAAGAAAATTTGGAAAATATGGCGGAGCAGTTGGCAAATTTGTTCAAGGTGGTTTAGGCGTTGTGCTAGGTACACAAGAAGAGAGATTAGCAATGGCAAACATGGCTAATCGAAATGTAAATAATGTAACTTCTCTTATTGCACAAGAGCGACAAAACCAAATACATATGAAAAATGGAAAAATTAGCCATTTTAATTCTGTTCTTTCAACTTCTCAAAAACAAAAAAGAACTACTAGTGAAGATAAAAACGCTGTTTTCTTACATAAGATGAAAACTGGAACTTGGAAAAAAACTAAACAAGATAAAGATTTATATAAAAGGGTAGTAGGTTATAATTTCTCTTCTTCTAATGATGTTTGGAGTAAAACTTTTGTTGATAAACTTAATTCTTTTAAAGAATATGCAGTTAATGCAGAGGGAGAAATTTTAAATCTTTCTCAAACTCATCTTGACTATATAACTGCAACTGGTTTTACAAAGGTTAAATAATGGCTTTATTTTATGTATCATTATTTCAAGGTAGAACAGATAATTTATATTTAGAGATGGATAATAAAAATGATGTTATCAATTTTTTAAATACTGTTTCTACTGCAAAAATTGTAAATATTAAAAAAGTTGTTTACTCTAAAAAGTTTCTTATTGGCACATCTTCGGGGGCTTTAGCCCCATCATTTAAGCCACATGATAAACAAATTAGAGTTATGGTTAAGACTGCTAATTATACGGGTCTTTTAGATTTTAGATTTCCTCTTAAAAATATCTCTTTTGATTTATTAAAAACAAATATTAAAAAATATTTGACTTTTAATGATGAAAAAATAGAAGATATTATAAATATATTAAAGGCTTAAAAATGAAATATCAAGTAACTTACATTGATGATACTAAGACTTTTTATAGTGATGTTGAAGCAAAACATTATAATGATGTTTTAAACTTTTTTGAAAATTGTATCGGTGCAACTGTAACAGAAATAAGAGAATATGTATATCAAACTAAACAAGACAATTTTAATTTAAGTGATAATTATCGTAATAGTGTTGTTATTAATGCAAGGAATAATTATGGCTATTTAAATATTAAATTACCTAAAGTAAAAAAATCTTTAGATGAAAAAAAACTTTCACAAATAATAAAACAACATATAAAAATTAAAGATATGCAAATAACTCATCTTACATTAAAAATGTAAAAAATATAGGTTTTATTTTTTTATTAAAACCTATGTCTTACTTTTAAACTTTCTAAAGCCTATAAAATCAACTTTCAAATAAAAAAAATGTTCTATTGACAAAGCTTTTAAAAATATAAAATAATTCCATTACTCAAAAGAGAAAAAAATAAAAAGCAAGGATATAAATTATGGCAAAACAATTCCAAATTACTCAAAGAGTAGTAGTAAACGGTGAAAATAAATCTACATCATTTAGAATGTATGGTGAAAATGATGATGTTACAGCATTAGGTGCTTTGTTAGCTGGTGGTTATGAAGTAAAAGAAATTAATGACTCTCTTTCTGATACTACAAATATTGACCAAAATAATGCAACTACTAATCCAGTTACAGGTATTTATTTATCAGGTCCTAAAAATCAAGTTGCAAGCATTAGACCTTATTCAGGTGTGATACACTTTAAAAATACTGCTAATGTAGATGATATTGCGGCAGTTTTAAAAACTACTAAACCTTTTGAGCTTTTACCAAATGAAGTTCCTACAAGAGTTACAGTTAAGAGAAGTGAGTCTTTTTCAGCACAAACACAAAATCCATAATAGAGGCTAACCCCTCTATTATTTTTTTAATTCTATTTATTTATTTTGTAAGTAGATTTAAGAAAATGAAAGGATTTTTATGACTGATACAAGAATACAAACTTTTTTAGATGCAGTTGATAAATTAATTGCACAAGTAAATAGTAGAATAAATGATGATGTAGAACTTCAAGACCTTTTTAAATTCGATAGTGAAATATTAGAAATAAAAGGTGTTTATGATTCTATATTAGAAACACAAGTTTTAGAAAGTAAGATTGACCTTGATAATTTAAAATCAAATGTTGAGAATTTATTAAATGATTTTTCAAATAAAGTTGATGAGTTTGATACTTCAAAAGATAATTTAGAAAGTTCAGCAACAGAAATAATTGATAATTTAATTCAATTAAAAACAACATTAGAAAAAAATGTTAATAATAAGATTACTGAAATTAACAAGACAAAAGAAGCTTTAAATACTTTAGCCACTGTATTATCGAGTTCTGTTAATTCTAAAATAGATGAAGTTGAGCAATCAAAAACAACATTAGAAAAAAATGTAAATAATAAGATTACTGAAATCAACCAAACAAAAGAAGATTTAACTACTTCTGTTAATTCTAAAATAGATGAAGTTGA
>NZ_NXIF01000008.1 GCF_002837275.1 Malaciobacter halophilus | reverse complement strand
TATAGCAGTAATAGTTACAAGAACAAGCCCATCAGAAGTTTCAAAAAAATTCTTTGATGGAATGGGTGGAGCATATGCAAATATTTTAGGTATTATTATTACTGCTACTGTGTTTGTTTCTGGGCTTAAAGCTTTAGGTGCAGTTGATGCATTTATCCAAATTTTAATTAATAATCCAAGTTTAGCAGGAATTGGTGCAACTGTTGGACCATTTTTACTTGCTATTGTTGTTGGTTCAGGGGATGCTGCAGCATTTGCATTTAATGAAGTTGTAACACCTCATGCTGAAAGTTTAGGAATGAGTATAGAAAATATGGGTTCTCTTGCTGCATTAAGTGGAGCAATTGGTAGAACAATGTCACCATTAGCAGGTGCTGCTATTATTTGTGCAGGCTTTGCAAAAGTTTCTACAATTGATGTTGTTAAAAGAACATCTTTTGGAATGGTCTTAGCTTTAATTACAGCGTATGTTGTTCTTGTTGTTATGTAATAAATAGGAAAAAATATGTTAATTAATGAACAAAGACTAAAGTGTGAACTTGCTGAAATAAGTGAGTTTGGTAAATTAGATGGTGGTGGAATTACAAGGCTTGCTTTTTCTGTTGAAGAAAAAAATGCGAGAGAGTACTTAAAAAAGTTAATGCTTGAAATTGACTTACAAATAGAAGAAGATGCAATAGGAAATATCTATGCAACATTAACAGGTTCTGAAGATTTAGAACCTGTTGTTTCTGGGTCACACTTAGATAGTGTTCCTTTTGGTGGATGCTATGATGGAACACTAGGTGTTATGTGTGCACTTGAAGCAATTAGAACTATTAAAGAAAATGATTGTAAACATCTAAGACCAATTCAGTTAATTGTTTTTTCATGTGAAGAATCAAGTAGATTTAACATGGCTACTTTAGGTAGTAAAGTTATAACTGGAAAATTAAATCTTGATGACTTAAAAAGATTAAAGGATAAAACAGGTATTTCAGTTTATGATGCAGCTAAAGAGTTTGGTTGTGGTGTAGATGAACTTAATAAAGCTGTTTTAGAAGAAAATACAATGCATTCATATATTGAGTTACATATAGAACAAGGTCCAGTTCTTGAAAATCATCAAATTCCAGTAGGTATTGTTACAGGGATTGCTTCACCTATTAGATATGAATTAGTTATTAAAGGAAGAGCAGACCACTCAGGAGCAACTCCTATGAGTATGAGAAAAGATGCTCTTGTTACAGCAAGTAAAATTATTATTGGTGTTCAAGATATTGCACAAAATAAAGGTAGTGATACAGTTGTAGCTACTATTGGTTATGCAAATGCAGTTCCTGGGGTATTAAATGTAATTCCAGGAGAAGTTAAACTTGGCATTGATATTAGAGATATTGATGAAGACTCTTTATTAGAAGTTGATAAATTAGTAAATGAATTAATAAAAGATGTTATTACAGAAGATGGATTAACTTATGAACTAACACAACTATGTAAAGATACTCCAACAAAACTTGATGATAAAATAGTACAACTATTAGAAGATGAAGCAAATAAATTATCTATAAAATCTTTAAAAATGCCTAGTGGTGCTGGACATGATGCAATGCATATGCCTAAAGTATCAAAATATACTGGTATGATATTTGTTCCATGTAAAGAGGGAATAAGTCATAATGTAAAAGAAGAGATAAATTTAGAAGATATTTATCAAGCTACTAATGTACTTGCAAACTCTTTATTAACTCTTGCAAATGAGAAATAATAGTTAGTTAAATTAAAAGTAACAGATTAACTGTTACTTTTAATTATTTTGTTATACACTCTGGAAATTTATAAACTATATTTCCACTTTTTATTGTATAAACAGCAGCACCTTTTAGTTTTTCATATAATAAAGGTGAATTTTTAGATTTTGATTTATTTAAATTATCATCATAAATATATTCTAAATTTGGGTCAATTATAGCTATATCTGCTAACATACCTTTGTCAATTTTCCCTTTGTTTTCTAATTTTAGTAATTTAGCTGGTTTATAAGATGTTAATTCAACCATTTTGTTTAAAGAGATTACATCATCTTCAACTAACTTAAGAGTTAATGGAACTAATGTTTGTAATCCTAAAATACCAAATGGTGCTTTTTCAAACTCTACAAACTTTTCATCGCTATGGTGTGGAGCATGGTCTGTTGCAATAACATCAACAAGCCCATTTTTTAATCCTTCTCTCATAGCTTCCATATCTCTTTGGCTTCTTAGAGGTGGAGACATCTTATAGTTTGTATCATAAGTAAGTAATTTTTTATCAGTAAATGAGAAGTGATGTGGAGCAACTTCGCATGTAACATTTATTCCCTCTTTTTTTGCAAGTTCAATTAATTTTAAAGACCACTCTGAACTTACGTGTGCAATATGAATATGACCCCCAGTTAATTTTGCTAGAAGCATATCTCTTGCAACCATAATCTCTTCTTTTTCACTTGGCATACCTTTTAAGCCAAGTATTGTTGAGATTTCACCTTCGTTCATAACTCCTCTATGTGCTAAGCAACAATCTTCTGAGTGAGAAATTACAAATGAGTTAAAACTTGAAGCGTACTCTAAAGCACTTCTCATTACTGAGCTATCTGTAACAGGTAATCCATCATCTGAGAATGCAACAGCACCTGCTTCAATCATATCTCCCATTTCAACAATTGATTCTCCTTTAAATCCTTTAGAGATTGCTCCAATAGGAAGTAAATCAATTAAGCCAATATTTTTAGATTTTGCTATCATTGCTTCTGTAATAGAACGGTTGTCATTTAATGGATTAGTATTTGCCATAGGTAAGCATGTAGTTACACCACCAGCAACAGCAGCTTTACTTCCTGATTCTAAATCATCTTTATATTCATATCCTGGATCTCTAAAATGAACATGCATATCAATTAATCCAGGAACGATTAGCATACCTTCTGCATTTATTGTTTCATCAACAGTTACATCTTCATGATTAATAATATCAATAATCTTATCATTTTCAATAAGTACATTTGCTTTTTGCGTATTGTCATTATTTACTATAGTTCCATTTTTTATTAGTAAACGCATATTTAAATTACCCTTTTCTATTTTGATTCAAAATATTTAATACTGCCATTCTTATAGCAACTCCATTTTCAACTTGGTCTAAAATTACTGACCTTTGTGAGTCTGCTACATCTGAATTTATCTCTACTCCCCTATTTATAGGCCCAGGATGCATAATTATTGCATCTTTATTTGATAATTTGATACGTTCTTTATTAAGTCCAAAAAACTTTGAATACTCTCTAATTGAAGGAACTAAAGATTCATTTTGTCTTTCTAATTGAATTCTCATCATAATAATTACATCACTTCCTTCAACAGCCTCTTCCATAGTTTTACATACTTTACAATTAAATACTTCAGAGTATTTTGGAATCATAGTTGCAGGACCAAAAATCCTAACATTCATTCCTAATTTGTTCATTGCCCAGATATTTGATCTAGCAACTCTACTATGTAAAATATCTCCTATAATTGAGACATTTAATCCTTCTAATGTCCCTTTATGTTCTTTAATAGTAAACAAATCAAGTAGTGCTTGAGTTGGATGCTCATTTGCTCCATCTCCTGCATTTACTACTGATGCATCTATATTATTAGCAACAAAACTTGCTGCACCTGATGCACTATGTCTTAATACGAAAATATCTGTTTTCATTGATTGCATATTTCTAATTGTATCAACTAAAGTTTCACCTTTAGAGACACTACTTGAAGAAGAACTGAAGTTAATAGCATCTGCAGCTAACCTTTTTGCAGCAGTTTCAAATGACACTCTTGTTCTAGTAGAGTTTTCAAAAAAAGCATTTATTACTGTTTTTCCATGGAGTAATTTATCTTTTTTTATTTCTGAATTGTTTAAGTCTTTAAACTGCTGTGCTGAATCTAAAAAATATAAAATTTCTTCTTTAGACAACTCTCTTAATCCGATAAGATCTTTCTTATTATAAACTGTATCCATAAACAACCCTTATTTTTTTACAAACTGAAAATTATAACTATTTTTATCTTAATAAAATATATATCTTTTTATTTATAATTAGTAAATAAAAAGCATTAGTTTTAAAATAATCTGTTATAATTAAAAAATGAAATACAAATTTAATTTTTTTTTAATTTTTTTATTTATTTCTCTTCTTTCATCGCATGTTTTTGCTAAAAATAGTGTTTTAATAATTAACTCCTATCATCTTGGATATAAATTTAGTGATATGATTACTAATCCAATTTTAGATAGATTAAAAAAAGAGAATATAGCTTCTAATATATTATATTTAAACTCTTTAAGAATAAATGATAAAACATATACACAAACATTTAGAAATCTTTATGCCATTGAAAATAGTAAAAATAATTATAATATAATAATTGCTATTGGTTCTAATGCCATGGAGTTTGTAAAAAATAATTCAAATATATTAACTAAAGAGCAAAAGATTATTTATATAGGAGATGAAAGTGCTTATGAAAAAAGACTCTTAAACAAAGAAGTATTTGCTATTTTAAAAAGAGTCAATATTTTAGATAATATAGAGTTAATTTATAAATTTTTACCTAAAATAAAAAAAATACATATAATTGATGAGAATATAAAATCAAATAAAAAAAATATTTATATAAAATATAATGAAGTATTAAAAGATAAATCTTTCAAAATTGTTTATACTTCTTATGATAGTTTAGACTCTTTGAAGTCACAATTATCAAATTTAAAAGAAAACGAAGTTATATTATATGTAAAACTAAAAAAAGATGAAAATGCAAATTTATTATCTTTTAATGATATTTCAAATCTATTTAACTCTTTAAACTCTTTAGTATTTATTACAAATACTATAAATAGTAAACAAAATGTTATTGGTGGAAAACTACTTGATAATAAAATACTGGCCCAAAAAGCAATAGATTTACTAATGGGTTTATTAAATCATGAAGTAATTAATGAAAAAGTAGTTATAAATAAAGATTTTGTTTATATATTCAATTATGAAAAGATAAAAGAACATAATTTTAATCCATTGACTTTACATAAACCTTTTACTTATGTTAACTCTTCTTTGTCTATTTTTGAAGAAGATAATATTTTAATAGATTTTGTATTTATTGTTTCACCATTTTTATTAATGGTGATTTTATTACTTTTATATATTCTTTTTTTCAAAATCAAAAGTGGAAAAATGATTGAACAAAGAGTTGAAGTAGATAAAGTATTATTAGATGCAATTAAAACTCCTGTTGTTTGGCAAGATGACAAAGGAAAAATAGTAAATTCAAACTCTCAATTTCAAGAATTATTGCAACTGCCTTTTTTTAAAGAAGTGACACTACGAAATTTTTTAGATAATAATAGTTTTGATTTACTCTTAGAAAAATTAAGAACATATAACAAATATAAGAATAATCCTGATGAAATAGCTTTTATAAGTGAAAATAACTGTAGAATTTTTATAATAAATCAAACTCAATATCATGAAGGAATATTTAATACTAAAGGTAAATTTACAGTTTTTATTGATATTACTAAAGAGAGATTAGCTTTAGAAGAGAAGATAAAACATCAAGAGTTTATGATACAACAATCAAAATTAGCAGAGATAGGGGAGATATTTTCATCAATAGCGCATCAATGGAAGACACCATTATTAGAGATAACAACAATAGCACAAGAGCAGATATATAATAAAACAAATAATAAACAAATAGATGAAGAGAATAACGAATTTGTGAATGATATAATGGTACAAGTAAAATATATGGGAGAAACAATAAGTGACTTCCAAAACTTTATAATGCCATCAACAAGAAAAGTAAGCTTTAATATATCAGAAGCAGTAACAAAGATGTTAGAGATAATAAATCATAATATAAAATATAATTACATAAAAACAGAGATAAAAGTAGAAGAAGGTGCAAGATTAAATATATTAGGGTATAAAAATGAGCTAATGCAAATTTTATTAAATATAGTAAATAATGCAAAAGATGCAATAGTAAAAAGAAGAAAGAATAAAGAGGTAAAAGAAGGGAAGATAAGAATAGAGATAAGAAATGAGAAAGAAGATGTGATAATACAAATAGAGGATAACGGAGGAGGGATACCAAAAGAGCATATAAGGAATATATTTAAAGCATATTATACAACAAAGGAGAATGGCCATGGAATAGGGCTGTATATGGCAAAATTAATAATAGAAGATAAGATGGATGGCAGTATTTGGGTAGAGAATACTAAAAATGGAGCTAAATTTAGTATTAAGTTAGGAGTAAATAATGAAAATATTATTGCTAGAAGATAATGAAAGACTAGCAACTTTAATAGCAAATGCACTTAAAAATGAGAGTTATGTTGTTGATATATTCACAGATGGGGAAGATGCCTTAGATAATTGTGCAAATGGATATAACTGTTTGGTTTTAGATATAAATGTTCCTTCTTTAGATGGGATTTCAGTATTAGAGTCTTTTAGATTATGTAATTTAACAGTTCCTGTTATTATAATTAGTTCAAATTATGAATTAGAAAAGATACAAACTTCTTATGAAATGGGATGTGATGATTATTTAAAAAAACCTTTTTTTATGTATGAATTGATTCACAAAATTAAAAAACTTTGTCACAATGAACCAAAACTATTAAAATTTAAAGATAATGGAGTTTTTGATTATACTAAACACTCTTTAATAAAAGATGGACAAGATATAAAACTTGCAAAAAAAGAGATACTATTTTTAGAACTATTAGGAAGAGATATTAATAGAGTATTTAGTTTTGATGAGATTGAGGAGTATGTTTGGGAAGGTGAACCAACTACTCTTATAAATATTAGAGCTTTAGTAAAAAGATTGAGAAAAAAAATACCAGAAGAATCAATTAAAATTGTAAAAGGTTTAGGATACTCTTTAGATGTAAATGAAGTAAAATTAATTGAAGGCTAAAAGAGTTTAAACCTCTTTTAGCCACTTATAAATAGTTGCCCTTGAGATATTTAAAATCTCACATAAATAAGATACTACATTTCTAATTGAAAATATTCCTTCTTTATTTAAATAAATGATTAACTCTTTTTTCTCTTTTGTTTTAAGTTCAGCTATTTTTTTATCACATCTTTTTAAATAATTGTTTATTATACTGTTTGTATGACTTTTCCAATCTTGTGAAAATAGAAGATTTGGTTTTTTTGTACTATCTTCAAGGTTTATAAAACTTTTCAAAGAGTTAAAAATCTCTTCAAATACTTCTATTTTAAAATTTATACACATAATTCCAATAATTTGATTGTTTTCATCTCTTATTATTGATGAAACTGTTTTTAATTTTTTACCATCTAAGTTTACTTTTTCATATGGGCCTACAATATCTGATTTTAGTGTTTTGATGTCTTTAACATCATTTAACATCTTATCTCCCACTTCTCTTTTTGAAAAAGCATTACTTATATGTACTAGTTTTTCTTCTTTTATATCATGAAGTGCTACTTCTACATTTGGATAAAAAAGTTTTGCAATTGCATCGCAAGTTGTTTTGTGTGTAGCTAATATTTTATTCATAATAAATGATACTATAAAATAGGCTTAAAATACAAAAAGTCTATAAAATCATATTAAATTGACAAAATGTATATAAAAAAGTATAATTTTATTTTTTAAAAGGATGAGAGATGTTAAAAGGGATTATTGTTTTATTACTATTTCAATTTTTAGGGGAGTGCATAACAAAACTTTTTTCTTTATTAGTTCCAGGTCCTGTGATAGGAATGATACTTTTATTGTTGTTTTTAATGATAAGAAAAAGTAGCTTTAAAAGTTTAGATAATGCAGTATTTATTCATTTAAGGTACCTTCCAATGCTTTTTATTCCAGCAGCTATGGGAATTATTACACAAGTAGATATATTGCAAAAAGAGTTTTGGGCAATTTTAATTTCATTGGTGTTTGGAACAATAATTGCTTTATTTGTAAGTGCAAAACTAATGGATATTTTAACAGAAAGAAGAGGCAAAAATGAATTTTGATGCAGTAATACAGTACATTCATACTACACCATTAACATGGTTGATTTTGACTTTAGCTTCATTTAAAATTGGTATTATTGTATATGAAAAAACTAATAAAAATACACTTTTACAACCAATTATAGTTGCTTATGCAATTATTATGAGTGTAATTATTTTTACAAATACTTCATATAAAGAGTATTTTGAAGGAGTTAAGATAATTCACTTTTTTTTAGGACCTGCAACAGTTGCATTGGCACTTCCATTATTTAATAACTTAAAATATATAAAAACGCTATTTATTCCTATTTTAGTTACTTTAATTATTGCAGGGATTTTTTCTATTGTAATTGCTGTTTGTTTCCTTTGGTTGTTAGATGCAAAACTTGCAACAATTTTATCTATGACAACAAAATCAATTACTGCACCTATTGCTATAATAACTTCACAACAAATAGGAGCAATTCCTTCTTTAGCAGTTGGTTTTGTAATTATTACAGGAATCATAGGAGCACTTTTAGGAACAATAATTTTTAAATTTGCAAAAATTAAGCATGAAACTTCAAAAGGGTTTGCACTTGGTTTGATTTCTCATGGAATAGGAACTGCAAGAGCTATTGAGATTGGACAAAAAGCTGCTGCATTTTCTGCTCTTGCTATGGGACTTAGTGGAATTTTTACAGCAATTTTTTTGCCAATTGCTATATCTTTTTTCAAATAGGATAAAAAGTTATTAATTTTTTACTATATATATAGTATTCTTATAAATAAAATTTTATTTAGGAAAAGAGATGTACGAACCCAGCGAGAGTACAAAAAGTAGGGTAAAATGACCCTTCTTATTGTATATTTACTAATAGCAATATTAGTTTCGTTTTTATGTTCTGTTTTAGAAGCAGTTTTACTTTCAAGTACTAGTAGTTATATAGAGTCACTTGCAAAAAAGAGTGAGTCAAATGCAATTGGTATTTTAAGAGAGTTAAAATCAAATATTGATAAACCTATATCTTCAATATTGATTTTAAATACATTTGCACACACAATGGGTGCAGCAGGAGTTGGAGCACAAGCTCAAAATCTTTTTGGTGAAGAGTGGCAAACACTTATAGCTTTTGTTTTAACATTAATGATTTTATACTTTTCAGAGATTATTCCTAAAACAATAGGTGCAATTTATTGGAAAAAACTTTTAATTCCATCAGCATATATAATCTCATTTTTGATAAAAGTATCTTATCCTTTAGTTTGGATTTCAACATTTATTACAGATTATATTTCAAAAAATAAAGAGAATAAAAATAATGTTTCTCGAGATGAAATTATGGCAATTGTTGCAATGGGAGAAAAAGAAGGTTCAATTCTTTCAAAAGAGAGTAATTTAATTGCAAATTTATTTAGATTAAAGAATGTAAAAGCAAAAGATGTTATGACTCCTAGAAGTGTAGTTTTTGCTCTTGATGAGAATACAACAATTAAAGATGCAGTTGATAGTGATAAAATCTATATTTTTTCAAGAATACCTGTTTATAAAGATACTATTGATGATATTGTAGGGATTGTATTAAACCAAGCAATTTTAGAAGAGAGTATTGAAGATAGAGATGATAAGAAAGTAAAAGATATTGCAATGGATGTTTACAAAGTATCAGAAAACATACCTGTATCTAATTTGATTGATTTATTTGTAAAAAGAAAAACTCATCTTTTTGTTGTTTATGATGGATATGGACAAACAAGTGGTATTGTAACTTTAGAAGATGTTATTGAAGCACTTTTAGGTGTAGAAATAGTTGATGAGATGGATGAAGTAGAAGATATGCAAGTTTTTGCAAAAAATAGAAACAGAGTTGTACAAGGTAAGATGATGGTACAAGAGAGAAAATATAAAAGTAAAAAATAGATAAATATATCAAGATATATTGATATATTTAAAAATCTATGATATACTTTCAATAAAAAGAGAGCAGATGGATATTTTTTTAAAAACTATTTCTTCTTTAAATGATGAAACAAGAGTAAAACTTTTAAAGTTTATAAATATTCATGGCTCTTGTTGTGTGTGTGATTTAGAGAACTCTTTTAATATGATTCAATCAAGACTTTCAAGACATCTAAAAATATTAAAAGAGGGTGGATTTTTAAAAGTTAAAAGAGAAGGTAGATGGGCTTATTATAGTATTAGAATGCCCTTAGATGAGTTTAGACTCTCATGTATAAAAGAGATTATGCATTTAGATATGCAGTTGCCAACTTTAAAAAAGAGTTGTGAAAAGGATTAGCTTTAATGACAGAAACACTTTTTGTTTATGGAACACTTATGCCAAACTGTCCAAATGGTCATGTGTTAGAGAATATTGTGGGAAAGTTTGTACCTGCAACTGTTAAAGGAAAATTAATAGATGCAGGCTGGAGTGCAGGGATGGGATACCCTGGAATAAGATTAGATACGGCAGAAGATACTGTTCATGGCTTTTTGTTTTATTCAAGTAATCTTATAAATAATTGGGATTATCTTGATGAGTTTGAGGGTGCAGAGTTTGTAAGACAACAGGTTACCGTTGAAAGGTATGATGAATTAGAGGTTGATACATATATATATGTATTAAAAGATGAGATAGAAGAGGAAGAGTATTAGATACTCTTTTTTTTATTTTTAATATATCAATATATCTTGATATATAAATATTTGGAGTTGGAATGTTATTAGCAAGTAGTCTATTTATAATAACTTTAATTTTAATAATTACTCAACCAAAGGGTTTACAAATTGGTACAACTGCTATTTTAGGAGCAGTTGTAGCTTTAATTTTGAAAGTTGTAAATTTTGATGATGTTTTTATTGTTACAAGTATTGTTTGGGATGCAACTTTATCATTTATAGGAATAATAATTCTTTCAATGGTTTTAGATGAAATTGGCTTTTTTGAATGGTGCGCTTTAAAAATGGCAAAACTTTCAAATGCAAGTGGTTTGAAGATGTTTATTTATTCAATTTTATTAGGAAGTTTTGTATCTGCACTCTTTGCAAATGATGGGGCAGCTCTTATATTGACTCCAATTTTATTAGCTAAAATGAGAATATTAAAACTAAATATTAAAACTATAATTGCTTTTTTATTAGCAGGAGGTTTTATAAGTGATAGTGCTTCTTTACCTTTTGTTTTTTCGAATCTTACAAATATTGTAACAGCAAACTATTTTAATATTGGTTTTATGACATATCTTTCTAATATGATAATTCCTTATATTGTAAGTACTTTAGCTTCAATCTTTTTTTTATGGCTTCTTTTAAGAAAAGATATACCTAAAAAAGTAGATATTAGTTTATTAAAAGAACCAAGTAGTGTAATTAAGAATAAGAAATTATTTTATATATCATGGATATTTTTAGTACTTTTATTAATTGGATATTTCATAGGAGATATTTATAAACTTCCTGTTTCTGTATTCGCCCTTGGTGGAGGAGTTGTCTTTTTATGGATTGCAACTTTATTTAAAACAGTAAAGCCTATAAAAATTATAAAAGAAGCTCCATGGCAAATTGTATGGTTTAGTATAGGTTTATATATAGTTGTTTATGGATTAAAAAATGCAGGATTAACTGATTATTTAACTTTGATATTGGAAGATTTAGTTTTAAAAGGAGATACAGTTGCAATTATATCAACTGGATTTATTAGTGCTTTTTTAAGTGCAATTATGAATAACATGCCAACAGTTATGATAATGGATATTGCTTTAAAAGATATTCCAAATGAGGCTTTAGCTTATGCAAATATTATTGGATGTAATCTTGGGCCTAAAATGACTCCTTTTGGTAGTTTAGCTACGCTACTTTGGTTACATGTGTTAGCTAAAAAAGGAGTAGAAATATCGTTTTGGCAATATAGTAAATTTGGATTAATAATAACTCCACCCGTACTTTTTATAGTACTACTTAGTTTATAAAGGAAAAAAATGAAAAAAGTATTGATTTTATGTACAGGAAATTCATGTAGAAGTATTATGGCAGAGGCTTTGATAAATGCAAAACTAAATGGTGTTCAAGCTAAAAGCTCTGGAGTAAAAGCTAGTGGTAAGGTAAATAGTAATGCAAAAAAACTATTAGAACAAAAAAGAATTTGGAAAGATTCTTATCATAGTAAAACATTAGATGCAGTAATACATGAAGAGTTTGATTTAGTCGTTACTGTATGTGACCATGCAAAAGAGACTTGTCCTATGTTTCCAAAAGCAGTTAAAAAACTTCATGTAGGTTTTGAAGACCCAGACAAAAAAGATTTTGAAGCTTTTGTTAAAACTTATGATGAAATAAAAAAGATTTTATTACCAAAAATAAAAGAAGAGTTAGATGTTTAATTATTGGGAAAAGTTTGTAGATTTATTTGTGTACTCTTTTTTGAATCTGGATAAAAAAGAGCATTTAGCAACTGCTTTGCATTTTTTTATTTATGATACAGTAAAGATTTTTATATTACTAATTTTAATTATATATATTGTGACTTTTTTTAGAAGCTATTTTCCAATAGAAAAAGTAAGAGATTATTTAAGTGGTAAAAATAGAGTTATTGGACATATTTTTGCAGCTTTTTTTGGAATGCTTACTCCTTTTTGTTCTTGTAGTGCAATTCCTTTGTTTTTAGGATTTTTGCAAGCTAGAATACCTTTAGGAGTGACTTTTTCATATCTAATTTCAGCACCACTTAGTGATGCAGTTGTAATTGCACTTCTTTTTTCTTTATTTGGAACAAAAATAACACTTATATATATTTTTTGTGCTTTATTAATTGCAATTGTTGCTGGATTGATTATTGGCTCATTGAATTTAGAAAAAGAGGTTTTAATAGATATAAAACCAACAAAGTGTTGTTCTTCTTTTAATGAAAAAATTTTATTAAAACAAAGATTGCTTGAAGCTTATGAAGCAACAAAAGATATATTTAAAAAAATATATTTATATGTAATTGTAGGTATTGCAATAGGAGCTTTTATACATGGGTATATACCATCTGATACAATTGTTAAGTATGCTGGTACAGATGCTTGGTACACTCCAATATTAGCTGTGATTATGGGAGTTCCTATGTATTCAAGTGCAGCTGGAATGTTACCATTAATTGAGGTTCTTACTTCAAAGGGTATGCTTTTAGGAACAGCTTTATCTTTTATGATGGCAGTTGTTGCACTAAGTTTACCAGAAGCTATGATATTAAAAAGAGTTTTATCAATAAAACTGATTACAATTTTCTTTTTAATAGTTACAGTAGCTATTTTATTAGTTGGATATATTTTTAATTATTTAATATAAAGGAGAAATAATGAATATAGAAGTTTTAGGTACAGGGTGTAGTAAATGTACAGCACTTTTTGAAAATGTAAAACAAGCAGTGGCAAATCAAAAGATTTTTGCACAAATTGAAAAAGTTGAAGATATTGAAAAAATAATGCAGTATTCAGTTATGAGTACTCCAGCTTTAGTAATAAATCAAGAAGTTAAATCAACAGGCAAAGTATTAAGTGTAGAGGAGATTAGTAAACTACTTAACTCTTAAGTTTTTTTAAGAAATAAGTTCTTTTTTTCTCACTTTTAGATATAGTTTCAAAAAATAAAAAAGAGTTATTTTATGAGTGAGAAAAATTTAGGACTAATATATGCACTTTGTGCTTTTCTTTTTTGGGGTTTAACTCCTATGTATTATAAACAAATAACTATGGTTCCTCCATTTGAGATTTTAGCGCATAGAGTTGTATTCTCAGTAATTGTACTTATTTTTTTACTTTTTATTAGTAAACAATTTAATACATTAAAACCTATATTTAAAAGTCTTTCAAAAATGAGATACTTGATTTTTGCTTCTATATTAATCTCAATAAACTGGTTTACATTTATTTATTCAATATCTGTAAATAAAATAGTAGAAGCTAGTTTAGGATACTTCATAACTCCTTTAGTAACAGTTGCTTTGGGATTTTTGATTTTTCAAGAAAGAGTAAATAAAGCACAAGCAGTAGCAATTGTATTAGCAATTATTGCTGTAATTTATCAACTTGTAACACTTGGTACAATACCTCTTATTGCTTTAACTTTGGCTTTTTCATTTGGTTTTTATGGTATGGTAAGAAAAAAAGTAGATATCTCTTCAATTCCTGGATTATTTATAGAAACAATAGTTATTTTGCCAGTTGCATTGATATATTTAAACTTTTTAGTACAAAATGAACAAAGTGTATTTAATAGTTTAAACTCTTATGATATGGCAATGTTATCTTTAAGTGGTTTAGTTACTGTTGTACCTCTTTTATGGTTTAATGCAGCTGCAACTAGAATGAGCTTGACAGCTTTAGGTTTTATTCAGTATTTAGGTCCAACAGTTGCATTTTTAGTTGCTGTATTTGTATATGATGAGGCTTTAAGTACAGATAAGCTTATTACTTTTATGTTTATTTGGATAGCTTTATTGATTTTCTCTTTTGATGGCCTGAAAAAAAGAAGAGCTTAGTCTTCTTTTTATCTAAATAAAAGTAGAGGTTTTCTCATTTTTGAAAGAACTTTTGAGGTAAAGCTTCCAAAAAGAAACTCTTTAAATCTAGAGTGTCCAAAAGCACCCATAGCTAAAATATCACAACTATTTTCATTGAAATAGTTAATTAATAAATCTTCACTTGTTCCTTCTAAAGTTTTGATTTCAACCTCATAACCTTTTTTAGTATAAATCTCTTTTGCTTCTTGTAAAAGAGTAGCTGATTCAATTTTGTTTGTATTTAAGTTTACAATATCTCTTTTTACATCTTTAAATAAAGGGTTATTAGAAGTTTGCTGTAAAAGTTTTTTAGATTCATTTGAACCATTATAAGCTACAAGGAGTTTTTTAGGCTCTTCATACTCACTATTTACTAAAAGTACAGGTTTGTGAATAGTTCTAATAATCTCTTTTACATTTTCACCAATTTCATGCTCTGCATGGCTTTTTATACCAATTACTAAAGCTTCTATTTCATTTTCAAGCTCTAAAATATTTTCAATTACTTCTCCATGAAGTTGAGAGATTATTACTTCATTATTACATTTTTCTAAAGCTCTTTGTTTAAGCTCTTTTAAAAGCTCTTTACCTGCTTTAATTGCTGTTTTACTTTGCTCTTCTTCTTCTTTTGCTAACTCTTCTAAAATATCTTCTCTCTCTCCTAAAACAATACTTCCAGATAAGTCAACTTTACTTGAATAGTGATTATGCTCTACAATATTTAAAAACTTCAAAGGAAGATTCATATTGTTTGAAATTTTAACTGCATAGTCACAAGCTGAGTAAGAGTAGTTTTTCCCATCAACACAACATAGTATATAACTCACTTTAGTGTCCTCCCATTACTTTATCAATCTCTTCTGGTTTATCATGAACCCCAAATCTATCAATAATAGTTTTACTAGCTTCATTTTTACCAATTACTTCTACTTCACACCCTTCTCTTCTAAATTTGATAACTGCTTTATCCAATGCATAAACAGCAGATACATCCCAAAAGTGTGCCCTTGATAGGTCTATTACAACTTTATCCAATACTTCTTTAAAATCAAATGTTTCATAAAACTTATCAGCACTATTAAAGAAAATTTGTCCAACAAACTCATAAGTTTTAACCTCTTTATTTTCATCATAGCTTGTATTACAATACATAAAGTGAGAGATTTTATTAGCAAAGAATAAAGAAGCTAATAATACCCCAGATATAACACCATGGGCTAAGTTATGTGTGTAAACTGTTACAGCAACAGTTGTAAGCATTACAATATTTGTAGATAAAGGAAGAGTTTTAAGTCCTTTAATTGAGCCCCAATCAAAAGTACCAATTGATACCATAATCATAACAGCAACTAAAGCCGCCATAGGAATAATTGAGATAATATCACTAAAAAAAACTACCATAATTAAAAGTAAAAAACCTGCAATAAATGTTGATAATCTACCTCTACCACCAGATTTGATATTAATTACTGATTGTCCAATCATAGCACACCCTGCCATACCTCCAATACATCCACTAGCTAAGTTTGCAATACCTTGACCTCTAGCTTCTTTTCTTTTATCACCTTTTGTATCTGTAAGCTCATCAACAATAGTAGTTGTCATAAATGATTCTAATAAACCAACAATAGCTAAAGGTATTGAATAAGGTAGGATAATTTGTAAAGTTTCAAAATTTAAAGGAACTTCAGGAAGTAAAAATATAGGTAAAGTATCAGGAAGTTTTCCCATATCACCTACAGTATTAATATCCCATCCTACAAAATATACAAAAATTGTTAGTAAAACAATAGTTACTAAAGGAGATGGTAAAACCTTACCTATTTTTGGAACATACGGAAATAAATAGATAATAGCTAATCCTACTGCTGTTAGAAGATAAACATGCCATGTTACATTTGTTAATTCAGGAAGTTGTGCCATAAAAATTAAAATTGCAAGTGCATTTACAAAGCCTACAACAACTGCACGAGCAACAAAACTCATAAGTTTATGAATGCCAATATATGATAAAATTACTTGAATAAGACCTGTTAATAGTGTAGCTGCTAATAAATACTGTAAGCCATAATCTTTAACTAAGTCAACCATTAATAGTGCCATAGCTCCCGTTGCTGCACTAATCATACCTGGTCGTCCACCTACAAAGGCAATAATAACAGCTATACAAAATGAAGCATATAGCCCAACTTTTGGATCAACTCCTGCAATAATTGAAAATGCGATTGCTTCAGGAATTAGTGCAAGAGCAACTACAATTCCAGACAGCACATCTGCTCTAATATTTGAAAACCACTCTCTTTTTATGGTTTGATACATCTTGTTCCTTGTGTTTTGATTTTTTGAATTTATATAGTTAGATAGATATTTTATCTAAAGATAAATTTGATATGGATTAATACTTTAGAAGTACTTATAATAGCCATTTATTGGTACATTTTGATTACAAGATTTTATTGACAAAAATAGAAGATTTTTTTATACTTCCACCAAAGGTATAATATGAAGAAAATTTTGAGTGTTTTAATATGAAGCACTATTTGAAAATTAAATTAGCATTTTTATTTGTTGTTTTTTGTAATGTTTTTGTAGATATTTCTCATAAAATAATTCTACAAAATATTGCTTTTAAAATCTTTGATGGACCTACTCAAGTTATTTGGATATCTATTATTAATCTTTTAATAATAACTCCTTTTATACTTTTTTTCTCCTTTAGTGGATATTTAAGTGATAGGTTTAATAAAAAAGATGTATTGATTTATGGTGCATTATCATCTTTTTGTTTAAGTATATTAATTTTAATAGCTTATTTTTTTGCAAATTTTTATCTAGCTATGTTTTTCTTATTTTGTTTAGCCATTCAAAGTGCTATTTATTCTCCTGCAAAATTTGGAATAATTATAGATATTTATGGAAAAGAAAAAATTGCTTTAGGAAATTCTCATTTACAAGCTGTATCTATCATTGCTATTTTATTTACTATGGCACTTTTTTCTTATGCTTTTGAGAGTTTTTATATAGCAAATAATTTATCTATTATTACAAATGAGAATCAACTTTTATCTAAAATTTTGCCCCTTGCACTTTTTATAGTTCCTGTGGCATTTTTAGAACTTCTTATCTCTTTTTTAGTATTGAAAAAATTAAAAATAGAGTCAAAAAAATCAAAAGCATATGTTTTTAATTTAAAAAGATATATAAAAGCAGACTTATTAGCAAAAAATATTAAACATATTACTTCAAATCATATAATCTTTTTATCAATAATAGCACTATCTGTATTTTGGGCAATTTCACAAGGTATGATTGCAGTTTTTCCATCTTATGCAAAAGAGTATTTAAATATACAAGACGTATTTATTATAAATGCAATTATTGCTTCAAGTGGTGTGGGAATTGCTTTGGGTTCATATTTTTATTCAAGATATTCAAAGCACTATATAGAAGTTGGAACAATTCCTATTGCTTCAATAGCTCTTGCTATTACAATTTTTACTTCAACAATACTTAGTTCACCTATTGCATTAATTATAAATTTTGTAATTTTTGGTTTTTTTGGAGGTTTATTTGTTGTTCCTTTAAACTCCTTAATACAATTTAATAGTAAGAAGATAAAACTAGGAACAATTTTAGCAGGAAGTAATTGGGTTCAATCTATTTTTATGTTTGCAATTTTACTTATGACAACAACAGTTTCTTATTATAACTTGGACACTTTATATACTATTTATATACTTCTTTGTATTACTATTATAGGAGCTTTATATACTATTATTTCAATTCCACAATCAATGATACTATTTTTTTTAAAATGGATTGTAGGATTAAAATATAAATTAGAAGTTAGTGGAATTGATAATATTGATTCAAATAAAGGAGTTTTGCTTTTAGGAAACCATGTATCATGGATTGATTGGGCAATAATATATATGGCAACTCCAAGAGAGATTAAGTTTGTTATGGATAAACCAATCTATGACAAATGGTATTTAAAATGGATATTAAGATTTTTCAAGGCAATTCCTATCTCAGCTACAACAAATAAAAAAACTCTTTATTTAGTTGCAAATGAATTAGATAAAGGAAATGTTGTAGTTATTTTTCCTGAGGGTGCAATCACTAGAAATGGACACTTAGGGGAGTTTAAAAGAGGTTTTGAAAAGATTTTAAGCTTAACAAGTGAAGATGTAGATGTAGTTGCATTTTATATTAGAGGTCTATGGGAAAGTATGTTCTCAAGAGCAAATAAGAAGTTTATTCAAAATAGAAGAACTAATATGGTTACTGTATCTTTTTCAACTCCAATAAAAAAACATAATGCCACTGCAAATAGAATAAAAAATGAGATTTTATCACTATCTACTACTGCTTGGATTGAGCATATAAGTTATTTACAAACAGTTCCTTGTGAAATTTTTAATAGATTAAAACAGTTAAAAACAAAAACTGTAATAACTGATTCTACATTAGTTACTCTTAGTGCTTATAAGTTTCTAACAGCAGCAATAGTTTTTAAAGATTTATTTAAAAGATATAAAGAAGAGTGTGTTGCTGTTATGATTCCTGCAAGTGCTGCTGGAGCTTTTATTAATACTTCACTTTTAATGTTAGGAAAAAAAGTAGTAAATGTAAACTATACCGCCTCTTTTGATGTTGTAGTTAATAGTTTAAAAAAAGCAGAAGTAAAAAGAGTAATAACTTCAAAAAAATTTTTAGAAAAGTTAAAAGATAGAGGAATAAATCTTGATGATTTAAAAAAGAATTTTACTTTAGTTATTTTGGAAGAAGAGAAAAAAAAGATATCTAAAATAAAAGCTTTAACTACTTTATTATCAGTTGTCGTACTTCCAACATACTTATTAAAAAAACTACATATAAAAAATGTAAGTAAAGATTCAACAGCTTTAATTATGTTTAGTAGTGGAAGTGAAAATACTCCAAAGGCAATTGAGCTAAGTCATGATAATATTGTAGGAAATTGCTCACAAATTGCAAATGTTTTAAATGTAAAAGATGATGATGTAATTTTAGGTTCATTACCACTTTTTCATGCTTTTGGAATAGTTGTTACAACTTTTTTACCACTAATGGAAGGAGTTTTTACAGTTTGTAGTGCTGACCCAACTGATAGTCAAACTGTTGCTAAACAAGTAAGTAAATTTAAAGTTACAGTTATGTTTGGAACTTCTACTTTCTTTAGATTATATACAAGAAGTAAAAAAGTGCATCCTTTAATGTTTGAATCTTTACGAATTGTAATAGCAGGAGCTGAAAAATTAAGTGAAAAAGTTGCAAATGATTTTTTTAAGAAATTTAATAAGGAGATTTTAGAAGGTTATGGAACAACAGAAACTTCCCCTGTTGCTACTTGTAATTTACCTAATATAATAGCTTCAAACTATTCTGTTCAAAAAGGTACTTTAAAAGGAAGTGTTGGTATGCCAATACCTGGAACAATGGTTAAAATTGTTGAGCCAAATAGTTTTAAAAGTTTAAAAGCAAATGAAGAAGGAATGGTTTTAATTAGTGGAATACAAGTTATGAAAGGATACCTAAAAGATGAGGTTTTAACACAAAAAGTGATAAAAAAACTTGATGGAAGAATTTGGTATGTTACAGGAGATAAGGGTAAATTAAATGAAGATGGATTTTTAACTATTGTAGATAGATATTCAAGATTTGCAAAATTAGGTGGTGAAATGATAAGTTTATCTTTTATAGAAAAAAAGATTGAAGAGCTTATAAATCCAAGTGATGAAATAGAGATTGCCGCTAGCAGTATGAAGGATGAAAAAAAAGGAGAAAAAGTAGTCTTACTTTTAAGTAATATAGATGATAAAAAACTTAATGAGTTAAAAATACAAATAAGAAGTTCTTTTGAAAATAAACTTTTAATTCCAAGTGAGTATAAAGTTGTTGAATATATACCAAAACTTGGAAGTGGGAAAATGGATTTTAAAGCTATTAATAAACTAGCTTCAAATGAAGTTTAAACTTCATTTGAGCAGATTAAATCAATAATCTCATCTTGTTTTCCACAAAAACTTCCATTTTTTTCAATTAGGATTAAATCTCTTGTGTAACCTTTAGTTGTAGCTAGTTTTGCACTCTCAATCTCTATATCAAAATCATCAAAAATCTTTGCAATATAAGCAAAAAGGCCTTTTTGGTCTTTTGTTCTAACTTGAAGAGAAGCTAAGTATGGACTATGATTGCAGTTTGCTTTCACTTCACTTTTCTTTATTATAGGTTTTCTTAGTTTTGTTGTTTTACTCATATCAAAAGAGTTCTCAATTATTTGTTTAATATATCTAATATCAGCATTATCAACTTTTTCACTAAAAGTTATTTCAAAAGCTTTTTTTTCATCATAAAGTTTAAAAATATTCATACTAAAAATATTTAAAAACTCTAATTTCCCAAGTAAAAAACCTAAATTTAGAGGGTCTTTTCTTATAATTCTAATAACCAATTGTTCTTCATTTTTAATTTTATAAATATAGCTATTTACATCTTTTGCTTTAATTGCAATATCTAAAATATCTTCTGCTTTTAATCTTAAAAATATTTGATTTGAAGAGATATATTTGATTTTTCTTTTCATAAGATTTGATAACTCTTTATATCTTTTTAGATTTTTTATTGTATTTATTTTTGCTACTCTTCTTGAACTCTCTTTTAATAATTCTGTATTTTCAAATGCTGGTAAAGATTGTAAATAAAGCTCTTTTAATAAAGAAGCAATAGAGCTATTAAATACATTTTGTCCAACAGCAGAAATATCTGCATATGTTACTACATAAAGCATCTTAAGCATGGTTTTTGTTTTAACAATACCTGTGAAAGCTAAGATTATTCTTTCTGAGTATATATCTTCATTTTTAGCATAAGCGCTCATTTTATTATGGTATCTAACTAATTGGCTTCCCATTTGAACTTGTTTACTATCAAAATCTAAAGAGCTTGTAATATTTTTAAAAAGTTTTTCTCCTGCTAAGTGGTGATCAACTGTTCTTCCTTTTCCTACATCATGTAATAAAGCTGCTAATTTTGCAATAGATTTTTCACTAGGTGTTAAAGAGTCATAAACCTCTTTTATAAAGTTATCTTCAATATTTTCAATTTTCTTTAATGTTCTAATTGAGTGAATATCAACGGGGTGCTGATGATAGCCATCAAATTGTGGTTGATTAATGATTTTTTTTGTTATTGGAATAATTGCTTGAAAAAGTTTTGCATTGTATAAAAGTTTAATTATTGGATATAAAGACTCTTTTAATAAAAGAGTTTTAATGTTTTTTTTAAGCTCATTACTCTGTTTTGTTGGAAGTTTTGTTTTACTTGCAAAATATATATATGACCTATCAAATGCTTTAACCTCTTTTGGTAGTGAAATAAGTTCTTTAAGCAAGGCATTTAGTCCAATAGCTTTCCTATGAAAAGAGGTATAAATTTTACCTTTATCAAAAAATAGATTTTTCTTTAGTCTTGAACTTTTGATAAGATTTACAGATGTTTTTTCATTTAAAAGTATTCTTGCAAATTTTTTAACCATAATTGTAGAGAAAAAATGAATATTATGAAGTGAAGCTAGAAGTTTAGACATACATTGTCTCTCTTTTGTATATCTTGGTTTATTTGTAAAACCTAGCTTTGAACTTAATTCTGGTAATACATCAAAATTTACAACATCTAGTTTTCTTTTTGAGATATTGTGAAGGGCATTTCTTACTTGAAAAATATACTCTAAAGAGCTTCTATATACCTTATGTTCTTCTTCTGTTATCTCTTTACCTATTAGCTCTTTTGTGTTTTGTGTGCCATAAAGAATATATGCCATCCAAGATATCATATTTGATTCTCTAAGACCTCCATAACCATCTTTAATATTTGGCTCCATTTTTAAAGGATATTTTAAAAGTCTTTGTTTATGTTCTTCTAATTTTTCAATAACAAAATCTTTTATATCTGTTTTTCTAATACTATTTAAAGCATTTTCATAAGCATACCAAAGATATTTTGAACCATAAATAACCCTTGATTCAATAATTGATGTTTTTATTGTAATATCTTCTTTAACAGCTTGTTCAATCTCATTTAACTCATGAACTCTTGAACCTAGTTTTAATCCACAATCCCAAGCAAGAGTAATAAAATCTTCCATAATCTCTTTTAAATTATATCCTTTTATATCCTCATAAAGAATCATTAAATCAATATCAGAATAGATGCAAAGTTGTTCTCTTCCATAGCTTCCAAGGGCAATTAAAGTAATAGGAATAGATGTACTCATAGGCTGATAAGAGCCAAAATGTTTTCTTAGAATATATTTGTATAAAGAGGTTAAAAATTTATCTGTATGTTTTGTATTTTTAACAAAAAAATCTTTTCCACCTGTTGTATCAAGTATTGAGTCAATTGATTTTTTGTACTCTTTTATATGATTTTTAAATACTTTTGAAATCTCAAAATCACTTGCATTGTTTGAGATTAACTCTTCTACTTTTAAATTTACTTCATTAAGATTAAATTCATTCATAATAACTCTTTGTGAATTTCAAGTTTTTTTCTAAGTGTAATTCTGTTTAAACCTAAATGTTTAGCCATTTGTACTTGCGATTTATACTTTTTTTTAGCAGCTTTTAATAAAGGAACTTCAAAAAGATATACAAAATCTTTGTAAGAGTTCTCTCCTTCTAAATTAGTAAGCATAAAATTCTCTAAAAACATTAAAATTTCATCTTCTCCTACTGTTTCAAAAAGATAAGAAAAGTAGATGGATTTTCTTAAACTATGAGCATTTTTACTAGTATTTAACATAAGTTTTGAAGGTAAAATTTTTTCAGTTCTAAGCACTTTGCTTGCTTCATTTGAAAACTTTTGAGTTAATAGTTTTAAGTCCTCTTCTCTTTTGGATAAAGGAGGAATTGAAAGTGTGATAGAAAAAATATCATTTAATTTACTATTTAGAGTTTTTGCTTGTGTTGTAGCAATAACTCTAATCTCATTTTTTTCAACCCAATTTAGAATTAAATCTATATTTGTAATCTCTTCTACTTTTTTTATAATAATGGTTTGTTTTTCAATATTTATGACTTTATCAATAATATCTTTTTGAAGTTCATGGCATGAGAAAACTCTAGCTTCTGGCGAAATAAACTTTGCTAGAGTTTTTTTACCTACTCCTATATCACCATAAATAAGTGCATGAATATTTACAGCTTGTAAAAGTTTTGCTGAGTTTAAAATCTCTTTTGAGTTTGGTGAGGCTGCTATAAACTCTTCCATATTTTATCCTTTACTTTTTCTTTTTTGCAAAATATATAAAAATTGCTAAAGCTACTAAGATAATAGATACTCCAGTAATTAAATATAAGGCATTTATCATTTGGTCATAGCCATTAATAGCAATCTTAAATACAACAATTAAAGCTTCAATTGATAAAGCAATAATAATAGTAATTAAAAATTTTGTTATCATTTTTGTTTCAATTTTAGAGTTTTTAGCATAAGATTTGAAAAATACTTCTTGTTCTAAAATAGTTTTTGCTAAATCAAAAATTGCCATTCCTAAAGTAAGTGCAATAATTGGTTTAAACATAGATTCAAGCTTTATATCTTGATTTTTAAATAAATAAACAACAAAGTCATATAAAGAGAATATAATTGTTATTGTTGCAAGAGCAATCATTGAAAAACCAACAAACAAATAAAAAGCTTTTGTTATACTGTGAAAAGGTTTATGAAGTTCAATAAGATTTAGTTTTTCAAGTAAAATATCTAATCTAAAATCTAAAAATATAATCTCATCATCTTCTTTAATAGATACAGTTATACAATTGTTTCTAGTTGCACTACTTATATATGGTTTTGAAAATGCCATATGATTATTTTTTAATTCAAGTTTTGAAATAAGGTGAGACCTATCTTTATCTTTTCCTTTACTATCTGCTTTATACTTATATATATCTTCAGATATTTGACACTTTGTATTACTATCAACAATATATACTAATTCTAATGATGGAAAAAGATTAAACAGTTGTGTAAAGTTTAACTTTTTATGTGCAGATAGCTTTCCAATATTTTTTAAGCTCTCTTGTATAAAGTAGTCAATTTTTTCTTGATTTTCTTCATAAACTTCTAAAAACTCTCTCATTGGCTCTCCTTTTTTGTATATTATTATAGTACTAAAATATGGCAGCAATAGTGTTGCAAAAGTTGTATAAAAACTATTCAATTGTATATTTAATGTGTTTAAATAAAAAGTTTACAAGAAATAGTCATATTTGTCAATGTATAAAAAATATAGCAAATCTTGTATATAAAATAGACAGTTCTCCTATTTACAAAAAAAATTATATATTTTATACTGATAGCATAAAAACCAAAAGGAGACTTATGGAAAATTTTGCAGATGTAAAATATATATTAGACGGGTTCTTGTTTGTATTTGCAGGAATTCTTGTTATGTGGATGGCAGCGGGTTTTGCTATGTTAGAGGCTGGTCTTACAAGAACAAAAAATAATGCAACAGTACTTACAAAAAATATTGCGTTATTTGCAATATCTTGCATTATGTTCTATTTTGTAGGATATAACTTTATGTATGGAGAGGGTTCATCATTTATTGGTAGTGGAGCAATGCTTTCAGGTAAAACAAATGAAGCTATGGGATACCCAGTAATGGCAGATTTCTTTTTCCAAGTAGTATTTGTTGCAACAGCAGCATCAGTAATTTCAGGTACGATTGCAGAAAGAATGAAATTATGGCCTTTTTTAATATTTGTAGTTATTTTAAGTGGTGTTATTTATCCTATTCAAGGTCATTGGACTTGGGGTGGAAGTGAATTAGGTGGAGTTTTATCAGGTTTTTCTGATTTTGCTGGTTCAACAATAGTACACTCAGTTGGTGGATGGGCTGCACTTGCTGGAGTTTTAATCCTTGGGGCTAGAAAAGGAAAATATGATAAGAATGGAAATGTAAGACCAATTCCAGGTTCAAATTTAACTTTAGCAACACTTGGTACATTTATTTTATGGATGGGATGGTTTGGATTTAATGGTGGTTCACAACTAGCTTTAGGAAGTAAAGCAGATATTGATGGAATAGCTTTAGTTATTGCTGATACAAATATGGCAGCTTGTGCAGGTGCTATTGCTGCTGCATTATTAACTCAATTTATCTATAAAAAAGTAGATTTAACTATGGTTTTAAATGGTGCATTAGCAGGACTTGTTTCTGTAACAGCAGGTCCAGATTTAGGAATGGTTGTATCTTTTATTGAAGGAATTGTTGGTGGTGCATTAGTAGTAATAGCTGTTCCTTTATGGGATAAATTAAAAATTGATGACCCAGTTGGTGCTCTTTCTGTTCACTTAGTTGCTGGTATATGGGGAACTTTAGCTGTGGGAATTTTTAATCCAGATGTTTCTTTTATAGCACAAGTTAAAGGTGTAGTAGTAATTGGTATCTTCGTATTTGTTACATCATTTATTGTTTGGAAGATTCTTGATTTAGTAATTGGGTTAAGAGTTGATGAAGAGACAGAGGTAAATGGTTTAGATATTCATGAAACAGGATTAGAAGCTTATCCTGAATTTAAAAGAGCCTAAAAAGTAAAGGATTAAATGATGAAAAAAATAGAAGCAATTATTAAACCTTTCAAACTAGATGATGTTAAAGAGGCATTAGTTGATATAGGTATTACAGGTATGACAGTTTCTGATGTAAAAGGTTATGGAAGACAACAAGGTCATTCTGAACTATATAGAGGTGCAGAGTACATTGTAGATTTTCTTGCAAAAGTAAAAGTTGAAGTAGTTGTAAATGATGAAAATGTTGATGAAACAATAAAAGCAATTATTGAAGCTGCTAAAACAGGAAAGATTGGTGATGGTAAAATTTTTGTTACACCCTTAGATGAGGTTGTAAGAATTAGAACAGAACAAAGAGGTTCTGAAGCAGTATAATAAAAAGGGGCAACTTATGCCTCTTTTTAAACAATTGTATAAAATATATACAAAAAAAATAGCTCTACTTTTAAATTTCTTATTATAATTGTTCTAATAAAAATCATTGAGAGGACAATATAATGGAACTTGAATCAATTCCTTATGTACTAGATACTTTTTTTGCAATTTTTGCAATGGTATTAATTATCTTTATGGTTCCTGGTTTTGCTATGCTTGAAGCAGGACTTGTAAGAACTAAGAATGTTACAGCAGTATTAACAATTAATACTTTAATTTATGCAGTTGCTTCTTTGGCATTTTTACTATTTGGCTATTCAATAGCATTTGGTGATTTTGGAAGTGATAGTATGAGTAAATGGGCAGCTTTTTTATTTCAAATGGCATTTGTTGGAAAAGTTATCAATATTATGAGTGGTGGAGTTAGTGAAAGAGCAAAGGTTATTCCTTTAGCCTTTTTTACTGTTATTATGGCATCAGTTATATACCCTTTAGTAGTTAATATTACATGGGGAGCAAACTTTTTAGAAGGAACAATATTAAATTTAAGTATGTATGATTTAGCTGGTTCAACTGTAATTCATAGTACAGGAGGATGGGCACTTCTTGCAGCAATTTTAATCATTGGAAATAGAAAAGGAAGATACCCAAAAACAGGAGGAGTTAGAGTAATTCCAGCTTCAAATATTCCTTTAGTAACTTTAGGGGCTCTTTTATTATGGATTGGATGGTTTGGATTTAATGGTGGAAGTGTTGGTTCAATCTCTAGTAAAGAGAGTGCTAATGCAGTTGCTCTTACTATAATGAATACAAATACAGCAGGTTTAGCAGGAGCTATAATGGTTTCTATAATTATGTATATAAAGTATTCAAAACTAGATTTGACTATGATATTAAATGGTGCTTTAGGAGGGCTAGTAGCAATTACAGCTGGACCTGATTTATATAATATTTATGTGCCTATATTAATTGGAGCAATTGGCGGTGCATTAGTTGTATTTGCAGTATCTTTTTTTGATAAATTAAGAATTGATGACCCAGTTGGTGCTTTATCTGTTCATTTAGTAAATGGAGTTTGGGGAACATTAGCTGTTGGTATTTTTGCAAGTAATGGCGAAAGTATAACTTTTTTAGGACAATTAAAAGGTGTAGTTGTTATAGGAGTTTTCGCTTTTGTAATCTCTTATATTGTTTTATTTTTTTTAAATAAAATAGTAGAATTAAGAGCACATAGTGATGAAGAGATGCAAGGATTAGATGTTGAAGAGTGTGGACTTGAAGCATATCCTGAATTTAAAAGAGCTTTTTAATATCCTTTAGGATATTGAAAGTTTAAGATAATTTTAATTTAAACAATTTTTGTTAAAATATTAGAACTAAAAAAAGGAATAATAGTGAAAAAAATAGAAGCAATAATTAAACCATTTAAGTTAGAAGATGTTAAAGATGCACTAAGTGAAGCTGGAATCACTGGTATGACAGTTTCTGATGTAAAAGGTTATGGAAGACAACAAGGTCATTCTGAACTATATAGAGGTGCAGAGTATGTTGTAGATTTTCTACCAAAAATAAAATTAGAACTAATTGTTGCTGAAGATGAAGTAGATAATACAATTTCAATTATAACAGAGTCAGCAAAAACAGGAAAAATTGGTGATGGTAAAATTTTTGTTAGTACAATTGAAAAAGTTGTAAGAATTAGAACAGGTGAAGAAGACGAAGACGCAATTTAAATCTATATTAATTTAGAAGTAAGTATTTCTTACTTCTTAAAAAATACCTTTTTCTGCAAGAAGACGTTTGATATTTGCATTTGTCTCTTTTGCTTTTTTCTCTCTTTCTTCTCTCATAACTCTTAAAATATCAAGAGTTTCTTGTTTTTCATGGTCAATATTTGATTCAATTTGTACAGCTTTTCTATTATTAGAAATTCCCGATAAACCAACAAATTTCTCTTTATTATTAATATATAGTTTTGAAGATGATGAAGTTGCATTTTTATTAAATACAATTACATCTCCTTTTTTAAGATTTAGTATATCTTCAACATTCATTTCTGTTTCTGCCATAATAGCTTGAATATGCATTTTTGCACCAGAAATAAGAGTTGTAATATCTCTTTTTCTACTAATTTTTCTATTTTTACCTTCTGAGAAAATTCTTTCAACAATTTTGTTTAATAGTTGCTCGATATAAGAAATAGGATAACAAATAGATAAAAATCCAGACTCTTCATCAATTGTAATTTCTAATACAACAAGTAAAACTATCTCATGGTCTGAGATAATTTGAATTGCATTTGCATTTGTATCTCTTGATTCTATTTTGAAATTTAAAGTTGTCACTTCATCCCATGCTCTATACATATGTTTTACAAACATTTTATAAAAATGGTCAAATATTTCTACTTCAATTTCTGTTAATTCTCTATCTAAATTGTCACTTGCTGCAACAGCACCACTACCTAAAAGTTCGGCAATAATTTTATGTGAAATTCCAGGGTTACACTCAATTACTATTCTTCCTTCAAGAGGTTTAATCGATAATGTATTAAGAGATGTTAATTGAGGAATAGAAAGAATAAACTCACCATAAGTCATTTGTTCAATTGAGTAAAGTTTAATATCAACAATTTTTCTAAGCATTGCTGAAAGGTCAGTAATTAAATCCCTTAACATCTTATCGTGTAGAGTTGAGAAGGCTTTAAACTGTTCATTTGATATTCTATTTGGTTTTTTAAAATCGTAAATTGAGTAATTTTTTTCTTTAGATATGGGTTTTTCTTCGACAGTTGTGTCGATATCTTCACCCTGTTCGGCAATATCTAAAAGAGCATCAATTTCATCTTGACTTAAAAATTCAGCCATTCTTATCCTCTTATTTCAACTTCAGCATTAATTGAACCTAAATCTTTAATAAGTTTTATAGTTTCAATTATATCTGTTATAGGTAATTTCATTACTTTCATTGCTCTCATTAGGTCTGAAACCGTTGGAGCACTCTTTGTATTTATTAGTGCATTATCTATATTAACTTCAGCTGGATTATTACCAACTTTTACATCATCACCTATATCAACACCTCTATTTACAGCTCTATCATTCCACTCTTCTTCATTTAAAGCTGATTTTTTTACCCTTAAAGTGAAGTTATCTCTAGTAACAGTAACGGGGTCAATTTTTATATCTGCACCTGCAATAATAATCTCTCTATTCATATCAATGATGATTTTTTTCTTAAAGCTATCATCAAGTTGAATATTTTGAACAATTGATAAAAATTTTACAATAGACATAGTTGGAGGCTTTTTTATTTTTATTGTTCTTGTATCTATGGCTCTTGCAAGTCTTTTACCAAATCTTTCATTTACTTTTCTTTCAATTATATCTGCATGTTTTGCACTGTTTTTAAATAGACTTAGTGTTATCTCTTCTTCATCGCCAAGTTTAAAATCAACTTCATTCTCAATTGTAGCACCATTATATATAAAACCTGTTGTTAAGTTTTTTAAATCAGCTACAACTGTTCCTTGACCTAAAGCATAAACATTACCATCAACACCTTTTAATTGTGTTAAAAGTAGTTGTCCATGATCAATAGATTTTGCATCACCAATTGCTGAAACTTTTATTTTGATTTTATCACCTTGTCTAGCAAAAGGAGGAAGTTTTGCAGTTACCATGACAGCTGCAATATTTTTTGATTTTATTGAAGATGTTGGGATTTTTATATATGAGTTTCTAAGAAGATTTTGTAGTGATTGCATTGTAAATTGACTTTTATCACCTGTTCCTGCAAGACCTACAACTAATCCATATCCAATTAACTGGTTATCTCTAATACCCACCACATTTGAAATATCTTTAATTGTTTGTGCAAAAATTGATGATGTTAATAATAAAATAATAGCTAATATACTTCTCAATGAAACACCCTTTTACAATTTCATTTAATTTTATCTAAAATTTTATAAAATAAAGGTATAATCTACATAAAAATTATTTTAGGGCATTTTTTGAATATATATATTTATGGAAACGAAGACTTTAAAGAAGAAATAAATAATCTTCTAGAACATGCCAATGTTAAATTTAGACTCGATAAAAATAGTTCTGTAATAGAATTAAATGAGTTGGATGACTTAAAAGATGCAATTGAAGAGAATCCAGAAGATATCTATTTAATTGATGATTCAAAAATAATAAAGAAAAAATCAATAAATTCAAAATTTAAGTTTTTAAGACCTAAAGATGGTATTGAACAAGAGTATTTACTTGACCATGGAATAGGAGATATGTCTGTTGATTCTTTAGATGAATTAACTACGCATATCTTAAACAAACTTGATAATTCACAAAATAATGTTATTGAAGATGGAGTAGAAGAGTCAATTAGAGATATAGTTGATGAAGCATATGAAGAGAGTGATGAATCTTATGACACAGAGTTAGATGATGAATTAAGCTCTTTACTTACTCATATTGACCCAAATGAAGATGATGAACAAATGGATGATTTTTTTAATCAAACTCCAAAAATGGAAGATGATGTAATAGCAACTTCTTCAAAAGACTATTTTGATGATTATATAAATGAAGCTCAAGAACCTCAAACATATGAAGATATAAGACCTGAAATTGAGCAACAAGATATAGATTTAAGTGAAGATGAACTAAAAGTTAAAGATAATATTAAAGATGAATTATTAACAGCTTTAGATGAAGAAGAGGCAAAAGAAGTAGATTTAAAAGATCTTGATGAACTGATGAATCTTCCAGATGAAGAGATACAAAGTGATTTAAAAGATGATATAATACCTAAAGATAAAATTGAAGATATAAAAGAGAATATGTCTTTAAAAGGAGAGAATATGGCAAATGAGTTTTCTGAGTTAGATAGTTTAAATGAAAAAGATGTTTTATCAGCACTAGAAGGTTTAACTGATGATATTGAACCTACAAACTCTATGCCTAGTATTGAAGAGGTAAAAAGTGTACCTCAAGAGGATAATGAAACTATAAAATTGGATAGTAATAATGCATCTGATATAGTTGCTTTAATTCAACAACTATTAAATAATAAAACTTTGGAGATTACTGTAAAGATTAAAGACTAAAGATGGAAATGGACTTAATAGGTATTGCTGAAAATACCGTAAAGATTATTTTAATACTTGGAATGCCTTCACTTATTGTAAGTATGGTAATTGGTCTATTGATTTCGATTTTTCAAGCAGTTACACAAGTTTCTGATGCATCATTATCTTTTGTACCTAAAATGATTTTTGTATCAGTATTTGTATTAATATCATTACCTTGGATGGGAGATCATATTAGTACTTATACAAAAGACCTTTGGGATATTATGTTGGTTTTTGGAAAATAGTTATGATAGAAAAACTTTATGATTTAAAAAAGACTCAAATTGATAGAAAGTTAGTTGAAAAAGGTCAACTAATGCAACAAATCGATGCAATTGAAACTGAGCTTACTATTACTCAAACTAAAATAAATACCACTGGAGTTCAACCTCATGGTGCTATTTCAGATTTTGCTATTTTACAGATGCATAAAAATAGTATGAAGCAACATATGTTAAAACTTGAAGCAAAAAAGAAACAGTTAAATAAAAAGCATGAAATAGTTGTACAAGAGTTAATTGAACTGCAAAAACAGAGTGAACAGTTTAATTATATTTTGCAAGAAGAGAGAAAAGAGAAAATAAAATTAGCATTGGCTGCTGAAGAGGAAGCCTCTTCAGAATATATGCAAAGTAAATACATAAGAGGTTAAAGGAGAAGTGTTGCTTAAGATAGTTTTTGCAGTTATCATTTTTACAACATCATTTCTATTTAGTGCAGATGATACAACTTCAAAGTTTATAAAACAAAGAATTGAAATAAGAGAGTTGAAAAAAGAGTTAAATGAGTTTTATAATAAAAAAGAAGCAGAGTATAAACAACGAAAAAAAGAGCTTGAAGATTTACTTTCAAAAATAGAAAAAGAGAAAAAACAGATACAAACTTTAAGAGATCAAAATTTAGAAATATTACAAGACATTAAAGGTGAAGTAAAAACAAAAACAGCGAAAATTTATAATGGTATGAAGCCAAAAGTTTCAGCTGAAATTTTTAATAAAATGATAGATGAAGGAAATATTGAAGATGTATTTGACATTATCTTGAAACTTAAAGAGAAAAAAGTTACTCTAATAATGCGATATTTAAGTGTTAAAAACGCTTCATTATTAACACTAATGTTAAAAGATTATAATAATAAAACAAAGGGATAGGAATGGCAGAAGAAGAGAACGCACCAGCGGAACAAAAAGGCGGAAAAGGTTTAATGATAGTGCTTGTTGCACTAATTATTGTATTGCTACTAGCTGTTGGTGGAATGGCTTATTTTCTTTTTTCAAAAGGTGTTTTATCGGATCAAAATAGTGGTGAAAATGGGCAAGAAAAGACTCAAGAACAAAATGCTGATGGGGAGAGTTTTAAAACTGCAATAAATGATTTGGTTTTAAATATTACTAACTCAAGAGGTAGAGAAAAGTTAATGAAATTGTCATTTACTTTAAAAAGTACAGAGCCAACAATTGAGGCTGTTGTAGAAGAGTATAAACCAGAAATTGTAGATATTGTTATTTCTCAAATTAGTGCAAGAAGTTCTGAAGAGTTATTAACTGTTGGAGGAAAAGCATTACTAAAAGAGGAGTTAATAGATGAGATTAACTCAATATTAAATGAAGTAACTGCATCTAATGAAGATATAAAAAAAGATAGTATCAAAAATTTATACTTCACAACTTTTGTTATTAAGTAACTAAATTAAAGGTAAATAATGATTATTGCAGTAAAAAGAACATCTAAAAAAAGAGTGATTATAAAAGTTATCTCTGTTATTGCAGTAATTGCTATGTTTGTTGCTTATTACTCTCATATGAGTGATAAATTTGCGCAAGAAGAGAAACAAAAAGAGTTAGTACAACTTGAAAATAGTAAGAAAATAAAAGAGCAACAAAGAAAAGCAAAACTTGAAAAACTTATATATAGAGAAGTTGAAAGTGCTGTTGATTTAGTTGGTCAATTAAATGTAAGAAACGTAAAAATTGTATCAAATAGAATACTAATAGTATGTGACCCTGATACTAATATTGATGCTTTAGTAGTAAGGTATGGAACATTAGCATTAGTAAAAAGAACAATAGATGATATAAAAATAGCGATTGATTTAGAGTATATAGTAGAGAGTAAATTTAATGACGAGTAATTATAAAAACATATGTATTGCATTAATGGCCATATTTCTTTTTTCAGCGTGTGCTGCAACAGAAGAGAAGTTGGATTTTTCCAAACCAAAAATGCAAATTCCAAAACCAGTAAAAAAAGTTGAAAAGAAAAAAGGCTCTTTATATACAAGAAAAGGGCCTTCTTTATTTGCAGATAAGAAAGATTTACAAATTGGTGATATTATACAAGTAAGAATTGATGAATCTTTAACATCAGATACAAATAATAAAAGAGAGTTAACAAGAACTGATGAAACAAATTTAGGAGGAGGTCTTTTATCTCCTATGACAGGTAACACTTTGGGTGGAACTGTTGATAAGTATGCAAATAAGTTTAATAGAGTTGCTGGTGTAAATTTTAGTTCACAAAGTAATAGTTCAAATGAGGGAGAAGTTAAGACTTCATTAGATGAGTCTTTTTCTACTACAGTTTCTGTAATTATTGAAGAAACTTATCAAAATGGGAACTACTTTATTAAAGGTAATAAACAATTATTAATTGATGGACAACGCCAAGAATTGATTATTACAGGAGTTATTCGTCCATATGATATTACTCCTGAGAATTCAGTATTGTCTTCTCAGGTTGCAAATTTGAAGATTTTGTATAAAAAAGATGGAGCAGAACAAGATGTGTTAGAAACGCCATGGGGAATCAAACTATTAAGAAAGATATGGCCTTTTTAAACTAAATTTAAGAAATGTAATGTGATAATTAGATAGATTATTACGATAAAGGAGTATTTATGCTAAATTCATTAAATGTGGCCCAATCTGGTTTAGCTGCCTCTAAAGTGGCCGTAGAAAATGTTTCTAATAATATAGCTAATGAAAATACTCCTGGATATAAAAAAAGAGTAATTGACCAATCAGAGCTAGAGCATTCAGATTCAAGATTTTACGGTCGAGGAGTTGAAGCAAGTACTGCTTATAGAATTACATCTATTTATATGTCTCAAAATTTAATTAGAGAAAATACTAGAGAGAACTATTTTATCCAAAAATCTCAAATGCTTGGAAATATAGAAACAGCATTTAAAGAGACAGATGAAAGTGGTTTGTCAAAAGATATTAATAGGTATTTGCAAGCTGTTGAAAACTTAAGAGCAAGTCCAACTTCAGAAATATATAAATCAGATTTGATTACTCATGGTACTTTACTTGTTGAGAATATGCAAACTTTATATTCAGATATTGAAAAAGCTGAAGAACTTACAAAAGAGTCAATGAAAGAGAATATCTCTCAAGTAAATGGAATTTTAAAAGAGATAGGAAAAATCAATCAACAATTAGGTAAAAGTCAAATTGCATCAAATGACTTACTTGATAGAAGAGATCAATTAGAACTAGAACTATCAAAATATGCAGATATAAGCTCTGAAGAGTTTGCAGGAACTTATACTTTAAAAATAGGAGATGTTGTAGCTATTGGTAATAATACAGTAATTAGAGATATTACAGTAGAAGACCAATACTCTCCTCAAAAAGACAGATTTATTAAAGACGATGGAAAAACAAGTTCTATTTTAGATGGTGTTACTTTTGATAATGATGATACAATAACTTATAAACTAAATAATAGTAGTGAAGTTTCTGTGCAGTTTGGAGAGTCTATTGATACAAATGGAGATGGAACGCCAGACTTTACAGTTGATGAAACTAATTATGTAAGAGGATTAGTTCATAAAATTAATAGTGACCCAGAATTATCAAAGACTGTTGTTGCTTATAATGGTACTTATACACAACAAGCAGATGGCTCAAAAACAACTGATGATAGACAAGATAATTTTTTATTGGTTGAAGCAGTTGAACCTGGAGAAGTAGGTAAATTTGAAGGAAGAATTACAGTTACTGAGCAAACAGATGCAAGTGATCCAACAAGTGTAACTTCAAAAAATACTGTTTTTAGAGATGAGTATCAAAGTAATGATGGTGAAAATAGTGTTCAAATTTATGCCTTCGATGCTCCAATTGAGTTAAAATCAGGTGTTTTAAAAGCACAAAGTGAAAACTTAACAACAAGTTCCGCATCAAATAAGTTTACAGTTTATAAAGATAAACTAGATGCATTGGCTCAAACTTTAAGTGATATTACAGATAAGTTTGTAAAAACTGGTGAAACTACTTACATAGAAGGTGGTATTTCAACAGATAGATATACTGGAAATCAAGATGATATTGTAGGAATTAATCTTTTTTCTGGTTCAACAGTTAAAAGTTTACAGTTTAACACAAAAGAAGTAAATAATTTAGATCAAACAAAACTTGATTATTTAGCTACTTTACAATGGAAAAGTGATATTTCTTTTGAAGGTAGAGGACAAGATTTAGCAGGTCCTGAAGCTACTTCTATTTCTGAGTATTTTCAAGAAGTAAGAATTAGTGTATCATCAGATAAAGAGACAAGTGACTTTTTACTTACAACACAAAAAGCAGTAAAACAGTCAGTTCAAAGTAGTTATGATAATTTAGTAAAAGTTGATAAAGATGAAGAGATGTTAAACTTGATAAAGTTTCAGTCTGCTTATACAGCAAATGCTAAAATAGTTACAGTAGTAGATGAAATGTTACAAACTATTTTAGGCCTTAAGTAACAAAAGGAGTTTATTATGGCTGAGGGAATTTTAGGATTAGGGAGTGGACAAGGTTCTGCTTTAAATCAAGAATTAATTGATAAGTTAAAATCAGCAGAAAGAAAAGCTCAAGTTGAACCAATTGAAAAGAGTTTGGAAACTTGGGATTTAGAAAAAGAGAAGTTTGGAGAAATTCAAACAAAATTAAATGAGCTATTAGAAGCTGTAAAACCTTTTGATTTATTTGTTTCTGGTGGTGCAAATGCATTTGAACAAAAAGTTGCTTCAACAACTGGTGATTCAGTTGTATTTGAAGCTCCTGATTCAACGATGTTAACTAATGGTGTAACAACAGTTAATGTTACACAATTAGCACAAAAAGATGTTTTCCAATCAAATAGTATTACAGAAGCTACAAAAAATGCAGCAATTAATGCAGGAGATTTAAAAATTACTGTTGGAGGGGTTACAAGTACTTTTGATACAACTGATAAAACTTATGATGAGTTAGCAAGTGAAATTAAATCAAAAACTGGGATGACAGCCTCTGTTGAACAAGTGGGTAGTGATTCTTATAGGCTTATTATTAAAAGTAGTGAAACAGGATTAGATAACTCTTTAACAATAACTGGAGATGCAAGTCAAACTTTAGGTTATACAACTGATGGAACAACTGTAAATGCATCTAATCACCTATTAAGTGCAAAAAATATGACAGCAACTGTTGATGGGATTGATTATGAAAATGCAACAAATGTATTAACTATTGATGGAGGTTTAAAAGTAACTGCATTAAAATTAGGAGAATCTTCAATCAATATTAATGATGATACAGCTCAAATAAGCACACAAGTAAGTGATTTTATTTCTAAATATAATGAGTTTGTTACAATGATTGATGATGAGCTAGCAAATCAGAATACTCCAATTTCAGATAAATCTGCGTTAAGAGCTTTACAATCAGGAATTAAAGATAAAATATTTGGAACATATGGAGCAGATGATAAATCTCTTTTTAATTACGGTTTTGAAGTTGATAAAGAAGGTAAATTATCACTTGATACCGCAAAATTCCAAGAAGGAATTGAAAATGATTTTAATGGCTTAAAAGATCTTTTTATTGGTAAAGCTGAAGCAAAAGGTTTAGGAACTCAACTAAAAGAGTATTTAACTGATTCTACACTTTCAAGTGGATTAGTAGGTAGATATGAGACTTATTTAGATGAAAGAAAAGAGACTTTAACAGAAGATAAAGAAAAAGCTGTTGAGAGTTTAGACAGTAAATATAGACAATTGTCTTTACAATTTGCTGAGTATGGTGCAATAATTACACAAATGGAAGCTTCTTTTGCTGGACTTAAGCAAATGATACTTCAATCTACTGCTCAAAATTAGTAGGTGAATTTTTCACCTGCTAATTTTTCATAACTTCTTTTAAGTTAATATATAATATACTAAAATCTCAAAGAACTATACTTTTGGAGTTATTTAATGGGAATTGAAGCATACCAACAACAAAATGCTGTATCAGATGATCCTTATGTATTGATACTTAAACTTTATGAGGGATTATTAAAATATTTATCTTTTGTAAAAAGTGCAATGGAAAATGGTGATGTAGAGCAAAAATTTACATACATAAATAAATCAATTGCAATTTTTGACGAATTAAGAAATGTATTGGATTTTGATGGTGGTGACGTTGCATACTACTTAGATGGATTATATCTATATCAAATAGAGACACTATTTTCAGCTGGTATTGATGATAATATTAACTCTATAAATCAGGTTATGAAAGTAACTCAAGGTTTGATTGACGCATGGAAAGACGAGACTGGTCTTTAAAAGCCTTAAGTGAGTTAGTCTATATTGACTCACTTGAATCTTATGATAAAGCACAAGCTTTAGTAAGATGGAATAATGATTATTTAACTTCTAATGATATTACTGATTTTGACTTACCTTTACAGGATTTAGAAAAACTTTCCGAACTATTTTTTAAAAATATAAATTTTTTAAAAGAGTATAAAAAACAAACACAAGATGAGTTAAAAAATACCCAAAAGTTAAAAGAGTTTGCTAAGAATAAATAGCTTTAACAATCTCTTTTTCATCTATTTTTCTATTAAAAATATATGCCCTTGCTAATTTTGGTATTTTATTGATTCTACAAAATTCTTTAAATTTTTTATTCATGGTTTTTATAACATAAGGACAAATCCAAATAAACTCTTCATTTATACATACTGCAACTTGATTTGAGATTACAGTTTGTTGTTGTTTTATTATTTCATCTCTTTGAGCTTTTGAAAGTAAAAAACCCTCTTTTTTTAGATGTTTATCAATTACTTTAATATTTAAGTTTTCATCGTGTAAGTTTTTAAAAATAGTAAGACTTTTTTCTTTAAATATTGGTGTATAGTTTATATTTAATGACTTTAAGTCTTTTTGTAAAAAATCAAAACTTTTTGATACTCCATTTTCAAACTCATCTAAAAATCTATTTGAAAATTCGTGTCTAAAATAATTTCTTTTATATTTTTCTTCAAAGTTTGATTTATCAATAAAGTATTTGATGTTATTTTGTTTTAGATATGCCTCTAAACTATTTTTTGTTATGTGTAGTAAGGGTCTTACAATTTTATAATTCTCTTTATCTATATACTCTTGTAGTCCAAGAAGTTCAACTAATCCTGCACCCTTTGATAGTTGCATTAAAAACCACTCTAATTTATCGTTTAGTTGATGAGCAGTAATTAAGTTTTCATAGTTGTTATTTTTAATAATCTCTTCAAAAAAAGCATATCTAATATCTCTTGCTTTTTTTTCTATATTACTACCTTCTAAAGTAAGCTCTTTTATAAAAATCTCTTTTTTGTATTTAGTAGCAAGTGCTTTTGCATAAGCTAACTCTTCTTTAGATTCTTCTCTTAAATTGTAGTTTACTATTGCAATATCAAACTCAATATTATTCTCTTTTAAAAGAAAAAATAAAGCAGTAGAATCAACACCTGCTGAAAAAGCTAATAAATTCTTTTTTGATTCTAATTCATTTAAACTTAGACGCATTTTTCTACTACTGTTGCAAGAATTTTATCTCCTGCAAGCTCTGTTGTTTTTACTTTATATATTTTCCCAAACTCTATTTGTTCATCTAATTCATTATCATTTATAAAAATCTCTCCATCTATATCAGGAGCCCAAATAGTTTTTCTTGCACTAAGTAGATATTCATGCTCATCACTCTCTCCATCGATATAAACTTCAAACTCTTTACCTATTTCATTTTCTAAAGATTCAAAAGTTGTATTTGTAATAATCTCTCCTAACTCTTGAGCTCTTGTATCAATTACATTTTGTTGCAGTTTATCTTTACTTTTACAAGCTGTTGTTCCTTCTTCATCTGAATAAGAAAAAACATTTGCTCTATCAAATTTAAACTCTTCTACATAATTACAAAGTTCATTAAAATCTTCTTGTGTTTCTCCTGGGTGACCTGCTATAAATGTAGTTCTTACAAAAGAGTTTGGTTTTGATTTCATATAAGACATAAGCTCTCTTAATTTTTCTACACCTTTACCTCTTTTCATAATCTTTAACATAGAAGCACTAATATGTTGTAAAGGCATATCAAAATAGTTTACAAATACTTTAGATTCAGCAATTTTATCAATTAACTCTAGTGATGTAGTAGATGGATATAGATATAAGATTCTAGCTGTTTTTATCCCTTCTATTTTTTCAATTTCATTGATTAAATCAATTAAGCCATCTTTATGCCCTAAATCTCTTAAAAAAGATGATGAATCTTGAGATACAAAAGAGAAATCCACATAACCTTTGTTTACTAATGCTTTAACCTCTTTTACAAGTGATTGTAAAGTTCTTGAATGTAATTTTCCTTTAAAACTAGGAATTGCACAAAATGAACAGGCTTGATTACAACCTTCACTTAATTTTACATATGCATGGTAACTTGAACCTGTAATTACTCTTTCATTTGTATCGTTTGCTAAGAATACTTCATCTTTAAAATTTGATTGTTTTTGTTGTACTAATTCATCTATTCTATCATAGTCTCCAACACCTGTAAAAACATCAATTTCAGGTAACTCTTTTTGAAGCTCCTCTTTATATCTTTCACTTAAACAACCAGCCATAACTAATACTGAATCTTTTTTTCTTTGTTCATGAAGATTTAAGATTGTATTTATACTCTCTTCTTTTGCACTATCAATAAATCCACATGTGTTTACAATTATAACATCAGCTTTATCATTATCATTTGTTAGTTTATATTCATTTAGTTTTCCAAGCATAACCTCTGAGTCAACAAGATTTTTTGTACAGCCTAGACTTACTAAGTGTAAAGTTTTTGTGGGTTTTGTTTCGCTAAATTTCATTATTTTTTATCTTTGTTTAATTTTTTGCGAATTTTAGCATAATCTTAATTTTTTGTAAATATTAAAGTATCAAGTTGTTTTTAGTACTTTTAGATAAAATAGTATATAAGTAATTAAAAATATACTTATAAGCAAAGAATAAATTCTACTGCTTAAGGTAAATAATATATAATACACTTTTAAAATAGTTTAAAATAAATAATAAACAAAAGAGTTATCTTTTCATTGTTTTTTATAATAACTATTTCTTTACAGCTTGTAATAATAAAGCTATTTAAAATGAATCTATTAAAGTAAACGTTTCATTTAAAAATTAAGAGGATAAAAAATGAGTAGAGCGAATTTAAAAATTCTTTATGTAGATGATAGTACAACTATATTAGATATGTTATCTAGTTCATTAATTGAATTAGGTTATCTTGATACAAAATCAGCAGAAGATGGAGTAGAAGCTTTAGCTCTTTGTGAAGAAGAAGAGTTTGATTTTATTATTACAGATATTAATATGCCAAAAATGAATGGATTTGAGTTTATAGAGAATCTAAGAAATAAATATAATTATATGAGTACACCTATTTTAGTATTGACAACTGAGAGTAGTGATGAGATGAAAGAGAAGGGTTATCAAGTTGGAGCAACTTCTTGGATGGTAAAACCTTTTACTACAACTCTTTTAGGTGCTTCTATTGAAAAAACAATTGAGAAGACTGAACAAATAGATGATTTTTAAAAGGTGTACTTTTTAAGTACACCTTTTAAAATTAAAGCCAAATATTATCAAGAAGCCTTGTGTTTCCAAATCTTGCAACTACTAATATTATTGTATTTTTTAATTCAACCTCTTCAATTTGATTAAAATTTCTATTTACAATAGCTATGTACTCAACTTCTAAATTTTTCATTATCTCATACATTTTTGCTTTTAATATAGCTGATTTTTTTTCACCTTTTCCTACAAGTGATGCAGCTTGGTATAGTGATTTTGAAATTAAAAGAGCATCTTTTCTTTGTGTATCATTTAAATATACATTTCTAGAACTAAGAGCTAAGCCATCTTTTTCTCTTACTATTTCGCATGGAACAATATTTATATCTAAAAAAAGATTTTTAACCATTTGTTGAATAAGTGCTAATTGTTGTGCATCTTTTTTACCAAAATATGCATTTGTTGGTTTTGTAAGATTAAACAGTTTTAATACAACTTGTAAAACACCATCAAAGTGTCCAGGTCTACTCTCTCCTTCTAAAATATAGCTTATATTAGGAGCTTTTATCAAAACCTCTTCTTTTTGATACATCGTTGATATTTCAGGCATAAAAACATAATCAACTTTACACATTTCACAAATTTTTTTATCTGCTTCATCTTTTTTAGGATACTTATCTAAATCTTCTCCTGGTAAAAATTGAGTTGGATTTACAAAAATAGATACAATTACTACATCATTTTCTTCTCTTGCTTGCTTAATAAGTGAGATATGTCCATCATGAAGTGCTCCCATTGTTGGAACAAATCCTACACTTAAGTTAATAGTTTTTCTAATCTCTTTTAATTCTTCAATAGTTTTTAAAATTTTCAAATTTTTTCCCTCATTCATTATTATAATTTGGATTTAGTTTTAAAAGAACTAAATCAGCTAAAATATTACCTAGTAGTGTTAAAAAAGCACCAATTATTAATATTCCCATAATTACTGGATAATCATATGCAAGTGCACTTTTATAAAATAAAAGTCCCATACCATCAATAGAAAAGATTGTTTCTAAAATTACACTTCCACCTATAACTGCTGGAAGTGAAAGTCCTAAAAGTGTTATTACTGGTGGATATAGGTTTGGTAAAATATAATATCTTAAAAGCTCTTTTTTACTTAAACCTCTAGCTTTTGCAAAAAAAATATAATCAGATTTTAGTATTTCAATTACAAGTGACCTTACATAAAGTGTTAAGCTTCCAATCCCTGCAAAAACAATTACAAAAATTGGCATAATAAGATGCCATAAGAAATCCAAGTAGTAGTTTAAACTTCCGTCATTTGTGACTGAATGAAGACCTGCAATAGGAAAGAGTTCTAAATTAACAGAAAATACTAGGATTAAAATAAGTGCTAAATAAAAAGAAGGCATAGAAAAACTAAGCAAGGAAAGTTGAGTCGCAAATTTATCAAAAAATTTAGATTTACTAAATGCTGCTTTTATACCAAGATATAATGATAAAATGAAAATAAGTATCATAGAACTAATATTTAATATAAGAGTAATTGGTAATCTTGTTAATATCTCATCTTTTACCATTGTTCCACTTGCAAAAGATATTCCAAAATCTAGTTGTAAAATAGCACTTAACCAAGATAAATATTGTATATATAAAGGTTTGTCAAGACCATAAACAGCCTTTAATTGTTCTATTGATTCTTTTGTGATATTAGGATTTAGTTCTCCACTAGCAAAAAATGAGTTTGGAGCTAAATTAATAGCAAAAAAAGATATAAGACTTATGATAATAAGCATAACAATTAGATATAATAGTTTTTTTAATACAATATTCATAAAAGTATTATACAAAAGATAGGTTTAATTATGATAGGAATTGATATAACTTCGATAAATAGAATAGAGCGAATGTATGAAAAATTTGGAATAAAAGCATATGAAAAATTTTTAAGCCAAAAAGAGATTTTATTAGTAAAAAAAGTTGAAACTGCAGCTGGGTTTTGGGCTGCAAAAGAGGCGGCAAGTAAAGCTTTAGGTACTGGAATTGGGAAAGAGTGCTCTTTTCATGATATAAAAATAAAAAAGAGTAAACTTGGTGCTCCTAAGATAAAATATAAAAAATCTATTAGGAAAAAATTTAAGATAAAAAAATCATATCTTTCAATTACCCATGACCAAGGTTTTGCCATTGCAGTTGTAAATAATATAAAAAAATAGATACTTAAGATTTTTTACTTAAGTATCTTTCTAAAATAATTTTTGCAGCAAGAGAGTCAACTCTTCCATCTCTTTTGTATTTGATTTGACCTTTCATCATATCTTCTGCTTCAATTGAGCTCATATTCTCTTCACAATACTCAATAGGAATATCAATATCAAGAAGACCTACAAAGTGGTTTATTCTTCTTTGCATCTCTTCACTTGCACTAGGAAAACCTACAATAAGTTTATCTATTTCCCACTCTTTTAAAAAAGCTTTAACTTCATTTGCTGCTTGATTTCTATTTTTTCTTAAAATAGCATTTTGTGGTGTTACAATATCAGAAGTAAGATTTATTGCAACACCAATTCTTTTTAATCCTACATCAATACTTGCTAGTTTCAAGATAGTATCTCATCTGCTAAGTCAAATTTATTTGCAGTCATTAAATGGATTTTTGGATGAAGTTTTTTTATGTTATAAAAAAGTTCTTTACTTAATTGCATACCTACTTTATACTCTTCTTCTTCTGAGATTTGATTTGCTAATTCAAGTTTATCTACCCAGTTTTGTGGTACATGGATTCCAGGAACTTGTGCTGATAAAAATAGTGCAGTTCTTAGTTTTGTTATTGGAAAAATTCCAAAAATCAGTTGTGCTTTTTTCTTGTTTCCAACTACATCTTCTTTTGCATTCTCAAAAATTTCTAAAAGTTTTTTTGCATTATTTACATCAAATACAGGTTGAGTAATTATTCCCATTGCTCCATTTTGTATTTTTGTATGCATCTTTTTTTGTAAAGATGTAAAACTTCTTGCATATGAGTTAGTAACTGCAAATGGATAGATTTGTTTTGGTTCTATTTTAAAAGGTCTACCTGCAATATCCATTCCATAGTTAAAGGATTTAATCATTTTTAAAAGCATTGAAGAGTTTGATTCAAATACTCCTTTTGAGTGTGGTTGGTCACTCATTTTAGCAGGGTCTCCTGTAAGTGCTAAAATAGCTCTTACATCAAACTCATTTGCCCCTAATAAATCTGATTGCAATGCAATTTTATTTCTATCTCTCATACTCATCGTTGCAATTACAGGTTTATTAAACTCTTGTTGTAATCTTAAACTTGCAAAGAGTGCATTGTATTTTAATTTTGCAAGTGGATTATCTGTTGCAGAGAATCCATCAACTCTATTTTGAAGATCAAATTTTTTAACTTTTTCTATAATATTATGCATAATTGGTTCATGCTGAGGTGTGGTTTCTAAGGTTAAATATTTGTCTTCTTGTAACTTTTGAATAAGTGTTTCAAACATTAAAAAACTATCCTTTTAGTATATTTTAGATATTATTATACCCTTTAAAGTATAAAAGTATTAAAGCAAACAGGGAAAAATATGAAATTAGCAGTATTTGATTTTGACTCAACACTTATGGATGGAGAGACTATTGATTTTTTAGCAAAACCTTTAGGACTTGAAGAAAAAGTAGCTAAAATCACAGAAGAAGCTATGGCTGGAAGACTTGATTTTTTTGAATCATTAATTCAAAGAGTATCTTTATTAAAAGGGCTTGAGTATAGTAAAGCAGTAGAGATTTGTAAAGATTTACCTTTGATGCCAGGAGCTTATGAAACAGTAAGTGAATTGAAAAAAATGGGCTATAAAGTAATATGTTTTTCAGGTGGATTTAGAATAGGAACATCTCCTGCAAAGGAAAAACTTGGTCTTGATGCAGATTTTTCAAATATTTTACACGAAAAAGATGGAGTTTTAACAGGACTTGTAGGTGGTGATATGATGTTTGGATTTTCTAAAGGTGATATGATTCAAAGAGTGCAAGCGATGCTTGGAGTGTCAATTGAAGATACATTAGTAGCTGGAGATGGAGCAAATGATGTTAGTATGTTTCCATTTGCAGCAAAAAAAGTAGCTTTTTGTGCAAAAGATGTGCTAAAAAAAGAAGCAAATATAATAGTAGATAAAAAAGATTTAACACAAATCTTAGAAAGTATTTAAGGAGAGAGAAATGAGTTTAAAAGAGGATATTAACTTTTCACTTTGGTGTGATTTTATAGAAAGAGAGTTTTTAGAAAATAGATTCCAAGAGCTAATAGAAGAAAAAATTATTCATGGAGCAACTTCAAATCCTGCTATATTTGAGTCTTCAATTACAAGTTCACTTGCTTATAGACAACAACTAGATATGTTAAAAGCAAATAATTCAAAAACAATTTACGAAGAGTTAGCAATAAGAGATATTAAAAGAGCAGCAGAACTTTTAAAACCTTTATATGAAAATGATAGAAATGATGGTTTTGTATCATTAGAAGTTGACCCAACACTTTGTGATGATGCAAAGGGTACTATTGAAGAAGGAATTAGATTAAACTCAATGATTAATTGTGATAATGTAATGATAAAAGTACCAGCAACACAAGCTGGTTATCTAGCAATGAAAGAGTTAACTAGTCAAGGAATTAATGTTAACGCAACACTTATTTTCTCTGTTGAACAAGCAATAAATTGTGCAAAAGCATTAGATGCTGGAATAAAAGAGTCAAATACAGATACAAAAGCTGTTATCTCAGTATTTGTATCTAGATTTGATAGACTTTGTGATGATGAACTTGTTGCAAAAGGATTAAAAAAATCAACTCTTGGAATTATGAATGCAACAAAATGTTATCATGAAATAAATAAGTTTGAGAATGAAAATATTAGAACACTTTTTGCAAGTACAGGAGTAAAAGGTGATGAATTAACGGCAAGTTATTATGTTGATAAACTTTTATATCCAAACTCTATTAATACTGCTCCTTTAGCAACAATTGAAGATTGGGTGATTGATGGATTTAAAGAACCATCAAAAATTCCTAGTGAAGATGAATGTGATGAATATTTTAAAGAGCTTAGTAAAGTTGGAATAAATATGTCAGAAGTTTATGAAAAACTATTAACTGACGGCTTAGAAGCATTTAAAGTATCATTTAGTGATTTATTAAATAAGTTGACAAAATAGCCTTGTTTAAGGCTATTTTATTAAGAAAGTTTTTGCTAAACTTTAATTATCTAGAATAAAAAAAGGGTTTATAATGAATAACTGGAGTCCAAATAGCTGGAGAGATTTTCCTATAAAGCAACAACCACAATATACTGATTTAGAAAAATTAGCAAATGTTGAAGCTGAATTATCTTCATATCCTCCACTTATTTTTGCGGGAGAAGCAAGAAGATTAAAAAGTAAATTAGCAGATGTTGTAAATGGTAAGTCATTTCTACTTCAAGGTGGGGATTGTGCTGAATCATTTAATGCATTTGATGCAAATAATATTAAAGATTTATTTAAAGTAATGATGCAAATGGCAGTTGTTTTAACTTTCTCAGGAGGTTGTCCTGTTGTAAAAGTTGGAAGAGTAGCAGGTCAATTTGCAAAGCCTAGAAGTTCGGATTTTGAAGAGATAAATGGAATAGCATTACCTTCATATAGAGGAGATATTGTAAATGGTATTGAGTTTGATGAAGAATCAAGAAATCCAAGACCAAAAAAACTTTTAAAAGCATATAATCAAAGTGCGGCAACACTAAACCTTTTACGAGCATTTGCAAGAGGTGGTATGGCTGATTTAAATAAAGTTCATTCATGGAATTTAGATTTTGTTAAAGGAAATGCTTTAGGGGAGAAGTATGAACAATTAGCAGATAAAATTTCTGAAACATTAAATTTTATGAAATCATGTGGTATTACGTCAGAGAATACTCAACAATTAAGTGAAACAACACTTTATACTTCACATGAAGCACTATTATTAAACTATGAGCAAGCTTTAACAAGAAAAGATTCATTAACAGGTGATTGGTATGATTGTAGTGCACATATGTTATGGATTGGAGATAGAACTAGAGGACTTGATGATGCACATATTGAGTATTTTAGAGGTATAAAAAATCCAATAGGTTGTAAAGTTGGACCATCTATGCAAGAAGATGAACTAATTAAGCTTATTGATAAGTTAAATCCAGAAAATGAAGCAGGAAGATTAAACTTAATTGTAAGAATGGGAGCTGAAAAAATTGCAGATAATTTCCCTAAACTTTTAGCAAAAGTTAAAGCTGAAGGTAAAAATGTATTATGGTCAAGTGATCCAATGCATGGAAATACAATAAAAACTGATAATGGATTTAAAACAAGAGATTTTGAATCAATCTTATCAGAAGTTAAACAATTCTTCCAAATTCATAGAGCTGAGGGTACATATGCAGGTGGTATTCATTTAGAAATGACAGGACAAAATGTAACAGAGTGTACAGGTTCTTGTTCTTCTGCTATTACTCAAGAGGGACTATCTAGTAGATATCATACTCAATGTGACCCAAGATTAAATGCTGATCAAGCTTTAGAATTATCTTTTATGATAGCTGAAACATTAAAAGAGGCTAGAAAAGATTTAGTAGTATAAAAAAGAGGGTTCCTCTTTTTTATAAGAAAGTGTCTTTATACTCTTGCTCATTAAAACCAACAATAACTTTATTGTTATACTCAATTATAGGTCTTTTAAAAAGCATAGATTCTTTTTTTAACCACTCTATTTTACCCTCATCATCAAGGTTTAAATCTTTTAGTTTTAGATTTCTATAAGTAGCACCTCTATTATTAAATAGTTTATCAAGTGATGAGTTCTCAACCCAGTATTCAACCATTTGTGTAGTTACTTCTTCTTTTTTAAAATCAAAAAAATCATAATCTATTGAATTTTCTTTGAAAAACTTAAGAGCTTTTCTTACTGTATCACAATTTTTTATACCGTGTACTTTTATCATAATATTACTACTCAATAATTTTTGGAACTATAAAGTATCCATCTTCTGATTTTGGTGCATTATCTATTATGCTTTTTGCTCTTTGTAAGTCTTGAGTTGAAATATCATCTCTTAAAGGAGTACCTCCCTCAACAGTATTAAATGTTGCATCGATATTACTAACATCAATTTCATTTAAATTCTCAACAAAATTGATAATATCTCCTAGCTCTGCTTTTAAACTCTCTTTTCTTTGTTCATCAATCTCTAAACTAGAAAGTTTTGATAGTTTTTCAATTAGTTTATCATCAACTGTCATTTTTTTCCTTTGAACTTTTTATACTATAATATTTATTATATCAAAAAAGAGTTTTTAATGATATAAAATATTACTAAAGCTATTTTGTAGCTCTTTTTTCATAAAACTCTTTTCTAAACTCTTCCCATCTGTTTTCTAAAATTGCTTCTCTTGCTTTTCTCATAAGAGTTAAATAGTAGTTTATATTGTGAATTGAAGCAAGTCTAAAGTATGTTATTTCACCAGCTCTATATAGATGGCTTAAATATGCTTTAGTGAAGTTTTTACAAGTGTAGCAGTCGCACTCTTCATCTATTGGTAAAGCATCCTCTTTATACATAGCTTTTTTGATATTTACTCTTCCAAAGTTTGTAAATAAAGTACCGTTTCTTGCATTTCTTGTTGGCATTACACAATCAAACATATCTACACCTCTGTGAATGTTTTCTATTAAATCTTCTGGTGTTCCAACTCCCATTAGGTATCTTGGTTTATTTTCAGGCATAAATGTTGTAGTCCACTCTACTGTATCATACATATCTTGATTTGGTTCACCAACACTTAATCCTCCAATTGCATATCCATCAAAATCTTCTAAAGCACAAAGTTGTTGGGCACTCATTTTTCTAAACTCTTTATCTGTTCCACCTTGAATAATTGCAAAAATATTTTGATGTACTCCAATACCTTTTTCTTGTTGTTGTTTATGATAAGTTATAGCCTCTTTTGCCCACTTAGTTGTTCTTTCTATGGATTTTTTAATTCTTTCTTTTGTATTTGGAAGTGCAACTAAATCATCTAAAATCATCATAATATCACTACCAAGCTCATATTGTGTATCTAAAACACTTTGTGGAGTAAAGTAGTGTTTACTACCATCAATATGAGATCTGAACATAATTCCATTTTCATCTGGTTTTGAATTATCACTAAGTGAAAATGCTTGAAAACCTCCTGAGTCAGTTAAAAAAGAGTTAGGAAATTTTGAAAAGCCATGAAGTCCTCCAAATTTTTTAATTAATTTACTTCCTGGTCTTAAATATAAATGATAAGTGTTACCAAGTATGATTTTTGCACCCATACTTAATAAATCATTTGCATCAAGTGCTTTTACAGTTGCTTGAGTACCAACTGGCATAAATACTGGTGTTTGTATTGTACTGTGAGCTGTTTTTATTGTACAAGCTCTTGCTTTATTTTGTGTTGCATCAATAGTAAATTGCATATAAAAAATATCCTTATAAAATCTTAATGGGATTGTATCAAAAAATTGGTAAAGAAAATGATTAGAGATAAAAAGATATAATATCTACTATGAAAAAGATACTTGTTATATTAGACGGAATTGTCGCTAAAAACTTAATGCAAAGAATAGTTGAAACTAATACTGGTGAAAACTATTATGATATTGTTTATGTTAATGACGCAATAGTTCCAGAACAAAAATTATCAAATGTTACATTTTATAAGTTTGATCCAACTTCTAAATCAAAACTTGCAATGGTTTTAGATAAAAATATTCATACAGAAGTACTAATTGTACTTAATTCAAAAGATGAGATGTTAAGTGTTATTGAAAATATTAAATCTCATAAACATAATCTTCAAATGAATATTTTAGATTATTGGAATTTAGAGCTTGAAGATCCTTATGTAAATGTATATAAAGGTATAGAAGTTTTAGCAAATGGAATGGTAGAAAGATTGCCAAATATTCCTGTTGTTGCTCAAAATATTGGATTAAAGCATGGTGAAATTATGGAAATTAGAATACCTTTTGGTAGTTCATATGCTTATAGATACATAGGTTCAATCGAGCAAAAGAATTGGAGAATTTTTGCTTTATACAGAAATGAAAAATTAGAAGATTTAAAACCATCTTTAATCTTAAAACCAAATGATACTATTTTAGTAATTGGTGAACCAAAAGTATTAATGCAAGTTTATAGTGCAATTGGTAAAACAAGAGGGCAATTCCCTATGCCATTTGGACATAATTTATATCTATACTTAGACTTGTATCTAATGAAAAAACATAGAGTTGAAAAAGCTGTACATGAAGCTAAATATCTACATAAATATCTAAAGAATAGAAAATTAGTTATTAGAATTACAAGACCAACAACAGTTGGAATTATGAATTTTATTAAAGAACAATTTAGAGATGATGAGTCAGTTATTATAAATATTGATTATCACTGTTTAGGCTTTAGAAAAATAAGAAAGATGGATTTTAAAAAGCTTGATATTGGTATGATGATGTTAACAAGTGAGATGTTTAAAAACAAAGAGATTGCCAATGAATTAGCAAATACAAAAGTTCCACTATTTAAACTTGGTAGAGAACCAATCGGTGCAACAAAAAATACTTTAATTGTGTTAAATGATACAAAATCTTATGAACAAATTTCTCCTATTGTATTTGATGTATCAAGCCAATTAAAAACAAAAACGAAGATATTTGATATGGACCCAGTAGGCTTTGATGATAAATCAAAACTTCTTGACCATTTTGAGAATCTTTCAAAAATATTTAGTCAAAAAATTGAAGTTATCTCTTGTGATAAAAACCCAATAAGACAACTTAGAAAAGAACAAAATATTTTACAAATTTTGCCACTTAAAAAGAGTATGTTTCAAAAAAGATTCTCATGGAACTTTATTTATACAAACTCTGATTTAATATCTTTTGATATGGCAAAATATAATCAATTACTTATCCCTATTATTGAAGATTAAAGGAATTAAATGAAATTTGAGACTTATCCCTTTGAAAAGTTAAATGAACTATTAAGTGATGTAACTGCTACAAGTGAGTATGAATTATCTTCTCTTACAATTGGAGAGCCACAGTTTGAAACTCCACAATTTATTCAAGATGAGTTGAAAAATAGTTCAGAACTTTTAAAAAAGTATCCAGCAAGTGCTGGAATTCCCCAATTAAAAGATGCCATGAGAAATTTTGTATCAAAAAGATTTAATGTTTCTTTACAAAATGAGCAAATAATCCCTACTTTTGGAACTAGAGAGGTACTTTTTAATTTTCCTCAGTTTGCATTATTTGATAAAAAAAATCCAGTTATGGCATATACTAATCCTTTTTATCAAATCTATGAAGGTGCTGCAATTGCAAGTCGTGCAGAAGTTATTCACATAAATTTAACTAAAGAAAATAGTTTTAAAGCAACACTTAGTGATGAAGAGCTAAAAAGATGTGACTTAGTTATTTTAAACTATCCTAATAATCCAACTTCTGCAAATATGAGTATAGATGAGCTTGTTATTTGGGTAAAAAAAGCATTAGAGTTTGATTTTATTTTAATAAATGATGAGTGTTATAGTGAAATATATTTTGACAACAACAATAAACCAGTCTCTTTATTAGAAGCTAGTATAAAAGCAGGAAATGAAAATTTTAAAAATATACTAGTGATGAATTCAATTTCAAAAAGAAGTAGTGCTCCTGGACTTAGAAGTGGTTTTATCGCGGGTGATTCAACTATTTTAAAAGAGTATATGAAATATAGAACTTATGTTGGGTGTGCAAGTCCTGTTCCTTTACAAAAAGCTGCAACTATTGCTTGGAATGATGAAGAGCACGTTGAGAGTTTTAGAAAAATATATAAAAAGAACTTTGAAATAGCAAAAGAGATTTTAGGTATAAATCCACCACAAGCTACTTTTTATATATGGTTAGAAGTAGAAGATGAATTAGAATTTACAAAAGAACTATATAAAAAGAAACATATAAAAGTTCTTCCTGGAAGTTTTTTAGGAAGAGAAGGTAATGCAAAAGGATATGTAAGAATAGCCTTAGTAGAAAATGAAAATAAAACAAGAGAGGTATTAAAAAGATTGAAGGATTTTATTAATGAATAAGCAAGAGTTAAATGAAGCTAGAACAAACCCTGATTTTTTAAAGTATTTAGAAGAAACAAGAGTAGATGCTTTAAATACTAAAAATATTTCAGCACTTTATGAAGTTCTTGACTCAATGCTTATTTTAGATTTAGAAGAGAGTAAGATAAATGAGGTTTATGAAGAGATTTTAAAAATATCATTTACAAATGTTGAAAAGATAGTAAATAGTGGTAAAAAGTTAAAACTTAAAGATAAAGAGCTTTTTTACGTAAGGTCTTTTTATGAACATGCAATTGAAAAATGGAGTTTTCAAGATATTGAAGGTGCAAAGCAACTGTTTTTTGTACTGTATAATATCATTGATGATGAAAGATTGGAAGATGCATTAAAAATACATGTAATTGCACTTTCAAAAGGTATGGATTTAGATACATTCTATGAGAAAAAAGTTGATGTAAATAGTGTATTAGAAGATGATTCACATGGATATTTTATTGTTAACTTTAATTTTGCTATAAAAGTTTTTTTAAAACAAAACAGTGATGTTTTAAAAAAAGAGCATGAAAACTTAAAATATCTATTGGATTAATATATGAATATACATTTTATTGGAATTGGTGGAATAGGCTTATCAGCACTTGGAAGATTTTTAAAGCATGATGGGCATTATGTAAGTGGGTCAGATATTAAAAGTTCTCCTATTACAAAGCAACTTGAAGAAGAAGGAATTAAAGTAATTACTCCTCATAATGCTTCAATAATAGATAATCAAGATATAGTAATACATTCAGCAGCAGTAAAACCAAATAATGTAGAGATTTTACAAGCTGTTGAAAAGGGAATAAAAACTATTCCAAGAAAAGAGGCCTTACCAATAGTTTTAGGTGATAAAAAAAACTATTGTGTCGCAGGAGCTCATGGGAAAAGTACAACAACAGCTATTTTAGCTTCAATTTTAAAAAGTTCAACTTTAATTGGAGCAATATCTAAAGAGTTTGATTCAAATTTTAGATATGTTGATAACTTAGTTGCTTTTGAAGCTGATGAGAGTGATGGAAGTTTTCTTCTTTCAAATCCATATTGTGCAATTGTTACAAATGCAGAACCAGAGCATATGGAGTATTATAATTATGATTTAAAAAGATTTTATCAAGCTTATGAATCATTTTTAAAAATTGCAAAAGTAAGAGTTATAAATGCAGAAGATGAGTTTTTAAGTAGTTTAGATATAGAAGCTATAAAACTTCATCCAAGTGTTGATATTACAGAAGTTTCTTATACTTTAAAAGATGGAGAGCCATATACAAAGTTTCATTTAAAAGATTTGGGTGAGTTTGAAGTATGGGGGTTTGGCTATCATATTGCTATTGATGCTTCTTTGGCAATTTTAGCAGCTTTAAATGAACTTCCATTAGTAGAGATTAAGAATAATATTAAAAACTACAAAGGGATTAAAAAAAGATTTGATATTGTTCATAAAACTGAACAGTTTGTAGTAATTGATGATTATGCTCATCATCCAACAGAAGTAGCTGCTACTATGAAGTCTGTTAGCTTATATTCAAATTTAAAGAATATGGAAAAAATTGTTGTAGTTTGGCAGCCTCATAAATATAGTAGAACTGTTAGTAATCTTGATGAATTTAAAAAATGTTTTACAGGTTGTGATGCACTTGTTATATTACCTGTTTATAGTGCTGGAGAAGAGTCTTTACATATAGATTTTGAAAAAGAGTTTGCTTCTTATAATCCGATTTTTGCAGATAAAGTTGAATCAATAGATAATAAAATAGCACTTATAAAGGATGATGAAATAATTTATGAGTATAGTGATGGAATTATTTTAGGTGTTGGTGCAGGGGATATTACCTATCAACTAAGAAAAAAATAATTTAAATTGCCCTAAGTAAAACTAAAGGCAATTATTATAAAATAATTGTATAGCTTTATTTGAAAGTAGGGCAATTAAATGAAAATATTAATAAATGAATATATAAAAAAAGAGTCAGCCTCAGGTATAATTCTTATTTTTGTAACAATAGTTGCATTACTATTTAGAAACTCTTCTTTTTCTGAAGTTTATGATGCCTTTTTAAAAACAATAATTACTTTCTCCTTTGGAGATATTTTACTAATAGAAAAACCTCTTATTTTATGGATAAATGATGGTTTAATGGCTATATTTTTTCTTTTAGTTGGACTTGAAATTAAAAGAGAACTTTTAGCAGGCCATCTCTCTTCTCTTTCAAAAATAGCACTTCCCGCTATTGCAGCAGCTGGAGGTATGATAGTACCTGCTTTAATATTTGTAAGCTTTAATTTTGATAGTGATTTTGCTATGAGAGGTTGGGCAATTCCAACAGCAACTGACATTGCTTTTGCTTTAGGTATTTTATCTTTACTTGGAAAAAAAGTACCTGTTAGTTTAAAAATATTCTTAATGGCACTGGCAATTTTTGACGATTTGGGTGCAATTTTAATTATTGCAGTATTTTATACTTCTGATTTATCTTTATTATCAATTCTTGCAGCACTTGCATGTACTATAACTTTAATTGTAATGAATCGATTAAATATTATTAGACCAACTGCTTATATTTTAGTAGGTTTAATACTGTGGGTTTCTGTTTTAAAATCAGGTGTACATGCTACTCTTGCTGGAATTATATTAGCTTTTACTATTCCACTTGCTGTTAAAAATGATAAAAATAAAAGTGTATCTCCTTTAAAAAATTTAGAGCATAATTTGCATTTTTGGGTAGCATATTTTATTTTACCAATTTTTGCTTTTGTAAATGCGGGAGTAAACTTGAAAGGTTTATCTTTTGAACAGCTTTTAACTCCTGTATCTTTAGGAATTATTTTAGGTCTATTTCTTGGAAAACAATTAGGTGTAATGCTTTTTGTTTATATAGCAGTAAGACTAAATCTAGCAAAACTTCCTAAGTGTGCTTCATGGATGCAAATTTATGGAGTTGCTGTTTTAACAGGTATTGGATTTACTATGAGTTTATTTATAGACTCTTTAGCATATCAAGACTCTGATATGTATGCATATACAGACAAGTTAGCAATATTAATTGGTTCTTTTCTTTCTGGTATTGTTGGCTATTTAATTCTAAGAAAAGCAAAAAGTAAAAAATTCTGTCAATCATAAAGCCCTTTAAATAGGGCTTTTACTTATTTATTTTAAATTTACATAAAATTTATACTTTAATATTACTATTTCAGTATATAAGAAATTATGTAAAGGATAACAAATGAGTAGTAATTATACAAGAAGAGATTTTCTTAAAGTTACTTCATGCTCGACTGCTATTGCTGGAATATCTTGTATGACAGGAACTCTAGGGAGTTTAGGTGCACAAACTATAAGTGGAAGCACTAAATTTGTTAGAAGTTACTGCGAGATGTGTACTAGTAGATGTCAAATTGAAGGTAAAGTAGTTGATGGTAAAAGTGTATTTATCCAAGGAAATAAATATTCTAAAGGAATGGGTACATCTGTATGTGCTAGAGGTGCTGCAGGACACTCACAACTTTATGACCCACAAAGATTAGTTAAACCACTAATTAGAGTAGGAAAAAGAGGTGAGGGTAGATGGAAAGAGGCTACTTATGAAGAGGCATTGAATTTAATTGCTAAAAAAATGATGAAAATCAAAGAGGAGTATGGTCCTCAAGCAGTTCTATTCTCTTCAAAAACAGGTGAGCATTTTTCTCATTTAAGTACATTTTCAAAGGCATTTGAAAGTCCAAATTTATTTTCACACCACAGTCACTGTCCAATTGCTTATAAAGTTGCATTTAAACATACATATGGAACAGGTTTAAAAAGAGACTTTTCTAAATCAAAATATATTTTGAATTTTGGGCATAATTTATTTGAGGGTATTAATGTAAGCTCAACAAAAAAATTAGCAAAAGCTGCTGCAAGTGAAAAAACAAAACTTGTAGTTTTAGAACCTAGATTTTCAATAGTTGCAGCAAAAGCAGATGAGTGGCATAGTGTAAAACCTGGAACTGATTTAGCTTTTGTATTATCTTTAATTCATGTTTGGTTAAGAGATGGGAAATATGATAAAGAGTTTGTACAAAGATATACAGTAGGAATTGAGCACTTAATTGAAAGTACTAAAACAACAACTCCTCAATGGCAAGAGAAAATTACAGGTATTAAAGCTGATGTTGCAGAAAGAGTTGCAAATGAATTATATAAAGCAGCTCCAAACTGTATTATTGACTGGGGACATAAAACAACAACTGGTCAAAGTGAGTATCAAAGAACAAGAGCTATATTAATTGCAAATGCACTAATGGGTAATATAGAAAAAGAGGGTGGTTTATTTTTTAAGAAAAAAGCAAAAACATGTAATAAACTTGCAGGTATTGATATAGCACCAACTATAACAAATCCAGATAAACACTTTGAAACTCCTAAAACATTAAGAGTTGATAGAGCTTCACTAAAAGGTAGTGATAATGCTTTTGTTGGTAGAAATCAAGGTGTATTAATGGATATACCAAAAGCGATTTTAAATAAAGACCCTTATGAAGTAAAAGGGTGGTTTATGATAAGAACAAATCCATTAATTACAGTTGCAGATCCTAAAACAATGAAAGAGGCTATGCATAAATTAGATTTTATTGTTGTAACAGATGTTTATATGTCAGAAACTGCACTAATGGCTGATGTTGTTTTACCAGAGGCAACTTATCTTGAAAGAGATGAAGGAATTATGGATAAAAGTTCATCTAAACCAACATATATGATAAGAAATAAAATTGTTGACCCTATTAATAATACTTTAGCAAGTCATGAAATTTTTAGAACATTAGCTAAAAAAATGGGAATTGATAAAGATTATAAATGGGATAATATTTTACAGTATAGAGTACAACAAGCAAAAGGTAATGATAAATTACTAAAAGAGCTTATGTCTAAAGGGTATGTTTCATACTCTATTCCAACTTTATATTATAGAGAAGAAAAATATGTAAAAGATTTTGTAAATAAATATCCAAATGCTAGAAAATATTTAGATGAAGATGGATTAATGGGAAGTATGTTAGATAACTTAAAAACTCCAAGTGGAAAAATTGAGATTTTCTCACAACAAGTAGAAGAAGAGTTTAAAGGTTATGGTGTTCCAAGAGATGATAATAATATGGATGTAACTAGAGGTTATCCTTATATATTAACTTCTGGAAAAAGTGCAATTCATACAAATGGTCATACACATAATGTACCTTATTTAAATATGCTAATGAGTGATAATCCTGTTTGGATAAATCCTCAAACAGCTAAAAAAGAGAATTTGAAAAATGGAGATAAAATCTATTTAGAAAATGATATAGGAAAAGAGAAAGGTACAGTTTTTGTAACTGAGGGAATTAGACCAGATACACTTTTTGTTTATATGGGATTTGGTAGAGAGTCAAGTGATTTAAAAAGAACAAATGGTATAGGAACAAATCAATCTAAACTATTACCATTAATTAAAGGTCCTGTTTGTTCGACTATGGTTACAAATGTGGGCGTAAAAATCACTAAAGCTTAAGGGGTAAGTTATGAGTAAAAAATATAGAATGATTCATGATGAGAATTTATGTATAGGGTGCCAAGCTTGTAGTGTTGCATGTAGAAGTGAAAATGATGTACCTGATGATGTTTTTAGATTACAAGTAAGAGTTGAGACAAAAGGAACTTTTCCAAACTTGAAAATGGATATGAGAAGACAATCATGTGTTATGTGTGAAGATGCACCATGTGTTGAGGTTTGTCCTACAAAAGCATCGTTTCAAACAAAAGATGGAGTTGTACATATTGATGAAGATACATGTGTATCTTGTAAATATTGTATTGTTGCATGTCCTTATAATGCAAGATTTATGAATCCTGTTACAAAAGCAGTTGATAAATGTACTTTTTGTTATTCAAATAGAGTAAAAAAAGGTTTAGACCCAGCATGTGTAACAGTATGTCCTACAGATGCATTAGTATTTGGAGATATAAGTGATACAAGTTCTGAAGTTTATAAAAAAGCAAATGAGAATAATTTATTGTATCCAAAAGCACATTTAGGAACTAAACCTAAAGTAGCATTTGTTCCTAATAAAAGAGGAGTAAGTTATGAATAATATGTGGGGAAGCACAGCTCAATATGAGGTTATTAATTGGCCTTGGCCAATTGCAGTATATCTGTTTTTAGCAGGACTTAGTGCAGGTTCAATAATAATAGCACTTCTTGTAAAATGGAATCGTCATGAAAAAGATAGTTCATCTATTTGGGATGCTATGATTAAAGCTGGTGCAATAATCTCTCCTCTTACTATTTGTGTTGGATTATTGCTTTTAATTGTTGATTTAGGGAAACCTTTATCTTTTTATTGGTTATTGATTAGTTATAACTTTACATCAGTTATGACACTTGGTGTAATAGCATTATTTATTTATACACCATTAGCATTTGTTTTTATGGGACTAATTTTTGAAGATACTATAAAACAGAATAAACTGTTATCTATGTTTTCACCAATAATCTCATATATTAAAAGTTTTGAGGTTTATGCAAAAAGAATTGAGTATGTACTGTTTGGTTTAGCTTTAGTTGTAGGAGCTTATACAGGGTTCTTATTATCAGCTAATATGACATATCCTATGTGGAATTCACCAGTATTACCTATACTATTTTTAGCTTCAGGTATTAGTGCAGGGATTGCTGGAAATATTTTAGTAGGAATGATTTTCTTTAAAAGCAGTATTAATAAAGAGAGTATTAAATATTTACTTATTTTAGATTTAAGAGTTATTTTATTAGAAATACCTCTATTAATTATACTTTTTGTAGGTATGCTTTATGCAGGTGGAAGTGCTGAAGTTGCAGCAATTCAAGCATTAACTGTTGGAAAATGGGCTTCTATTTTTTGGTTTGGTGTTATTGGATTAGGATTGGTTTCTCCTTTACTAATAGCATTTACAGCATTGAGAAATCACGCTTATAAAGTGGGGTTTATATTAATAAACTCAATGATTGTTTTAGCAGGTGTAATACTACTTAGATTTTATGTAGTATATGCTGGACAATTATTTACAGGAGCTTAACTACTAGAGGGGTTTTTAACCTTTCTAGTTATATAATAACATATGAAAATATTACTTTTAGAAGATGACTATAACTACAATGAGAGTATTACTGAATACTTAGAAGAGTTAGGATTTCAAGTTGATAGTTTTTATGATGGGGAAGAAGCATTAGATGCTATTGTAGAAAATAGTTATTATCTATTAATTTTGGATATTAAAGTTCCTAAATTAAACGGTCACGAATTAATTAAAGCTATAAAAGAGATGGGAGATAATAACACACCAATTTTAATAATGACCTCTTTAGTTGATATTGATAATATGACTATTGGTTATGAATTAGGTTGTGATGATTATTTAAAAAAACCTTTTGAATTAAAAGAGTTAGAATTAAGAGTGAACCAGTTAATTAAGAGTAAATACAATACAGATAAAGACTCTTCATATAAACTAAAAAATGGTTATACTTTTGAATTTATTTCAGGAGTATTAAAAAAAGATGATAAAGACATAGAATTAACATCAAAAGAGATAGAGTTAGTAAGATTTCTAATAAAAAATGCAAACTGTTACTGTGAAATTGAAACATTAAGAGAGAATGTATGGGAAGGTAAAGAGATACATTATGCAGATATTAGAATGTATATTAGTAAAATAAGAGTTAAAACAAATAAAGAGTTTATCCTCTCTTCAAGGGGATTGGGATATAAAATTGAAGTACCAAGTTAACGAAAAAAAAGTTGCATACTTTTATACTTTTTTGGTAATGATTCTTTTTTCAATACCTACATATTTTGCAGTTGTATTCTCTTTTGAAAAAGAGTTGATTTTAAAAGAGTTGGCTTTAGAAAAGTTTACAAATAATCTTGAAAGAAGAATATACTCTACAAATTTAGATTTATCAAGAAGTGTGAAGATTAAGTTTGCACTTTTTGATAAAAATATGCAAATAATATCATCAAGCTTATCAAAAGATATTGAGGATTTTGATTTTAAAACTTCAATTGAATACCCTTATATGTATTATAAAAAAGAGTTAGAGTATCTAAATAGATATGATGCAAGATATATTATAAGTGAAGCACAGATAAATTATGCAAAAATTATATTTATTGCAATCTTACTTTTTTTAGTTATTCTTGCAAATATTTATATTTTAAATAAAGTTATTATAAAAAATACTGCAAGACCATATGAACTAATGCAAAAATATACAAACTCTTTTTTCAATGATACAATGCATGAGTTAAAAACTCCTTTGGGTGTAATAAATATCAATTTAGATTTACTTGTTCAAAAAACTGAAACAAATAAATATACAAAAAGAATGAAAACTGCATTAAAGCAGATACAAATAACTTATGAAGATATAGAGTATCATATAAAAAATAAGAAAGTAAGATATATAAAAGAGAAATTAGATATATCAAAACTTTTACAATCAAGAGTTGATTTTTTTGAGGATGTTGCTAGTTCAAAAGCAATTGAGTTTTATGTACAAATAGATAAAAACTGCTTTATTTTTATGAACTCTTTGGAGTTTCAAAGAGTAATTGATAATACTTTAAGTAATGCAATAAAATACTCAAACCCAAAAAGTAAAATTGAAATTAGTTTAAAAAATAATTCAGACGAATCGGTATTAATTATTAAAGATTATGGACATGGAATAAAAGATATAAAAAAGGCTTTTAATAGATTTGAAAGACAAGATGAGGTTCAAGGTGGATTTGGATTAGGTTTAAATATTATAAAAAATATTGCAAATAAAAATGGTATTAAAATTGATGTAAATACAAAAATCAATGAAGGTACAGCATTTATTTATACTTTTAATAATTACAAAAAAAAGTTTCTAGATGGAGTTGAAGATGATATTTAATAGAAATTTTGTATTTCTTTTATTTTTTATAGCTATTAGCTCTTTTTTTCTTTTTTGGGCATTTAATAGTTATATGATTTATGAACAAAAAAGTGCAAATGAAGATATTATGGATATGTATCTTGAAAATTTAACTAAAGAGATTAGAAAAAATAAAGAGTTAGTTTTAACTTCAGCTGTATTATTATCTAAAAACAGTGATATAAAAAGATGTTTAAAAACAAATAATAAAAAAGAGTGTGTCAAGTATTTACAAAAGTCAAAACAGAGTTTGGTTAATACTTCGTTATTTAAAGATGTTAAAATCCATCTTCATAAAAAAAATTTACAAAGTTTTTTTAGATTATGGGATTTAAATAATAGTAAAAATGACTCACTAAAAGAGTTTAGGGACTGTCTAAAAATAGTAAAAAATGAGAAGATACCAAAAGCCTGTATTGAGATTGGTCGATTCTCTATGCTTATTAGAGGTATTAGTCCTGTTGTTGAGAATGGAGAGTATTTAGGTTCAATTGAAGCCATTACAGATTTTAGTTCTATTATTGAGCATTTTAAAGATTTAGGTATTAAACTTTATGTATTAATGGATAAAAAATATATATCTATTCCTACTAAAATAGAGTTTAAAAAAGAACAAATTCTGAAAAATTATGTTGTACTAAATAACAAATTAGAAGATTTCTCTTTTTTAGACAATCAAGAGTTTAAATATACTGCATATGTTAAACGTTCGAATTACTATTTATTATATACTCCAATATATAATATTAATAAAGAACAAATAGGAACTTATGTATTAAAAATCTATATATAAAGCTTAATATTATTAAAGTGTGTATACTTTCTACATCAATATTATAGTTTGTCATTTTAAAGTTGTTTAAAGAAAAATTTAATAAACTTAATAAAAAAAAAGAGGAAATTGATGTTAAAAGTAACAATAGAGGATTTTATAAAAAGCGAGTCAAGTGCGGGGATAGTGCTTATCTTCGTTACAATAGCAGCATTAATATTGAAGAATACTGATTTTTCTCCAATATATAATGCTTTTTTACATACTCCTGTTGAAGTAAGGTTTGGTGCATTAAATATTGCAAAACCACTTTTTCTATGGATTAATGATGGTTTGATGGCTATATTTTTCTTTCTTATTGGTCTTGAAGTAAAAAGGGAGTTACTTGAAGGTCATCTTTCTAGCGCAAAACAGATTACTCTACCAGCAATTGCTGCTGTTGGTGGGATGTTAGTTCCAGCTTTAGTTTATGTATATTTTAATATGGGTGATGAAATTGCTATGAAAGGTTGGGCAATTCCAACAGCTACTGATATTGCTTTTGCTTTAGGAATTTTATCTTTACTTGGAAGTAGAGTTCCTGTATCTTTAAAAATATTTTTGATGGCATTGGCAATTCTTGATGATTTAGGTGCTATTGTTGTTATTGCTTTATTTTATACTACTGATTTGTCTATTACTTCTATTGTTGTTGCTACTTTGGCTTTAATAGTATTAATAGCATTAAATAGATTTAAAGTTATTAAGCCAGCTGCATATATTTTAGTTGGTATTATACTTTGGGTTTCTGTATTAAAATCAGGTGTTCATGCTACATTAGCGGGGGTTGCTTTAGCTTTTACAATTCCTTTAAGGTCTAAAACAAAAGATGGAAAAGAGTTCTCTATGTTAAAAGATATGGAACACTCTTTGCACTATTGGGTAGCATTTTTTATTCTTCCTCTTTTTGCATTTGTAAATGCAGGAGTAGATTTAAGAAATATATCTCCTGAACAACTATTAACAAATGTACCAATGGGTATTATGTTAGGACTATTTATTGGTAAACAATTAGGGGTATTTGGTTTTTCATATATTGCTATTAAATTAAAACTTGCAACTATTCCAGAAGGTGCTAACTTTAAGCAATTGTATGGAGTCGCCATATTAACAGGTATTGGTTTTACAATGAGTTTATTTGTTAATTCATTAGCCTTTACAGATGATACTTTATTTGCTTATACAGATAAATTAGCAATTTTAATAGGTTCTTTTCTTTCTGGTATCTTTGGATACTTAATTTTAAGAAGTACAGCTACTAAATAACTATACAAACTCCATTTTCTACTTTGAAAATGGAGTTTAATTCATATTCAAATATCTTTTGATTGTATCTTAAAAGTGCTTCTTCATAAGTTGGATTAGTTTTTAAATAAGTTAGTATTTCATCATCTTGTTTAGATTCTTCTTTTTTAAAGCTGTTTACAAATTCATCAACATCATAAATAACTTCAACTAAACCTTTTTTTATATATTGTATTAATCCTTTATTATCATTTGCTCTATGAGATATTGTATAAATTTTTTTATTCATTTTTAAGGCATACTCTAAACTTCTAATACTTCCAGAGTTTTCATCTGCTTGCATTATTACTAAAGTATCACTTAATGCTACAACTAGTTCATTTCTATGTACAAAGGTATATTTAGTTGCTTTAAAATTATCTTTATATGTACTTAATAACAAGCCTTGATTTTCAATACTTGTTAAGAGATTTTTATTTACTTTTGGATATTTAATATTTAGTCCATTGGCTAAAATAGATATTGTATTATTAAAACCAGCACCTTGATGTGCTATGGCATCAACACCCATTGCACCACCACTTACAATGCATATACCTCTATTTGATAGTTTAGATGCTAATTCATAGCATAACTGCTTAGTATAATTAATAGGTCTTCTTGTACCCACAATTGAGATGCTATTTTTATTTAATAAATCTAGGTTTCCTCTATAATAAATCTCATTTGGATAAGTTTTTAAACAATCAAACTTTTTTATATGAAAATCTAAAGTTTTAGTCATAGTAAACCTTGAAAATAATAATTTATATTATTATATCAAGGTTTTGGTAAAAAGGGAAGTTCACTTAAATATATTAGTTCTAAATCTTTTAAAAGATGTTTTGATTCTTTTAATACTTTTAAAGTAATGCTATAAGGGTGACCAATAGCAATTGAATAGCCACTTTTTTTAGAGATTTTAATAGCTTTTTTTAATTGAGTCTGAATATAATTAAAATCTTTTTTATTATCAATGAATATATTTCTTGCAATATATGGCATCTCATACTTTTTGGCATACTTTTTAGCCACAGTTTTTGATGTAGTTCTACTATCAACAAAAATTAAATTGTATTTTTTTAGTGCTTTAAATAAATAATCCATACTTTTTTCATCTGAAGTAAATTTGCTTCCTGTATGATTATTTGTATAAATTGCATCAGGATAAGCTTTTTTAAGCTCTCTTACTCTTTTTTCGATTCTTTCATATGAATCACCAACATGTAAGGTATTCTCTTCTTCAAACTTAAATGACTGTGCTTGCATAGGAAAATGTATCATATAAAATGGTAAACCTTTTGCAACTTTAGCTGAATGAGGATGCTGTTTAGTTGGAGGTAGAAAAGACATTGTTATTTTATATCCTATATCTAGTATCTTATCAACTTGTCTTTGTAAAGTTACATCATCAATTATAACTACTAATTTTGGTTTTTCACTTCTTTTTTCTTGTTTTACAACTTTATTTGTTTGTTTATCACTTTTTTTAGAATCTTTTTGTTTTTTATGAATATACTCTTTATCAAACTCTTTTGTGTACTCTTCATATTTTAAGTTATTTGAGTCATCCATGAAATATTTTTCAATTTTTTTATTTGCGTAATTATTTAAATCTAAATCTTTTTTTATTTCAACTTTTTTTTCGATAGTAGGTTTTAGCTCTTTTTTCTCATCTTTTAATAAAAAAAAGTAGCTAGCAATAGATGTTACTAATGTAACAATTAAAATCAATAAAACAATATTTATAATTTTTAAGTTTGATTTATTTCTTTGAGTCTTTTTTCTTGCTTTTTTTCTAACGGTATTAGTTTTTCTTGGTTTTCTTTTTGCCATAAATATCAATATTTATAAAAGTAAGGAGTTACCTTACTTTTATTAGTTTTTCTCTTGGTCTACAATTTTATTTGCTTTAATCCAAGGCATCATATCTCTTAATTTTCTACCAGTTACTTCTAGTGGGTGATTAAATAAGTTATTTCTTTCTGCTGTCATTCTTGGGTATCCAGCTTGACCTTCAAGGATAAAGTCTTTTGCAAATTTACCGTTTTGGATTTCAGCTAAAATCTCTTTCATAGCTTTTTTAGACTCTTCATTAATTACTCTTGGTCCTGAAACCATATCTCCATATTCTGCTGTATTTGAAATAGAGTATCTCATATCATGAACTCCACCTTCAAACATTAAATCAACAATTAATTTTAATTCGTGTAAACACTCAAAGTATGCCATTTCAGCAGGATAACCAGCTTCAGTTAATGTTTCAAAACCAGCTTGTACTAATGCTGAAACTCCACCACAAAGAACAGCTTGCTCACCAAATAAGTCAGTTTCTGTTTCATCTTTGAAAGTTGTTTCAATAATACCAGTTCTTCCACCACCAATTGCACTTGCATAAGATAATGCAATCTCTTTAGTATTTCCAGATGGGTCTTGATGAATTGCAATTAAGTCTGGAATTCCTCCACCTTTTTCAAATTCAGATCTTACTGTATGACCTGGAGCTTTTGGAGCAACCATCATTACATTTATATTTTTAGCAGGAGTAATTCTTCCATAATGAATATTAAATCCGTGTCCAAATGCAACAGTTGCACCATCTTTTAAGTTTGCTTCAATCTCATTTTTATAAATATCAGCTTGATTTTCATCTGGTAAAAGAATCATAACTATATCAGATTCAGAAGTTGCTTCAGCAATTGTTTTTACAGTGAATCCTTTTGCTTCTGCTTTCGCCCAAGAAGAACCACCTTTTCTTAATCCTACAACTACTTCTACACCTGAATCTCTTAAGTTTTCAGCGTGTGCATGACCTTGTGAACCAAATCCAATCATTGCTACTTTTTTTGACTTTATTAAATCGATATTACAATCTTTATCATAGTAAACATTTAATGCCATAGTTTTCCCTCTATATTTTAATTTGCGTGCATTATATCTAAGATTTTCTAAATCTTGGGTAATGAGATTATAAAACAAGCACCTTTATAATCATGCATTTCTTCTGTAATTATTCTATTTTCTACACTTAATAATCCATTCATATGTTTTTCAATAATCTCTTTACTCATATATAGTCCAATGCCAGTACCTTGGCTTTGATGTTTAGTAGTAAAATAAGGGTCAAAGATTTTTTCAATATTTGATTTTTCTATTCCACCTGCATTATCAATGATTTCAATTATATTGAAGTTTTTATTTTCAAAGATATTTATAGTAACTTTAGGATGTTTTATTTTGCTGTTTGTAATTGCATCTTTTGCATTATTTAAAATATTCAAAAATACTTGTGATAGTTCATTTGGAAAACCAAATGAGATATTCTTCTCTTCTTTAAAGTTTGTAAAAACTTGAATATTTTTATCTTTATATGAAGCGCTTGTAATGCTTAGACTATTTTTTAATATCTCTTGAATATCAAACTTTAATTTCTCTTTATCTTCTTTAAAAAAGTTTCTAAAATCTTCTATTGTTTGTGTTAAAAACTCTACATAAGATATAATAGATTCATAAGATTTTTCTATATCATCGTTTTGAGTAATCCCAAGTTGCATTTGAAGTTGCATTGAAGAAGCAGTTGATGAGATTGCTGATAGTGGTTGTCTCCATTGGTGAGCAATATTTCCTATCATCTCTCCTAATGCTGCAAATCTTGATTGTTGAATCATTCTTTTATCTTTTTGTCTATTTTTTTCAACCTCTTCTTTTATTTTCTTTTCTAGGTTTTCATTTAATTCTTGAAGCTGTTTTGTTTTTGAGTTTACAATATTTTCAAGATTATCATTTAGTTTAGTGAGTTGATTTTGTACATTTATCTCTTTTGAAATATCATTTAATGAGATTATTATTATAAACTTTTCATCATCTAAGATTTTTTTCTTTGCAGTTATTGAAAAGTAGTGTAAGCCTTTTAAGTTTTTCATAGCAACTTTATGAAGTTTTTGAGGATTATTTATAATATACTCATACCAATTTAAGCCATTATAATCAATATCTAAAATAAAATTTTCATTATTTATATCCTGAAAAAAGTCACATATACAAGCATGCTCTTTTTTGAAATCATCAAAAGAGTTATAGCCATCAAAAAATTCAACTAATGCACTATTTGCATCAATCATTTCTTCCCCATTACTTACAACAACGATATTTGGTTGACCATCTAATATCCCTCTTGTTGCACTCTCTTGTATTTTTAGTTCTTGCATCTTTTCTTCAAGTTCGATATTTAAATGAAGTAAATTTTTTGCATTTCTATTTATCTGTTTTGCAATAAAGTATGTTAAAATAAGTACAGTTAAGATAATAGTTGCAACTAATATTAGTTCTAAATTTTGATACTGTTTTTTCTCTTCTTCTATTTGGTCTTGAATTTTTTGAAGGGTTATCTCTCCTTCATATAACAATCTTCTAGTATTCTCAGTAATTCTTATAAAAAAAGCAGGTGTGGTTTTGTAATATCTTGTAATTTCTCTTGTAAGTTTAGCAAACTCTTTATGATTATTACTTCTTCTGTATTCACTAGTTTTATCTAAAAGTATTTTTAATTTGTCAGTCATTTTTAGAAGTTGAACTAACTTAGGTCTTAAATCAATTGCTTCTAAAGAGACTATATCTTTATTTTGTTTTATATATTTTATCGTTCTTTTTGTTTTATGGTGACCTACAATATTCAGTCTAATAACTCTATTTAGTTCTCCCCCATTTTCTAATACATCTAAAGCATTTTTTATTGTTGCAACTCTTTGTTCTAATCTTTTAGAGATTAAATCTCTTCCTTTTTTATTTGTAGCTGTTGTTGCTAATTCATAAAAATCTGAACGAATTTTATATAAGTCATTTACTATATACTCTCCAATTTGAATTTTAGCTTCTTGATTTTTTGTTTTGTTATCTAATTTATCCAATAGATTTAAGAAAAAAAGATGAAGTGTAATAAGTGAAATAATTCCTACTAAAAATAGGCTAACTAATAATATTAATTTTGAGAGTGTATTTTTTTGATTTAACATTGATAGTTTTAACAAAATTTATCCTAATCTAAAAATCCATATTTTTTCATAATCTTTTTACCCTCTTTACTCTTTGCAAATTGCATAAATGCTTTTGCAATCTTTTTATTTTCAGAAAAACTAAGAAGATTGATAAGCAATCTTTTTTTAGGAGCATACTTTTCATCAATATTTACAATATCTATATGTTTAGAGTTTTCTGGCCAAAAAGCAGTAGCCTTCCAGTTTATAGAGATATTGGCTCTTTTATCAATAATTGACCTATTTAAATTTCTAGAGTCTGTTCCAATCTCAACTGTATTGTCATAAGCATTATTGTAAAACTGTTCACCTTTATACCTTAGAAATATTTTTCTTGTCATTCTTCCTATACTTCCTGATTTTGGATCACACAGTACTGAAGCATAATTTGGATTTGTAAAAGCTTCTAAATTTTCTATTTTTAGTGGATTAGTTTTTTCTACAAAGATTGCTGCTTGATTATATCCTATATAAACTGCATCAAGTAAATATCCATCTTTTAAGTTCTTTTTTCTATAAGAGTCACTTCCTGGCAAATATAAATCACCCTTTTTTGAGTATTTTAAAGCTTCGTATAAATCTTTTGAGCCACCTTGTGAGATTTTAATTTTACAATTGTATTTATCTTCAATGATTTTTGCCATCTCTTTTATTGGTTTAACCATAGTAATTCCACAATAAAATATTAAAGTTGGTTTACTCTTTGCAAATGCAGTAAAGTTGAATATAGAGATTAAAAGTGTTAGTAAATAGAATTTTTTTAACATTACAATAAGCCTTAAAAGGATTTTAGATAATATTCTATCATAACATAACTAAGGAACTATTTTGTATAAAGAACTGTTTAAAAAGATAATTAATTCTAATGATTATTTTAGTAAAGAAGAACAAAAAATTATAGATAAACTTATTAAAGAGTCTATCTTATTTAAAAAAGATGATAAGTTTGAGATAAATTCTAAATTTAAAATAGGAAAGTTATCTTTTGAAAAAAACTACGCTTTATTAGAAGATATAAGCAATGAACATAAAAATATTAAATTAGATTTTGATTATTTAAATGGTGCATATGATGGTGATTATGTAGTTGCAAAAAGAGTTTTTAATCCAAGAAGTAAAATAAAAGCAAAAGTTATAGAAGTATTTTCTTCAAAAGCAAAAGAGCTTTTAGTTTATGTACAAAATAGTAAGTTTTTAACAGTTAAAGAAAATATTGAATTAGATTTTAAAGTAAAACAAAAGTATGAAGATGGACAAATACTTTTAATTAATAGTAAAAGTTTTGAATTAATAAAAGATATAGGAAATATAAATAATCCAAAAGTTGATGAGTTTATCTCTTTGTATTTATATAAAGAGTTAATTAGATTAGAAAAAGAGATACAAATAGATGCCAAAATGGATGATACTAATAAAAGAGTTGATTTAACTTCTTTAAATTTTTGTACAATAGACCCAGCAAGTGCAAAAGACCATGATGACGCAATATATTATGATGAAAAAAATCAAATACTTTATGTTGCAATTGCAGATGTTTCTTATTTTGTAAAAGAGAATTCAGCTTTAGATAAACAAGCATATTTGAAATCTACATCTGTTTATCTTCCTTCAAAAGTTTTACCTATGCTTCCTAAAAAATTAAGTGAGGATATGTGTTCTTTAAGGCAAGATGAAAAAAGATATGCGTATGTTTTTGAAATACATTTAGATGCAAATAACTTAGAAATTAAAGAATCAAAATTATATGAAGCAATAATTGAATCTAAAAGAAAATTTTCATATGGACGAATTGATAGGGTTTTAGAAGGAAAATTAGATAAATATACAAGTTTAGAAAAAGAGATATTTGATTCACTTGTAAAACTTTATGAGCTTACAAAATCATTTAGAAGTAAAAGATTGCAAAAAGGTTATGAGTTTAGGTCAACAGAATTAAGACTGAAATTAAATCATAATAGTGAACTTGAATCAATAGAACAAGAGTATTCAACTGCTTCTCATCAATTAGTAGAAGAGTGTATGCTTTTTGCAAATATAGAAGCAAGTAAAAAAGTTAATAGTGTTGGTATTTATAGAATACATGAAGAACCACCTTTTAAAGCAATAACAAAGCTTGTTGATGATGTAAATATGCTTGGGGTAAAAGTAAAGTTACAATCAACTGTTCATGAAACAATAACTCATATACAAGAAAAAGCTAAAAAAACTACTTTATCAAAAGAGATTGATGAGTTAATAATACATTCTCAAACACAAGCAAAATATTCATCTAAAAATCTAGGTCACTTTGGTTTAGGTTTTGATTCATATTCTCACTTTACAAGTCCAATTAGAAGATATTCAGATTTAGTTTTACATAGAATGTTAAAAACAAAAAATACTCCAAATAATATAGATGATATTTGTGATTATATCTCTATTCAAGAAAGAAAAGTTGACCAATTAGTTTGGGATTTTGAAGATAGAAAATATGCAAGATTTGCAAAAAAACATATTGGTTCAGAGTTTAAAGCTTATATAACAGATAGTGAAAGAGGTTTAGCTAAAGTATATGATAAAATGGCTGGTATGAAAGTAGTTTTAGATAATTATAAAGGTCAAGTTATTTACTCAAAACTAAAAGTTGTAATTAAATCAGCTGATTTAATTACAAAAACTATTATTGCTTCAATTAAGTATTAAGTTCAGCCATTGTTGTAAAAAGACAATTTGAGTCTTTTATTACATACTGACCTAATAGTTTTTTATCTTCGTTTACAACTATTGGGGCAGTTAAATTAACAACAGAGTTTGATATAGGATTATTTATTACAATTGAGAAGTAAAATGATATTTTAGTATCTTCATCAATACTCATTTTTTTTAAGAAATCTTCATTTATATCAATATCAAAACTTTTTATTGAATTAGATGAAAGTAAGTGCATATTAGTGCCATCTTCTGAATCAATTTCTAAAATAGAGAAGTCATTATCTAATTTTTTTATATTCATATTTTTGATTTTATCAAAACCTAAAATAGGAACTTTTACATCATACAAGATAGGTGCCTTTTAATTTAATTGTTTTTGTGTAAAACTTATTGATTTTATTAAAAAATAACTTAATCTTAGATATTATATCTTTATGTATAAAAATGAATTTGATAACTTATTAAAACAGAATAAAAAGTTTGATGCATATATGTTTTATGGGCAATCTACTTTTCTTATTGACTATTATAGCAATTTAGTAGCAAATAGTATTGCTTCAAAAGATGAGATTCAAAGATTTTACTTTGATGATTATGATTTTAAATATATTAAAGACCAGCTTTTACAATCGTCACTTTTTTCTTCAAACAATTTAATAATTATCAAAACAGAGAAAAAGATACAAAAAAAAGATATTACTGAATTAATAAATGCTTGTAATATAAATCCAGACTCAACAATTATTTTTGCTTGTTTAGGAGATAGTGAGTTTAAAACTATGAGTAGCTCTTTTAGCGCTAAAACAAACTCTGTTAGTGTAAGAATGTTCGCTCCTTATGCAAATGAAGCTTTAAAACTTTTAGAAAAAGAAGCAAGAAGTATGAATCTTGAGTTTGAAATGTCAGCTTTAAATCATCTATATTTTATGCATAGACATGACCTAAGTTTATGTATAAATGATTTAAAAAAGGTGTCAGTTTTAAATAAAAAAGTAACAACAAATCTTATAAATTCACACTGCTTTGGAATAGGAAATATCTCTTTTGAAGAGTTTTTAAATGATTTAATAGTAGGAAATGACATCTCTGAAGAGTTATCAATCTTACTTGAAGAGGGTATGAATGAGATATATTTACTAAATCAAATTACTTCTTTTGTACAGCAATTATTTATGATAAGTGCATATACAAGAGCATTTGGAACACCAAATGCTAAAGAAATCTTAGGATTTATACCTCCTAAAAATATTTGGGAAAAAAAGAGTAAGCTTGCAATTTCTATAAAACCTGAAACTTTTCAAGAAATGTTTGAGTTTCTTTTAGATTTAGAACTACAACTTAAATCTACAAAAATTAATAAAGAAAACCTATTTTTACAAGCAAGTCTAAGAAAATTTACAGTTATGTTTAGATAAAATCACGAACTTTACAAAAAAATCCTTGCTGATATTTATGTAAAGATACCGGCATAAACTATAAGGAGAAACTAAATGTCAAAATTAAAGCATTATGAAACAATGTTTATTTTAAAACCAACTCTTACTGAAGAAGAGACTGTAGCTGAAATCGAAAAAGTAAAAGCTAACATCGAAAAAAACGGTGGAGAAATCGTATCTTGTGATGATATGGGAACTAAACAATTAGCTTATGAAATTGAGAAAAATAAAAGAGGTTACTATTTCGTAATTTACTTTAAATCACCTGCAAATGCTATTTTGGAGTTAGAAAGAACTTACAGAATCAATGAGCAAATCTTAAGATTTATTTTTATTAAATATGAAAACAAAAAAGAGATTGCAGCTTGGACAAAAATGAGTGACGAGGCAGCTAAAAAAGCTAACTAATAACACATAAGGACCTTCAAATGTATAATAAAATAGTAATGGTAGGAAATCTTACAAGAGATATTGAACTTAGATATTTACCAAGTGGTGCAGCAATAGCTAAATCTGCAATTGCAACGAGTTACAAGTATAAAACATCAACTGGTGAGCAAAAAGATGAAGTTTGCTTTTTAGACTTTAATATCTTTGGAAGATCAGCTGAAGTTGCTAATCAATATTTAAGAAAAGGTTCAAAAGTACTATTAGAAGGAAGACTTGTATTAGAGCAGTGGACTGCACAAGATGGGACTAATAGAAGTAAACACTCTTTAAGAGTTGATACTATGAAAATGTTAGACTCAAAAAGTGATAGTCAGCAACAACAAGGTGGAATGGATAATAGTTATAATAACTATAACAATGCAAATGCAGGATATTCACAACCACAACAAAATCAATACAACTCTGCACCTCAAAACGATTATGGACAAAAGAATAATTATGGTGGTATGAACTCGGCACAAAATAGTGCTCCTGAGCATAAAATACCTGAAATTGATATTGATGAAGATGAAATACCTTTCTAGAAAACAAGGATAAAAAATGGCAGAAAAAAGAAAATACGGAAAAAAATATTGTAAATATACAGAGATGAAAATTGATTTCATCGATTATAAAAATACTGACTTATTAAAGTTATCAATGAGTGAAAGAGGTAAAATTATGCCTAGAAGACTTACAGGTAACTCAAAAAATGCTCAAGAGATGGTAGAAAAAGCTATTAAAAGAGCTAGACATATGGCATTAGTTCCATATATTGTTGATACTAAAAATGTTACAGACCCTGCACACATTAAATAGTATATAATAAGTAGTAAAGTAATAAAAAAGGGAAGAAGTTTAACTTCTTCCCTTTTTTTATGAAAAATATTTATATATTACAATTTTTCCCAAACAACACCATTTGGTGTATCCATTATTGATATACTCATATTTGTTAACTCTTCTCTAATTTTATCAGCTGTTTCAAAATCTTTATTTTTCTTAGCCTCATCTCTTTTATAAATTAGTTGTTCTATATTTTCTATTTGTTCTTTTGATATTCCAAATTGAAAATATTTAAAAGCATCACTTGCTGCAACACCTAAAGTATCATTTATAAACTCAAAGTTTGCAACAAGCTCTTTTTTAAATGATTTATTTTTAGGCTCTTTATCTAATGTGTCATTTGCTTTTGAAATCATTTCATCTACAATTGAGATTGCTTTTGATGTGTTTAAATCGTCATTTAAAGCTTCTAATATAGAGTGTTTAAACTCTTTATTTACAGTAGATGCACCAAGACCATATACTCTTTTTTTAACTCTATATATTTTGTCTAATCTTTTTTTACTTGAGATTAAATCCTCTTCATTAAAGTTAAAATCAGCTCTATAATGTGCACTTAATAAATAGTATCTAACTACTTCACCAAAATATGAGTTTAATATATCTTTTAAGAAAAATGAGTTTCCTAAAGATTTACTCATTTTCTCTCCATCAATATTTACAAAACCATTATGTAACCAATATTTTGCTAAATGTTGTTTTGATGAACATCTAGTTTGTGCAGCTTCGTTTTCATGATGAGGAAAAAGTAAATCTGCTCCCCCTCCATGAATATCAATAGCAAACTCTGAATTTTTATAAGCTAAGTGCTTATTAATCATAGCAGAACACTCAATATGCCAACCTGGTCTTCCTCTTCCAAAAGGAGCCTCATATGCTACTTCTTTTTCATCTTTTGGAAATTTCCATAAAGCAAAATCTTTTGAGTTTCTTTTTTCACTATTTGTTTCTACTCTTGCTTGTGAGTTCTCATCACTTGCTCTATGACTAATATTTCCATAATCTTTATCTTTTGAAGTATCAAAATAAATACCATTACTAATAGTATATGCTATATCTTTTTGTTTTAAATCTTCAATCATTTCAATCATAACATCAAGGTTTTGAGTAGCTTTTGGTTCTAATGTATTATCTAAGATATTTAATTTTCGCATATCACTTTTATATGAGTTTATGTAGTAGTTTGTTACTTCTTCTAAAGATTGATTAGTTTCGTTCATCTTTTTGATAATTTTATCATCAATATCTGTAAAGTTTTTTGTCATAGTTACATTATAGTTGTTCGCTTTTAAAACCCTATGTAACAAATCAAATGCAATTGCACTTCGTGCATGACCCAAATGTGCATCATCGTACACAGTTGGACCACAAACATAAACTTTTACATCATTTTTAGAAATTGGTTCAAAAAGAGTTTTTTCTTTTTTTACAGAGTCAAATAGATGTAGCTTTTTCATTATTTAAACAGTGCCTCTAAATCAGCTGTATCAGTTGATTTCTCATTTGAACCAGAATCATCAGGTGAACCAAAGCTTGAAAGTGTGTTTTTAGATTCAATCTCTTTTAGTTCAATATCAGTTTTAGTAAGCATAGAAGCAAGTCTAATATTTAATCCTGATTTTCCAATGGCTTTAGATTTTTGGTCACTTGGTATTGTAACAACAGCTTTATCATTTCTTCCTGGAATTGAAGTTTTATCTATTACTACACTTGAAATAATAGCAGGTGATAATGCTCTTGATAAGAACATTTCAGGTACTGTTGAATATTCAACACAATCAATGCTTTCACCATTTAATTCTTTACTAACAGCACTAATTCTTACACCTTTTACTCCAACAACTGAACCAATTGGGTCAATATTTGGCTCAATAGTAGAAAGTGCAATTTTTGCTCTACTTCCTGGAATTCTAGCACTTGCTTCAATTGTAATTCTTTCATCTTTTATTTCTGGCACTTCAAGTTTTAGTAAAGCTTCCAAAAATTTTGGAGATGTTCTTGAAATTTCAATAATTAATCCTAAAGATTTATCAATTTTAACAGCTTTTACTACTGCTTTTAAATTGTCTCCAATTTTAAAGAATTCACCTTTAATCCTATTTTTTCTTGGTAAAATTGCTTTAACTTCACCAATCTCAATAAAAGTATTTTCAGCTCTATCTATTCTAGTTACAGAACCATTTACAATTTTTCCTATTTTATTTTTATATTTACTAACAAGATTCTCTTCAATATATCTTTGTACTCTATATTCAAAGTTATTATGAAGAATTGTTGCAGCATTTCTTCCCATATTTTCAAACTCAAGATCATAGTCAACTGAGTCCCCAATCTCTAAGTCAGGGTCAATCTCTTTTGCTTCATCTATACAAATGAAGTTTTCAGGATTAATTAAGTTATTGTATTCATCTAAAGAGTTACCAAGTAATCTTTCATCATCATTTTCAACAACTTCTAACTTTTGAAAAAGCTCAAGTTTTTTATTTTCTCTATCTATTTGTGCATCAAAATTAAGAGATGGGTCAACCATCTTTTGAGCAGTTTTTATCAATGCCTCTTTTAATGCCTGCTCTACATCTTCAACTTTTAGACCTTTTTCATAGGCAATTGAGTCTAAAATATCAATAATTTTATCCATTAAAACCCTTTGTTTGTTGACATTGAAATGAATGTTTTTGATTTTCAATGTTATTGTTAGACTGATATTATATCTAAAACTTCTTTTATACAAATTAAAGCCATTTTAAGCTAAAATATATAGCTAATTTAAAAGATAAAAAAGGTTTAGTTATATGGAATTATTATTTGCAAGAAATGAGTTAAATGAAAAACCAAAAAAAGTGCAATTAGATAAAATAAAAGATGAGTTATCAAAAGCTGGTGAAAAAATTTTTTATTTCGATAGAGACAATTCACATAAAGATATGATGGCTTTAGTTGATGCCTTAGAAGAAGAAGGATTTAATGTATACTTTAGAGAAGTGAAGTATGGATTAGCTGATGATGAGTATATGTATGAGGTACATGCACTTTTAATTAAGTAGGCAAATAAATGAGTAAAGAAGAGTCAAAAAAGTTATTTATACAAACATTAGGCTGTCAGATGAATGATACTGACAGTCAACATATAGCTGCAGAATTAAAAAAATATAAAGATTATGATAAAACAGAAAATATTGAAGATGCAGATTTAATTATTATTAACACATGTTCAGTAAGAGAAAAACCAGTACAAAAACTATTTTCTGAAATTGGACAATTTAATATAAAGAAAAAAGATGGTGCAAAAATTGGTGTATGTGGATGTACAGCAAGTCATTTAGGAAATGATATTATAAAAAGAGCACCATATGTAGATTTTGTTGTTGGAGCTAGAAATATCTCAAAAATTAAAGATGTTGTAGATATTAAAGGTGCAGTAGAAATATCAATTGACAATGACGAATCTACGTATGAGTTTGCTCCTGCAAAAACAAATAAGTATAGAGCTAGTGTAAATATCTCTATTGGTTGTGATAAAAAGTGTACTTACTGTATCGTACCAAATACAAGAGGTGAAGAGATTTCTATTCCTCCTGAAATGATTGTAGAGCAAGTAAAAAAAGCAGTTGATGATGGTGCTGTTGAAGTTATGCTTTTAGGACAAAATGTAAACTCTTATGGTAGAAGATTCTCTGATGGTAGAGCAAAATATAGCTTTACAAAACTTTTACAAGATGTATCTAAAATAGAAAATTTACAAAGAATTAGATTTACTTCTCCACACCCATTACATATGGATGATGAGTTTATTGAAGAGTTTGCTAAAAATCCAAAAATTTCTAAATGTATTCATATGCCATTACAAAGTGGTTCTACTGAAATTTTAAGAGCAATGAAAAGAGGGTACACAAAAGAGTGGTTTTTAAATAGAGCTAAAAAATTAAGAGATTTAGTACCAAATTTAAGAATTACTACAGATATTATTGTAGCTTTTCCTGGAGAAACACAAAAAGATTTTGAAGATACATTAGATGTGGTTAATCAAGTTAAATTTGACCAGATTTTTAACTTTAAATACTCTCCAAGACCTGAAACAGAAGCTTTAAAACTAGAACATTTAGAGATTGAAGATAAAATAGGTAGTGCAAGACTTACTGAATTAATTGAGCTTCATAAAAGATATTTAGAAGATCATATGCCAAAACTAATTGGAACTACTGTTACTATTTTAGTGGAGTCTTTAAAACCTAATTCAGAAATATCTGGATATACAGATAATTATTTACAAGTATTTGCAAAAGGTAGTGATGAACTTCTTGGAAAATTTGTTGATGTTAAAGTTACAGATGTTACAAGAACAGCACTAAAAGGTGAAATAGTAAAATAGTATGAAAAAGAGAATTAAAACTTTTATCTCAATAAAAGTTGTGCCTTTTATAATGCAATTAATCGTTAGATTTATTTATCTTACTAGTAAAAAAGTTTTTCACCATGCGAATATAGATTCAAATGAGCCAATTATAGTGGCTTTTTGGCATGGTGAATTATTGATGCAACCTTTTAATTATCAAAAATTAAGGCCAAACACACTTGTAAAAGCTATGATAAGTCAGCATAAAGATGGAGAAGCAATAACTAGAACGGTGGAATATTTAGGTATTGGTTCTATTAGAGGTTCTTCTTCAAAAGGTGGTGCTAAAGCATTAATTAGTACAATTAAAGAGTTAAAAGCAAAAAATGACATTGCTATTACGCCTGATGGTCCTAGAGGACCAAGATTTAGTGTAGCTGATGGAATTGTTGCTATTGCAAAAAAAAGTGGTTGTAAGATTGCTATTTTTAATTGTAAGCCAAGTAAATATTGGCAAATGAAATCATGGGATAAATTTGTTGTTCCAAAGCCTTTTGGAACTTTAGAGTTCTTTATTCAAGAGCCATTAGATATTTCAAATTTAGAAATAGATGAAGCTAAGACATTGATAAAAGAGAAAATGCTAATTAATGCAATAGTGTAGGAATAGTAATGTTTAATAAACAATCTTTATATATAAATGCTATTAAAAACAATAACTCTTTAAAACTAAACTTTAAGAAGTTAGAAAAAGCAGAAATTATAGACTCAAGTCAATCAGTGTTTTTATCTAAAGATGAGATTTTACCAAGAGATGCAGTACATAAAATAAATGCACTACAAGATGAAATTGATAATACATATATTTCAGCACTATTATTAAGTGATGATACAAAACTTGTTAAAAGAAATTTATCAAAAAGATTAAAAGAGTATGCTACAACAAACTTAAATAATGAGTATGATGTTGCAGTATTAAAAAATAAGCTTTTTGAAACAAGACACTATTTTGAAAGTACTGGAATAGATTATGTGTACTCAATTTTTCATGTATTAAACCTTTTTATTGAAAAAAATCCTTATACAAACTCTTTAATAGCACTATTTTTTAATAATAAAGCATATATTGTAATCTTAAATAAAAAAGGTGATATTGTTTTTGCAAAAGTAATCGAGTTTACTTCTTTTGAAACAGTTAAAAGTAGTAGATTTTATGAAAGTGATGTAATTGGGCAAAAACTATTTGATGAGATTCACTTTTTTGAGGTTATGGATTCTATAAATAGTATTATTAATGAGTTTTATGAAAATACAAATGATATTTTTATTGAACAAATTAGACTACTTTATACTGTAAAACAGTTTGAAGAGGAGCAAATAACTCAAATAAAAGATGAGTTAATGCTTGATGTTTTTTATCATCCTATATCTATTGATGAGGAACTTTTTGAGCTAGTAAAAGATAGACATCAGCACAAGAGTTTTATTGTTCCACGAAAAAAACCAAGTAAAAATAGTTCAAAAATTTTATTAACTATATTATCAATTATAATTGTAGGATTAGTTGCATATTTAACTATTCCTTTAAATGATTTGTTAAATGAAAATAGAAAAAAACTTGAAGAGAAAACTGTTCAAGTAAAGAAAAAATTTAAATTGCCTAATCATATAGAAAAGAATCTTATTGCAAAAAAAAGAGTTAGTGATATTTTTGAATTAATTCCTTTTGATGTGGTTTTAAAAGATTTAGAGATTAGAAAAGATGGTTCAACAATTCATGCTAATTTATTAAGTGATGATACATATATAAAAACATTACAGCCTCAACTTTTAAAACTTTATGAAAAATCTACAGTAGAGTTTATAGATAATAAAGATATTGTATATGAAGCTTTAATTGAAAATAGTAATACTAAACCTTTTAAAACAACTGCTATGAAAATATATGAAGAGACATATATCACAGATGAGTTTATTCCAATTATAAGAGTAACAGAGCAGTTAAAAACACTATTTCCTAAGAATGCAAGGGTAAACTTTAAGTCAAGTTTTAAATCAGATGTTGTTACTTTTAACTATTTAGTAAATATGACTGTTACTAGTCCTATGGCATTTTTTGATATTGTTGATATTTTAAATAATGAGTTATATTCAATTCATATCTCTTATCCAATAAGTTTTGTTAAAACTGCAGGAGGAATAGAAATGCAGTTTATCTTACAGTTTCATCAACCAAAATAGATAAAAAGTAAATCAAGGCTATTGCCTTTGATTTACCAAACTTTTAATTCATTATAAACTGAATCTCTTTCAACAGGAGTAAAACCAGAGTTTTTAATTAAATCAACAAACTGTTGTACTTGTACACCATGGGCACTTTGTGCTCCTGCTGCACTTTGAATAGACTCTTTTTCAATTGTTCCATCTAAGTCATTTGCTCCAAACTCTTGAGCTATTAAAGCTAATTTTACTGTTGATGTTGCCCAATATGCTTTAATATTTGGAATATTATCAAGTAAAATTCTTGCAATAGCATAAGTTTTTAATATCTCTTGACCTGTTATTGCTTCTTTTACTTTTAAATAGTTATTTTTTGTTTGAAATACTAAGGGAATAAAGGCATTAAAGCCTCCTGTTTCATCTTGTAAATCTCTTAGTCTTAGCATATGGTCAACTCTGTGTTCTCTTGTTTCTATGTGACCAAATAGCATTGTTGCATTACTATGTTTTCCATTTTTGTGCCAAAGTTTATGAATATCAAGCCATTGTTGGGAAGTAACTTTTCCTCCACAAACTCTTTTTCTTACTTTCTCATCAAAAATTTCAGCCCCACCTCCTGGCATTGAATCAACACCATGTTCAAGCATTTTATTTATAATATCTTCATAACTTAAGTTATATTGTGTTGCTAAGAAATGAATTTCTGCTGCTGTTAAAGCTTTTACATGAATTGATGGAAATTTTTGTTTTATTTTTTTAAAAACATCTAAATACCATTGTAAACCAGTATCTGGGTTATGAGCTGATACTATATGTACCTCTTTTATACCATTTTTAGATGAGTTTTCAACTACATCTAATATCTCTTCATGACTCATTGTATATGGGTTTGGATTTTTTCTACTTGCACTATAAGCACAGAATTGACAAACATCTTTACAAATATTTGTTGGGTTTATATGTCTATTTATATTAAAATATGTTTTTTTACCGTGTTTATCTTCTCTAATTCTATTCGCATAATATGCAAGTTCAAAAAAATCTAAGTCATAAAGTTTAATTGCATCTTCGTAATTTAATCTCTCGTTATTTTCTAATTTTTTTAATATATCCATTTATTCCTACTATTTACAATCAAAATCTTCATAGTACTGGTCTGAACTATCTTTATGTAAAAAACCAATACACTCTTGATTTGTTTTATCATTATTAAAAAGAACTTTATATACAGTCCCTTTTTTTCTAGTCTCCTTGTTTTCAACACTTAATTTATTTATAACTGTTACATTGCTAATTTGTTTATAGCCAAGAGAGTTTAAAATCCCTGTGATTTTTAACTCTTTTAAGTAAGTTAATAATAAAAAGCATATGATAGCAAGTAGAGCTAAAACTACGATTATTATTTTACTTTTTTTAGGTAGTTTTCTTACATCATTTTGCATTTACACACTCTTCTAAACTTTTAAATCTTTCTGCTTCTTGATCATAACAATCAATTGAACCATCTTCTAGTTTATAATACCATCCATGTATTTGTAAACTTCCATTTTCTATTCTTCTTTTTACATCAGGATAAGTTAATAAGTTCTTTAATTGATATGTTACAGATATTTTTTCAGTAAGTCTATATAACTCTTCTTTGTTATTTGGATCTTTTACTAAGCTTAATGTTTTCTCTTTTGCTTTTGCACCAAGTTCAAGCCATTTTTTAACATGAATAACTTTTTGTTTTTCTAAAGGAATTTCTGTATATAAACTTTGACAAGCACCACAATGTGAATGTCCACAAACAATAATATGCTTAACTTCAAGTACAGATACTGCATACTCAATTGCAGCTGCACTACCATGATAATCTTCATCACATTTAAATGGAGGAACAAAGTTTCCAACATTTCTTAAAATAAACATATCACCTGGATTTACATCTAGCATTATATCAGGAGTAACTCTGCTATCTGAACACCCTATAAACAAAACTTCAGGTTTTTGTCCCTCTTTTACAAGTTTTTCTACACTCTTTTTTAATTGAGGGAATTTTTTTTCTCTAAACCTTTTATTACCTTTAATTAATTCTTTCATGTTAATCTCTCTTATTTAATATGATTTTGCTCTCTTGTTTAGTTAAAACAGTAATCTTTTTAATATTATCTTCATCATCTCTTCTTGATTGTTTTGTTTGAACTATATAATCAAGTTTGTGACAAGAAACTAATGTTGTGTAATTTGAAAGTTTTATAACTTCACATTTTTTTGGCTGTAAAGTATTATCATTGGAGTATGCAAAAAGTGTGAAAAAACACAATAAAACTATTTTCTTCATCTATTCTCCTTTAAAAAGTTACATACAAGTTTTAAATCTTGTTTACTTATATCAATTTTTGCAATTAATCTTATAATTGCACTTGTTACTGTTGGTTGACGAATTGCTCCTACTAAATATCCTTGCTTTTTAAGCTCTTGCTGAATTGCTAAAACTTTTTTATTATCTGCAATATCAATAGGGATAATTAAACTATTTGATTGAATACCTAAAATATCTTTTACTATATCAAGTTTTTCTTTTATTGAAGATTTTAAACTTAGTTTATTGCTTAAAATATATTTTAAAGATTGTAAAGCTAAGGATATATCAAAAAGAGAAGGAGCTGTTGTATATATGATTGCCTTTGCTCTGTTTTGTAGATAACTAATAATATGAGAACTACTTAAAATATATGCTCCATAACTTCCATAAGCTTTTCCAAGCGTTCCCATTTTTATATGATTGTTTTTTGGTTTAATTTTATAATAATCAAAAACTCCTAATAAATTCTCTCCAATTACACCGCTTGAATGAGCTTCATCAACAATTAATAAAGCTTCTTTTTCATCTGCAAAATCAAAAATTTCTTTAGAAGCTATATCTCCTTGCATTGAGTAAATTCCTTCAATTGCTATGATATTTCTATTAGTTGAAAACTGATTAAATTTATTTTTTAAATCTTCTATATCGTTGTGTTTAAAAGTAATTATTTGATTTTTATCTAAAAGTTTAGTAGCCAAAATCCCACTTGCATGGTATTGCTCATCAATAAAAAGTCTATCTTTTTTTCTAACTAAGGCTTCAATAAGTGAGATATTTGCTAAAAATCCAGAACCAACAGTTATTGCATCTTCAAATCCATTTGCTTTGCAAAGTAGAGTCTCAAACTCTTTGTGTATTTTATTGTAACCATTTACAAGTTGTGAAGCTTTAGGGCCTGTGTAGTTCTCTTCTAAAACTCTTTTGTAAGCATTTTCAAAAAGTTGTTTATTTGTAGTTAAACCTAAATAATCATTAGAGGCTAAATCAATTAGGTTTTCATCAAAAATCTCTCTTGTCCTAAAACGATTAGATTTTTTTATAGAATTCAGTTCTTTAGAATACAAAATATCTCCTAAAAATTTTAATATTATATATAAAAATTTATAAAATCCACTTAAATATTTTTAACTGCTACTATGTTGCTACTGTATAAAGTTATAATATTTTTGTACTAATTTTAGTACTCCTCCTCATATAAAAGTAGCTAGTTTTCTAGCTACTTTTATCTCTTTATTAAAATATCAAACATCAATATAAAAAAACTGCTTAAGAAAAATAGGCAAATAACTGTAAAAAAGCCATTATAAAGTGTCAAATATAATATCTAAATAATATTTGAATAAATAAAAGAAGTCAAAAAAATGATTTTTCAATAAATGAAAAATTAAAAAAGAAAAAGTGTAAAAAATTTAGCAAGTATTGAGTTTGTAAGTATTTGTAGTAAATTTAAAAATAATATAGTCAATATTCATTTTTACAAAATTCTAATTTAATGAGTGAAAAATGTATTTATAATAAAAAATCGTTTGATAAATTATAGTTGATTTAAAATAATACTTTTATAATACTATAAAATGATATAGTT
>NZ_NXIF01000077.1 GCF_002837275.1 Malaciobacter halophilus | reverse complement strand
TCCTGGTAGGCCCACCATGAAAAGAGATAACTTTTATGGGGAATTAGCTCAGCTGGGAGAGCGCCTGCCTTGCACGCAGGAGGTCAGCGGTTCGATCCCGCTATTCTCCACCAAGAAGTCAAATATAAGTTCAAAAAAGGATTTGAATTTATATTTGGTTTCGAAATATAGACCAAAAGAATACTACGAGAGTAGTAATGTTATTTAAAAATCAAATGTTAAAGTCTTAAAATTTTTCTAAAAAAAGAAAAACAATAAAACACAACTATCTTATGAATTTAATAAGATAGTAGCCAAGGAATAATTATCAAAAGAGGTTAAGTGAGAACTTAACTAACAAAAATAAGCTATTAAGGGCTAATGGTGGATGCCTAGACTGTAAGAGGCGAAGAAGGACGTACTAGACTGCGATAAGCTTTGGGGAGCCGTCAAGAGGCATTGATCCAGAGATTT
>NZ_NXIF01000076.1 GCF_002837275.1 Malaciobacter halophilus | reverse complement strand
GTCAAATATTTTAGATATAGTTAAAACAAAACTTATTCAAGCTTCAACTGATACTACTTCACAAGAAGGTAGAGAAGCAATTGGTAAAGATATTGATAAACTATTATCTCAGTTAAATAATATTGCTAGTCAAACAAACTATAATGGAACAAACCTTTTACAAGGTTCAGCAGCAAGTGCAGCAGCAACGCAATTAACGTTCCAAATGGGTGAAACTAGTTCTGATACTATTAAAACTAGTACTGGTGTTCAAGCAAATACTAGTGGATTAAGTTTAGCTGGTGTACAAACTGCAGCTGCAGCTGGGGATTCAGCTAACTTTAGTGCAGGAAATGCAAGAAGTGCTTTAACTACACTAGATACTGCACTTAATACACTAAATGGATGGAGAGCAGACTTCGGTTCTACTCAAAACCAATTAGAGTCAGCGGTTAGAAACCAAATGACACAGCAAACAAATATTAAAGCTGCTGAGTCAGTAATTAGAGATGTTGATTATGCACAAGAGAGTGCAAACTTCAACAAACAAAATATTATCGCACAAGCTGGTACTTATGCAATGAGTCAAGCTAATGCAACACAACAAAACGTTCTAAGATTACTTCAGTAATCTAAACCATAGTATAGAAGTTGTTTCAACTCAAACTTGAACTTCAATAATACAAATACTATAAACTTTAATATCCTTAAGATTTAATCCTTAAGGATATTAGTTTATTAAAAGCTTTTTTGGTATAAATTAAGTACAATTTATATTAATTTAATAAAAGGCAAATGATGCAAGATGAATTTGAAAATTTAAGTGAAATGCTTAATGTACAATTTCTTAAAAACTTAAAATTTCTACAAGACAATCACAAAAAAACTTTTGAAAAAGTAAATAAACTTACCTATGAAATAGAGAATAATATATATGAAGAAAGATATGCTTTAGAATTCAAACAAGAAGGCTATTTTGATATTTTAGATCTTAAAACAAATAAATTTCTATATGGCTTTAATAGTTATACTGAAGCAGAAAAAAGAAAAGAAATAGTTGATTTTTCATCTAAACATTCTTTAAATCTTTTAAGAGTTGACCCAAAAGATAATAAACTTGCTTTAATGACTACATTAGGTGAGTTAAACCCATTAGTAAATTTCATGAATAGCATTATAGATTTTAAGAATATTACTTTTTCAAAGATTTTTAAATTTATTTTTATTGGAGTTGGAGCAGGTATTCACATAAATGAAATTTATAAAAAAATTGACTCTATGAATACCTTAATTATTGAACCAAATTTAGAGATTTTTAGACTATCTATGTTTTTGTTAGACTACTCTACTTTTGAAAAAAATAATAAAAAATTATTTTTAAGTGTAGCAGATGATGCTTTTCAAAGAGAATATGTAATATCAAAATTTGATAGGCATCATAATTATATGAACTATAATATAAAATATCATCTTTTTTCCCTTGAACAAGAGTATATTTTACAAGAAATAATTGACTTCTTTTCACACAATTTTTCACTTTCATTCTCATATAATGCTACATTACAAGTTGTTGCAAGAACTATTAAAATCATCTCATTGAAACATAAATTTCTAAAGAAAAGTCTTTTATTTAATAATCCTATTTTAAAAAATAAAAAAGTTCTAATTGTTAGTGCTGGACCTTCTATTGATGAAAGAATTGACTGGATTTATGAAAATCAAGATAAGTTTATAATTGTTTGTGTAGATATTATTCTAAAAAAACTTGAAAAAAATAATATCGTGCCTGATATTGTAGTTTCTATTGACCCCTCACATTTAGTTGCAAACTTTTTTGATACACAAAATAAAGAATTCTTAAAAAATAGTGCAATAATCTTTCTTACTCAACAACATGATGATGTTTTAGAAAAAGTTAAAGATTTAAATATCTATTTTTCACAAGTATTACCTGTATCTGAAGAACCTGAATATTACTTTTCTGTTCCAAATGTAGGAACCTTCTCTTTTGCAATTTCATTATTTTTAGGAGCAAATGAGTTATATTTAGTGGGAAGTGATGCTGCATTCAATCAAAAAACAGGTAGTAGATATGCAAAAGACAACTCTAGAACAGTAATGGATAAACTTCAACCTTCAAAAAAGGACAGTAAAGGTATTTCTGATGAAGATATATTAGAAGTAAAAGGTAATTTAAAAAATAGTGTAAAAACAAACAGAGAACTTTATAGATTTAAAAAAGATTATGAACTATTTATATTTGACTACAAAAAAACAAATACAAGAGAATTTACAGCTTATAATTTATCAAATGGTGCGTATATTGAAGGATTGATTCCTCTAAATCCAAAAGATATAGATACAAAAAAGATACCAAAAAAGAGTTTTAATAAATCAATTCTTGAAAAAGTAACAATTACTATAGATAATTTGAATTTAAAAAAAGATAGTAATTTACTCTTAGCAATTATTCAAAAAGTAAAAAAATTCCAAAAAATTGATTATAAAACAAAAGATGAATTTTTACAAAAAAAACTTGATTTAATGATTTGGATTCTTGAACAAAAAAAAGAGATGAGTAATGCTACATATGGAAAGTTATTTTTACAATTTATTGAATTAATTGATACTTATATAAATTATGTATTAAATATTGAACAAAAAAAACTTCAAGATATGAATACTATTAATTATCTAAAAAATTACTGGTGTGAAGCATTAATCTTACTAACAAAAAGAATGAAAGCTATGACTGATATAAAGGATTAAAATGTCAATTTTAGATTTTTGTATAGATAAAAACTCAACAATAAAAGATGCATTAAAAAAAATTGATAAAAATAAAAAAGGATTTTTAGTAGTTATTGATAAAAAATCTAAAGTTTTGGGAATAACAACAGAAGGTGATATAAGAAGAGATTTAATAAAGAATCTTAATATTAATAAAGAAATAACTTTTAATGAAGAGTTTATAAAAATTTTTGACAATGAAAGTTTTAATTTATTATTTGAGTACTTTAAATCTGAAAAAATAAACTATATTCCTGTTGTATCAGATAAAATGGAACTAGTAAATATTATCTCTAAAAAACAGTTTCATGTAATGCTTTTAAAAGATATGGAATACAACTTAAAACATCTTCCAAGAGTAAATGAAAATGAATTGGATTTTGAAGTTTTTCCTAGACCTTGGGGTTTTTATAAAAGTACTTTATTAGCCCAACATGTGCAGTCAAAAATAATTACTGTTTTTCCTAAAGGTGAACTTAGTTTACAAAAACACAAAAGAAGAGAAGAACACTGGATAATCATAAAAGGAGAAGGTACTTTTATATTAGAAGATTCAACTTTAAAAGTAGAACAAGGAAGATATGTATATATTCCAAAAGGATGTAAACATAAAATAATAAATAGTTCAACAAAAGAGAATTTAATTTTTGCAGAGGTACAACTTGGTGATTATTTTGGAGAAGATGATATTATAAGATATGAAGATAAATATGGAAGGACTTAATAAAATGAATTTTAAATATGACTATAAAAAACCAAAAATTATTGCAGAAATTGGTTGTAATCACAAAGGAGAAATGCAAATTGCAAAAGAGTTAATAGACTTAGCAAAAAATGCAGGTGCTAAATATGTTAAATTCCAAAAAAGAAATAATAAGGAATTATTGACAAAAGAGCAATACAACGCGCCCCACCCAGTTGCTAAAAACTCTTATGGAAAAACATATGGAGAACATAGAGAGTTTTTAGAGTTTACAAAAGAACAACATAAACAATTAAAAGAGTATTGTGATAGTATTGATATGATTTATAGTACTTCTGTATGGGATGTAACAAGTGCTAAAGAGATGGCTAGTTTTAATCCTGAGTTTTTAAAAGTTCCTTCAGCATGTAATAATAATTTTGAAATGTTAAAAGTATTAAGAGATGAGTATAAAGGACAAATTCAATTATCTATTGGAATGACAACAAAAAATGAAATTGAACAAATAGTTAAATTTTTTGAAGAGACAAACCAAGCGAAATCTAGGCTTTTAATATACTCTTGTACATCTGGTTATCCTGTTCCTGCAAAGGATGTGTCATTATTAGAGATTAATTGGTTATATGAAAATTATGGCAATAGAGTAAATGAAATAGGCTTTTCAGGTCACCATTTAGGAGTTGCTTTAGATATTGCTGCTTACACTTTAGGTGCTAGATGGATAGAAAGACACTTTACTAAAGATAAAACATGGAAAGGTACAGACCATGGAGCTTCTCTTGAACCAAATGAGTTAAATGATTTAGTAATTGCACTAAATGATACTTATGAAGCTTTGACATTTAAAAAAGATGAAATTTTAGAAATTGAACAAGTTCAAAGAGATAAACTAAAAAATAGAAAGTAGTAAAAATGGAAATAAATAACTTTAATATAGAAAAAATGTTTGATTATGAAAATGCTTTTTATGCAACTTCGACAGAGTCAAGATTTGGTAAATTATTAGCTCACTATGAACTTTACAAAAAAATAACTACTCTTCCAGGAGATATTGTAGAATGTGGTTTATTTAAAGGAAATTCTTTTTTTAGATTTGCCCATTTTAGAGACTTACTGGAAGCAAAAAACTCAAGAAAACTAGTAGGATTTGATATATTTGGAGCATTCCCTAAAACAGAGTTTGAAGAAGATAAAAAATATCTTGATAATTTTGTAAATAGTGCAGGTGAAAATAGTATTAAATTAGAAGAACTTGAAAAGATAATGAAATATAAAAATATTGAGAACTATGAGTTTGTAAAAGGTGATATTAATTTAACTGTTCCAGAATATTGTAAGAAGAACACACATCAAAAAATTGCCCTTTTACATATTGATACTGATGTTTATGAACCTGCTGTTACTATTTTAGAAAACATGTATACAAGAGTTATTAAAGGTGGTGTAATTATTTTTGATGATTATGGCACATTTCCAGGTGAAACTAAAGCGGTTGATGATTTCTTTAAAGATAAAAAAGAGTCTATACAAAAACTTCCACTTAGTTTAACTCCTTCATTCATAATAAAGGAATAAATATTGACTTGTTCTTTATGTAATAGCATTAACTATAAATCTAGACCAGGTAGTGTTAGGGACAATAAAAAATTAAAGATTTTCGAATGTTGTGAATGCGGACTTGTTTTTTTATCTGAAAGCACTCATATAAATGAGAATTTTTATGAAGAATCAAATATGCATAAAAACTTTGATTTTTCAAAATGGAGAAAAGAAACCTTTGAAGATGATACTAGAAGATTCTCTTTTTTAAAAAATTCATTATTAAATAAAAAAGTTTTAGACTTTGGAAGTGGAAATGGTGGATTTTTAAAACTTGCAAAAGAAGTTTGTAAAGAAGTTACAGGAGTAGAGTTAGAAAAAGCTGTTACTCCTTTTTATATTGAAGATAAAATAAATATAAAAAACAATCTTGATAATATAAACTCAAAATTTGATATTATTACTTCTTTTCATGTAATAGAACATATAAAAGAGCCTCTTGAAATCTTAGAAAAATTAAAGTTATTATTAGAAGATGAGGGAAAACTAATAATTGAAGTCCCAAATGCAAATGATGCTTTACTTACAATATATAAAAGTGAGCCTTTTTCACATTTTACTTATTGGAGTTGTCACTTATATTTATATACTTCACATACTTTAAATCTTTTGGCAAAAAAAACAGGATTAAAAGTGGAATTTATAAAACATATTCAAAGATATCCATTATCAAATCATCTTTATTGGCTTAGTAAAGGAAAGCCAGCAGGTCATGTAAAATGGGGAAATTTCTTAGACTCAGAAGAACTAAGTAAAGCTTATGAGAATCAACTAGCATCACTTCAAGCAACAGATACAATAATTGCTTGTTTTATTAAGGAAGATAAATGAATATAGCATTTATTCCACTTAGATGTGGAAGCAAATCAATTCCATTTAAAAATATTAAAGAATTCTGTGGAAAACCATTAGTTTATTGGAATTTGAAAGCTATTGAAGAGTCTAAATACATAGATACTGTTTATGTAGCAACTGATTGTAAAGAAGTTGTTGATACTATTGAAGAGTTTAATTTTAAAAAAGTAAAAATCTATATTAGAGAAGCTAAAAACGCACAAGATACTTCACCAACTGAAGATGTTATGCTTGAGTTTTTAACAAAACAAAAACAAAATGACAAAGACCTATTTTTATTAGTTCAAGCTACATCTCCTATCACACAAAGTTATGATTTTGATAATGCAATAAAACAGTTAAAAAAATCAAAAAAAGACTCTTTACTTACTGTTGTAAATGAAAAAAGATTTTTTTGGAATAAAGATGGAACTGCTTTAAATTATGACTACAAAAACAGACCAAGAAGACAAGACTTTGAAGGTTTTTTTTTAGAAAATGGAGCTTTTTATATAAATAGTGTAGAAAATATCTTAAAATATAAAAATAGACTTTCAGGAGAGATTGATTTATACGTGATGCATGATTATACTTCAATTGAGATTGATGAACCACTTGATTGGCATATTGCAGAAGCGTATATGAAAGAACATATCTTAAACTCTCAAGAAAAATTAGAAAAAAAAGAGATAAAACTATTTCTATCAGATGTTGATGGAACATTAACTGATGCTGGAATGTATTATGATATTTATGGTAATGAGCTTAAAAAATTCAATACACATGATGGCAAAGGTTTTGAACTTCTAAGAAATAAAGGTATAAAAACTGGTCTTATTACAAGTGAAAAAACAAAAATAGTAGAAAATAGAGCAAAAAAACTAAAAATAGACTATTTGTATCAAGATGTTGGATACAAAGGGAAATTAGAAGTAGCAAAAGAAATTTGTGAAAAAGAGAATATTTCTTTAAAAGAAGTAGCTTATATAGGTGATGATATAAATTGCAAAGAACTACTACAAAATGTGGGAATTGCTGCTTGTCCAGCTAATTCACAAAAAGAGATAAAAAATATAAAAAATATTAAGCAATTAAATAAATGTGGTGGGGATGGAGCAGTTAGAGAGTTTATCAACTACTTACTATTGTAAAGGAATAAAATGGAGTTTAAGGAATTTACAAAAGAGTATATTAATACTTTGTATAAGACATTAAATAATTTAAACTTAGATTGTTTAAAAGAGTTAGAAGAGTTATTACGTTCAACAAAAGGTAGAGTATTTATAATTGGCAATGGTGGAAGTTCAGCTACTGCTTCACATATGGCAAATGATTTAAGTGTAGGTTTAAAACGAAGAAATAGACTTAATTTAGATGTTATTAGTTTAGCTGACAACTCTGCAGTAAACTTTGCATTAGCAAATGATATTGGTTTTGAAAATGTATTTTATATGCAATTAAAAGATATTATAAAAAAAGATGATATTTTAATTGCTATATCATGTAGTGGAACTTCAGCGAATATAATAAAAGCAGTTAAATATGCAAAAAAACAAAATGCAATAATTGTTGGTTTTAGTGGCTTTGAAGGAGGAGATTTAAAAAATTTATCTGATATAAAAATTCATGTCGAAACTACAAAAGGAGAATATGGAATTGTTGAAGATGTACATATGATACTTAATCACATCTTATTCTCTTATTTAAAAAAGGAGTATAAATGATACAGTATTTTGATACATACTTTTTAGATGCAAGCAAAGCATTAGAAGAAGCAAAAAAATGCAATAAAATAATTGGTCAAAATCCTAGAATAACATTTGACCAAATATGTTACTATAATGCAGAAAAAGAATTAAAAAATGCACCTTCAAACTGTATCTTTGTACCTTTTGAGAATGTTTATAACTATTTTGTAACAACAAAAAATAGAAGACCTACAAAATTAAATTATGATAATATAGAAATTTCTCAAGAAGAACGAAAAGAGTTTACAAAAGCCTTTATAGATATTTTAGAACAAGTTGAAAAAGAAAGAGAAGCGTTAGCAGAAATCTATAAAAAACAAATACAAAATTTTAAACCTAATTTTCAGGATAAAAAACTAAGAGTATTAATACCTTCAAATAAAGAAACTACTGTTATGAAACATATTTCTAAAAATATTGCAAATGCATTTGAACAAACAGGGAAATATGAAGTTTGCCATTTAATTCAAGAAAATGATATGCAAGATATGGATTATCTGATTTATTATCACAAAGTTGATGAATTTAAACCCCATATAACTTTTAACATAAATCATATGAACAATGAATTTTTAAATGAGTATGTATATAACTTCATATGGTTTCAAGATGCTATGGAAATAGTTACAAATAATGAACCACTAAATCAAAGAAAAAGAGACCATATACTTTGTCTTTTACCTGGAATAAAAAATGTATTAGAAAACAAAGGAGCTAAAAATACTCAACTTCAAGATTTTTGTATAGACACTTCTATTTATAAAAAAAGACCTGAAATAAAAAAAGAGAAAAAAGTAGTTTTTATAGGAGGTTCGTATAAAAACAATACTATGCCATATGAAAATGCTTTAAAGTTAAATAATATAGAAGAAACTATATCAGAAGAAACAAAAGAAGATATTATTCAAGAACTTTTGGATATTTATAAAACTCAAGGTACTTTTTATCTTGAGCAAATAAAGTTTTTAGCTAGAAAATTTAAATGTTCAATTCAATATTTTAATAGTTATGCCATACCATTAGTTATTAGAGATTATACTCTTTTAGAATTAGTAAAAAATAACATAGATTATGAACTAGAAATTTATGGTTGGGGATGGGAAGAGTATGAAGAACTAAAGCCATACTATAAAGGAGTATTAAATTATGGTGAAGATATTTCTAAAGTATATAATAGTGCAACCTATGCAATAGTGACACATCCTAGTTATACAATACAACAAAGAACATTAGAATCACTCGCAAGTAATTGTACTGCTTTAGTTTATGATTGCACAAAGAATTATTTACTTGAAGGAGAATCATATAAAGATGAATTTTTATTATTTAAAAACCTTGAAGAATTATTTAAAATACTAAAAGAAGAGCCTAAAGTAAAAATTTCAAAAAAATTAATAGAAGAGTTTTCATACGCAAATTTAGTAAATAAAGTTGAAAAAACCATTTTAGAGGATACAAATAGTGAAAAATAAACACTTAATTTTAATTCCTCCAAATGGAAGATTTAAAAAACAAGATTTTTCCTTATTTAGAATTATTAAGTGGCTTAAAAACTTTGAAAATATTAAAATCTCTTTAATTTATATAGAAGATGGAAATATCAATAAAAATCTAAAAGATTTTATAAATATTTATAAAGTAAAAGATGAAGAAGAAATATTTAATATAATAAAACTTTTAGATTATGATTTTATTTTCCATAGAAGTTGGATGGGTGCTTATTACTTTGCAGCAAAACTTGTAAAAACTTTTGACAATGTTTTGATTAATATAAAAGATTGGAACTTTGCAGAAAAAGAAATTTATGAATATCTGTTTCAAAATAACAAAGATTATGAAAGTATTGAATATATTTTTAAAAATTGTGATAATATTCTTTCTCACTTTACAAAAGAACAAGCAAAATTGTGGGCAAAAGAGTATAATACAAACAAAAATAAATTTAAGTTTTTTCCTGAATACTGTAATAAAAAAAGCTTTAATAATAAACCAAAAATTAAATATTCAAAAAATGTAAAACTAGTATATGCAGGGAAAATACCTTCATCTTGCTTGGCAGAAGATTATTTTCCAGGGAAAGCTCATTTAAGATCAATTAAAAAGTTAACAAAACAAAAAATTAATATTGATTTTGTTTTACCCCCTGATGTTTATGAAGATTTTACCACTTCAAAAAAGCTTTATTTAGATTTTATTTATGAAAATAAAATGAATAAAAGATTTAATTTAAAAAAAGGAAAAATTCTTAATTCTCAAATCTTAAATAAGTACCATTTTGGTTTTTTTGAACTAGAGGCTTCAGGAATAAATCATGAGCTTTATAAATATGCTATTACTAGTAAATTTGCATTCTACTTAGAGTGTGGGATTCCTATTTTAATAAATGAAAAATTCCACTCAATAGCAAAGATAGTAAAAAAATATAATTTAGGAATAATATTTAATAATAATGATTTAGAA
>NZ_NXIF01000075.1 GCF_002837275.1 Malaciobacter halophilus | reverse complement strand
ACCAATAACAGCTACTTCTTTTCCTTTATAAAAGAATCCATCACAAGTAGCACAAGTTGATATTCCTCTACCAAAGAACTCATCTTCTCCTTTAAATCCAGCACGTCTTGGAACAGAACCAGTAGCTAATAAAACAGCCTTAGATTCAAATGTATTACCATCTTCAGAAGTTAAAGTAAAAATATCATCATTTTTAACAACAGAAGTAATTTTCTTCATTTCATGTTTTAAACCAAACTTCATAGCTTGCTCTGGCCAAGATTGCATTAAATCTAAA
>NZ_NXIF01000074.1 GCF_002837275.1 Malaciobacter halophilus | reverse complement strand
TAACTAAGTGTTAATTTTTAGTTTTTCAATTTTTTTTTAAAATAAGTTAATCATGTGTGTAATTTTAACTCAATCATTATAACTTTTCTTTATAATCTATGTCTTTTTTTTAAGAAGAAACTTTTCCCTCACTTAAAATTATTTTAACAATTTTTTATAAAATATGTTTTTTTTGCATATTTTAAATTTTCCTTAATGAAAAAATCACTTTTATGTCACAAAAGATTGATATAATGGGTTTTTAATGTGTAGTACAAACAGAGCACACATCAAAGCTTCTAAGTACGATTTTTGCTTTTTGTAAAGAGTCTACTCCAATTATAGCTTTTTGAGCAACACCTAATTTTGAATTAATTCCCGGTCCTAAATTCCAAACTGTTGGTGTTATTATATTATAAGTTTTTATTATACCTTTTTCCAATTTTATATTATGATATAATGAGCCTCTTGATGCTTCTATGGTACTAATTGACACTGCATTATCTATATCATTTAAAGAGTATTTTGGTTTAATATATGACTCTTGAGATATATCTACTTTTGAAATCAACTCTTTTGTTTTTATAAGAAGATGAGCAAACTCATCCATTCTTGCCATAACTCTTGTATATACAGAATCTTTGAACTCTTTATGAATTTCTTTTATAAATTTTCTATTAGATACAATAGCTCTTGATAAAGGTCCTGTTTCATAAAATTCATTTTTATAAAGTGCAGTTTTTGACCAAGTATATTCAGACTCTTTCTTCTGTTTACCAACTTTAAAACTATTTTTATCCTCTTCACTTATTTTATCAAGGTCTATTTGATATTTATTTTTACTTTTTATTTTTCCTTTTTGAAAAAGTGAGTTTGAACCTAAAACAATATGAAAATCATAACTTCTACCAATAGTTTCAAGACTATTTTCAAAACATATGTCTTTAAAATCTTTTAGTGCATAATCTAAGTTATTTAAAGAATCTATTTTATCATAAGATAAGTAGTCATAAATATCAACTCCTGCTAAACTATTTTGAAAAAACAGCACTGCTTGGTCTAAATAATTTTGCATTGAAGTTAAGTCAAGAAGGGTTGGATCACTCATAACACCCCCAGTAACCATATAAGAGGTATGAGGCCACTGTCCACCTATAATTGCTAATGATTTTATAATTTCACTTGTAATTTTTGAAGAGTTAATCCACTCTTTACCCTTAATTGCTCTATACTTTTCATAATCAATATTCTTTGAAAGCTTTGCAATGTCTGGCATTATAAACATATAAAACCACTTTATATGAGAATCAATTATTTCAATATTTAAACCTATTTCTCTTAATAATTTAGCTTTATTAGTAATTTCTAAAGGTTCATTTACATTTTCATACAGATTTTCCAAAGCTTCAACAGTTGCTTTTAAATGGGCTTGTCCACATATCCCACATATTCTAGGTGTATAAATCAAAGCATCTAATGCAGGTTTATTTTTTAAAATATATTCAAATCCTCTAAAATTAAAAAACTCTATTCTTGCATCACTAATAAGATTATCTTTCCATGAACAAACAAGTTTTGCTTCACCTTCAATTCTTTCAATAATATCAACTGTTTTCATTACTACTCAATCAATTTTTTATTTAATCTATCTATTTTAAAAGTTTTAGCTACTCCTGCAAGGGTTAAATATGCTCTTTTATTAATACCTAAAGGTATATGTACAGGTATTCCCATATTTTTCTTAGTTTCAAGCATATTAGAAGTTGGAAAATCAAATTCAGTACAACCAATACAAGGCATTCCTGCTCTTGTTTTAGTATTTACATCATTCCATAAAACTCTATTGCAATTACTATGTGTCATAGGCCCTTTACAACCTTGCTCATAAAATAAACACCCTTCTTTTAAACCAAAACTTTTAGCTTCAACTTTCCATTCAAAATACTCATTTCTAGTACAGCCATGGTGTGCAAGACCGTAATATATCTCTTTTGGTCTGTGTTTCTCATCTAAACTGATTTTTCTATTCTCTTTTAAAGTAAAAAGAGTTTGTAAAATCCACTCTGGATGTACAGGGCACCCAGTAAGATTAATAACTTCTTGTTTTAAATTATTTAATTTTGTATTATCTAAATAGTTTTCAACACCTTTTATACAATTATCTTCTTCAAACTTTGCATGTATTCCACCATAAGAAGCACAAGAACCTACGCTTATTATGTAAGAGGCCTTTTTTGCCAATATATTTAGTAATTCAAGAAGATTATAATCTGATATAGTAAAGTATTCACTACTTGAAGAAATAGCACCTTCAATAAGTAAAAAATCTATATTTTCTAAATTTAATACATCTTTTAATGAGGTTTCAGTAGTTAATGAAGGATGATAAAATAGTTCAAAACTATTTAAAAAAAGTTCAAATCGTGAAGAGTTTGAACTTAATAAAGAGTGTGTATTTCCATTGCAAGTAATTGCTTGAAACCAAACAACTTTAGGTTTATGCGTCATCACTTTTTAGTGCTCTATATATATTTTCAGCTACACTATCAGAATAGTCTAATAGTTCTTTATCTAAAACTTTTTCGCCACTTAAAAAAGCAAAACCACCTAAACATCCCATAATCATTGAAAATGCAGAAAAGAACTCTTGTTCTCTTAATTCTTTTGTTTGTGCACCTTCATCTAATAAAATCATAACTTCTGTAACAAATTCACTTACACATAAAAAACCTTCACAACCTTGTGCAAACACTTCTCTATTTGATAAATAAACTCTTAAAAAATACTCTATAATTTCTGGGGATTCTTTTACATTTTTTAGATATTCTCTTGTAAATAGAAAAATTTTCTCTTTACAAGAAATATCCATATGATTAATAGTTCTAAGTTTTTTTGCTAATATATTTGTTGAGTACTTTATTGCATACTTTGCTAACTCTTCTTTTGAAGCAAAATAGTTATACATATTCCCAACACTCATTTGCATAGATTTTGCAATATCTGGAATTGTTGTATTGTAAAAACCTTTAGTTTAGAAAAGCTTAAGTGCATTTTCTATAATGCTATTTTTTTTTAACTCTTTTGAAGACAAGTGCTTTCCTTTATTTAAAATATATTAACATAATAATATAAGTTTTGTTAATAGTGAATGAAAGTTCATAAAACAAAAGAGCTAAGCCACAATATAATGGCTTAGCTTTAAAGATATTAATGTACTAAATTAGTTAATTCAGAATCACTTACTTGATGGAAGTTTAGATATTTATAAATATCATCTCTTTTTTCTGGAGTAATTTTTTTAGGAACCATGTTTAAGTACTCTTCTTTTGTTGGAAGTCTACCAAGAAGTGCTGCTAATGCTGCAACTTCTGCTGAACCTAAATATACTTTAGAGTTTTTACCAAGTCTATTATCAAAGTTTCTTGTACTTGTTGAGAATACAACTGCCCCTTCAGATACTTGTGCTTGGTTACCCATACATAAAGAACAACCTGGCATTTCAAGTCTTGCACCAGCTGCTGCAAAAATTGAGTAGTATCCCTCTTCTGTTAATTGAGCTTCATCCATTTTTGTTGGAGGTGCAACCCATAATTTACCTGGAACTTCACCTTCTCCTTTAAGTACTTCACCTAAAGCTCTAAATAGTCCAATATTAGTCATACAAGAACCTACAAATACTTCATCAATTTTTTCTGTTGGTCTTTTTGGATCTGCTAATACTTCACTTAAAGTTGCAACATCATCTGGATCATTAGGACAAGCTAAAATTGGTTCAGTGATTTCATTTAAATCAATTTCAATTGTTGCTGCATACTCTGCATCTGCATCTGGCTCTAATAATTCTGGATTTGCAATCCACTCTTTCATTTTATCTGCTCTTCTTTGTAAAGTTCTAGCATCTTCATAACCCTCTTCAATCATCTTTTCAATTAATGCAATGTTTGAAGATAAGTATTCAATAATTGGTTCCTTATCTAATTGAACAGAACAAGCTGCTGCACTTCTTTCTGCTGAAGCATCAGAGATTTCAAATGCTTGTTCAACTTTTAATTGTGGTAAACCTTGAATCTCAATAATTTTACCAGCAAAAATATTTTTCTTACCTTTCTTTTCAACAGTTAATAAACCATCTTTGATTGCTTGATAAGGAATTGCATTTACTAAATCTCTTAGTGTAATACCTGGTTGCATTTCACCTTTGAATTTAACTAAAACAGACTCAGGCATAGTTAAAGGCATCATACCTGTAACTCCTGCAAATGCTACAAGTCCAGAACCAGCAGGGAATGAGATACCAATAGGGAATCTTGTATGTGAATCTCCACCCGTTCCAACAGTATCTGGTAAACAAAGTCTATTTAACCAAGAGTGAATAACACCATCACCAGGTCTTAATGTAACACCACCTCTTGAATTGATAAAGTCAGGTAATGTGTGTCTTAATTTAATATCAGCAGGCTTTGGATAAGCAGCTGTATGACAGAATGATTGCATAACCATATCAGCACCAAATGATAATGCTGCAAGCTCTTTAATTTCATCTCTTGTCATAGGACCTGTTGTATCTTGAGAACCAACTGTTGTAGCTATTGGCTCAACATACATTCCTGGTTTAACACCTTCAATTCCACAAGCTCTTCCTACCATTTTTTGTGCTTGTGTAAAACCTTTTCCATTATCTTTTGGTTGTTCAGGAGCTAAGAACATATCAGAAGCTTCTAATCCTAAAACATCTCTTGCTTTTGCAGTTAAACCTTTACCAATAATTAAAGGTATTCTTCCACCAGCTCTCATCTCATCTGTTAATGTATTTGGAGCAAGTTTAAATTCAGATACAACTGTACCATCTTTTTCAATTACACCATCATAAGGTTTTACAACAATCTCATCACCAGTTTCTAAATTATCAACTGGAGCTTGAATTGGTAAACAACCTGAATCCTCAGCAGTATTAAAGAAAATTGGAGCAATAATTGAACCAATTACAACACCACCTGTTCTTTTATTTGGAACACCTTTAATATCTCTACCCATATGCCATTGAACAGAGTTAATACCTGATTTTCTTGATGAACCAGTTCCTACAACATCACCAACATATGCTAATGGATTTCCTTTTTTCTTTAGCTCTTCCATTGTTTCAAGAGGATTTTCCATTCTTGATTGTAACATTGCAGTAGCGTGTAGTGGAATATCAGATCTAGTAAATGCAACAGTTGCAGGAGATAAATCATCTGTATTTGTTTCACCAGGGATTTTATAAACAGTTAATTTAATTTCTTTTTCTAGTGCAGGCTTATTTGTAAACCATTCTGCATTTGCCCAAGATTCAATTACTTCTTTAGCTTTAGCATTTCCTGCATCCATTAAATCTTTTACGTCATTAAATGCATCATAAACTAAAATAGTGTTTTTTAATTGCTCTGCAGCAGCATCTGCTACTTCATCAATTTTTAATGCTTCAACTAGTGGAGAAACATTAAATCCACCCATCATCGTTCCTAAAATTTCAATAGCATCAAGCTTTGAAATCACAGAACATGATATATTCCCTTGAACTATATCGTTTAAAAAAGCAGCTTTTACATATGCAGCATCATCAACACCTGGGTTGATTCTGTTTTTGAATAGGTCTAATAAATAATCTGCTTCTTCAACTGAATCTGCTTTTAATAACTCTACTAGTTGAGCAGTTTGTTCAGCAGTTAAAGCTAATGGAGGAAGATTTCCCTCTTTTAGTCTCTCTTCTGTATGTGCTTTGTATTCAGCAATTAAACTCATTAATATCTCCTAATTGATTTGTACTTGTAGTATAACATAATGTTAGCTTTAGACAATGTACAATTTTTGTTAAAACACGTACAAGTTTGTATTTTTGTAAAAAAAAGTTACAAAATAAGTACATTATGTGTTAAATTTCTATCATTAATCGTATTTTAGACTATTTTAATGGTTTTATTAAATATATTTTTTTACCTAAAACTAAGTTTCAAAAGAATTCTAAAAAACTACATATGTACAATAATTGTACATATTTTTAGGAAAAACAGCATTTTTTATACATAAGAATTA
>NZ_NXIF01000073.1 GCF_002837275.1 Malaciobacter halophilus | reverse complement strand
TTTTTCTAATTGCATATTTTGAAAGAATTTTTTTAGAGCCATTCTTTAAAGTTCTATATCCTTTCATAATTTCAATAACTGAATTATCATCTAAATTTTTATGTTCAAACTTTTGCATGAACAAATCCCATATATCAGGAATTGAATTTAAACATGTTGTTGAGTTTTCTAAATATCCTTTTTCATTAAATAAATGTTTTAATTTATCTCTTCTAATTTGAACTTCTATTCTCCAAACTTCTTTATTCTCATCATAATTATCATTTACTAGCCAACGACTTGGCTTAACAAATGATTTATCAGGAAACTTTTTTATTTCATGAGTTTTGTTATAAACTCTTACCATAAAATTACCAGCACCTAAAACAAAGCCCGTGAATTTCATACCATCAAAATAAGCGTTACTATCAGCTTCCATATATACTTCTTTTTTTCTACTTCTTGTTTTCATTCTGAAAAAATCCATGATTGTAAAATCATAGTTTTGTATATCTGTACACAGATGAATTTCACTAGCAATAGAATAAGTATGAGGAATAATCTCTTTTAAAAAACTTTGCATTTGAGTAACACATTTAACATAACCATAACGAGCCAAATAATCGGCTCTATACTCAACTTTAATGCATGGTTGTTTTGTAATTTTCTTAAATCTTTTGAAAGAAATTGAAACATCACCGTTTTTTATAGTAACTGCGAACCCTTTTTGTGATGTTGACATTATGTGGAATTTATGATTATTTATAGTTTCTGTTAAATATCTCTCATCACCATTATATGATTTAATATTTTGTGCTTCTTTTTTTAAAGCTATTAAATCCGTCACAAAATCATTAAAATCAATCATTTCAGATTGTGTTAGTTGCATGTTTGGGTAATAG
>NZ_NXIF01000072.1 GCF_002837275.1 Malaciobacter halophilus | reverse complement strand
ATGCAGCAAGAGTATTAGATAAGATAAAAGATAGTGGTAATACTTTAGATGGATTTATCTCTGCACTTAATAGTAAAGCAACTGATAAAGAAGTTGCTCAAGCTGTTAAGGAAACTACTCCTGTTGTTGCTACTGCTTTAGCTAATAGCTCTAATCAAGTTCAACAAACTATTGGTAGTGTTGTTTCTGGTAGACAACTTGGTATTAGAGGTATCTCTTCTTTTAGAGGGGCTAACTCTGGTGATGATATGCTTTCTAATAACAATGCTTGGTATAAAGCTTTTGTTTCTAAAGCTTCTCAAGATGACAAAGATGGTTATGATGGTTATGATTTTGACTCTTATGGTTTTGCTATTGGTGCTGATAAAGAGTTTGGAAATAATAGTAGATTTGGTTTAGCTTTTGTTTATGCTTCTGGCGAAATTGATACAAATAATGTTTCTCAATCTAGTGATTTAGATATTTATAATCTTGTTGCTTATGGTAGTACTCCTATTTTTGACAAAGATACTTTTTTGTTTTATCAATTAAGTTTAGGTATTCAAGATACTAAAACTTCTAGAAAAGAACATACTACTAATACTACTGCAACTTCTGATTTTAATGGTAAAATTGCTTCTGCTTCTTTAAGGCTTATTAAGAATATGCAACTTAATGATAATCTTCTTTTTGTTCCTACTATTAGAGGTATGTATACTTATATGAAAAATCCTTCTTATAAAGAAAGTGGTGCAAATAATCTTAATTTAAATGTTGATAAGTTCTCTACTAGTTCTTTCAAGCTTGGTATTGGTGCTGATTTTGAATATAATTTAAATAACTCTTTTACTCTTTTATCTAATGCTATGATTAACTATGATTTAAAACAAAGTGATAACTCTTCTTCTTCGTCTTATGCTGGTAATTCTGATTTAGCTTTTACTACTAAGGGTATGGATTTATCTAAGTTCTCTTATGAAGCTGGTATTGGTTTTAAAACTAATTTCTCTGAGGATGTTGATTTTAGATTTGAATATAATTATGAAGGTAGAGATTCATCTTTCTCTAATCAAACTTTATCTGCTAAAATCTCTTGGAAATTTTAGTATCTTTA
>NZ_NXIF01000071.1 GCF_002837275.1 Malaciobacter halophilus | reverse complement strand
TCTGTTATTACCTCTAATAGAGTTATGAAAAATATTAAAAGTTACTTTATAGTCTAAAAGAGCACTTTTTGATTGCAAAGCCTCTTCAAATTTAAAATTATTTATTAATTCATAAATTCTTGCATACTCAAGAGTTTTTTGAATATCTTTATTTTTAATTTTAGAAGCAATATAGTTTTCAAAACTATTATTTGTTTTACTATTTAATAAATCATCAATTTTATTTAATCTATCTAAATTCAAACTTCTTTCATCAAAATAATCCATTTGAGACATAAGATAAGACTTAAACTCTAAATCACTATTTTTATATAGATTTTTTAGTTTATAAAAAGTATATTTCTCTATTGAATTAAAAGTACAACTATTATTTGATAAAAAGTTTAATTTATTATATATTTTTTTCTCAACATCACTATTTATTTTTTTAATATCATTTAAAAAAAGTATATAATCTAAATTTTGAACTTCATGAGAAGAGCTATACTTTTCTTTTAATAAACTCAAATAATATTTTGCTTGTTTTATACTATTTTGATAATATGAAAAAAAGCCAAGTGTTAAGTTTACTAAATACATATCATCTTTTTTTACAGTTTTTAAATAGTTAATAAAATTTGTGTAATCAATCTTTTCATTTTTCCCATAAAGACTATTTTCAATATCAAAAAAGCTTTGAGATTTTAATAATGCTTTATATAAAAGTAATTCATAGTATTTACTATTTATATCAAGTTTTGCAATATTTTTAAGCTCATGGATTATATTTGCATTTTTACTTAATCCTCTAATTGCATAAAGTTTTGTTAACTCCTCTTTTGAAGTTGTTAAATCAACTAATTCATCCCATTGAAACTGATTTTTGATATATTTAAAGTTATAAAAAGCAAGATGCCAGTTTATTTTATCTTTTGAAAATAACTTAGAAAACTCATAAACACCTTTTGATATTTGATTATTTCTTATTAAAGCACCTGCATAAATACCTTGAATCCAATCATCTAATATTGTATTGCTGTGATTATTTAAAAGATACTTATGTGCATCATAAATAATAAGTGGTTTTAAGTTTTTATAGTGAGCTAATCTTAAAGCTAAAAAAAAGTATCTTTTTTTTAAATCTTTTGATTTAACTTTCTGTAATTTTTCTAAAGCTTCATCTATTAAAATCTCTGGTTTTAAGATATTTTGCTTCTGTTTTTTTGAATAGTATTTATAAAAAGAAGAGACAAGATTCTCTTGTTTTTTTACAAAAGCCAAATAATCTAAAGTATCTTTATCTTCTATCAAATGAAGATTTTTATTTTTATATACTATTTTTTCTATTTGCTTTTTTGTAAATTTATTTTTTAACTGCTTTTGCCATAAAGCTATATTTGCTTCTTTTGCTCTTTTTTCATAATCATAAATCACACTATTATAAGTAGAAGCAAACTCTAAATTTTCTTCATATTTTGCAAAAGGATAATCTCTTTTTTCTAAAAAAAGAAATTTTCCATCATCATACCAAAATCCACCACATGAAAAGAGCACTACTTTAAAAAAAAGCACTACAAAAAGTAGTCGTACTAGCATCTATATACCTTTTAATAATTTTTCTAAATCATATTTATTTTTATACTTTACTCTATAAAACACCACTTCATTAAACCTATTATTGCTTATTGCAAAAAAATCATGTAATGCTACTTTTAAATCCTCTTTTTTAGAATCTTCAAATCTAAAAATATCACCCTTATAAACATATCTTCCTTTAAAATAATGACTTTTTATAACTTTATAATAGCCATTTTTTTGTATTTGAAAATTTTGTTTAAAATCCTCTTTTTTTACACCTTCAAAAATATCAAGTGGCTTTTTGTACCTAAACTGCACAGCTTGTGAATACAAAGGAAGTGCAAGTTTTAATTTTAAAGGATATGTATCAAAGTTATAGTGATATTTTTTAGCAACTTTATTATCTAAAATTGAATTTTTTGTATTAAAATCTCCAATATAAGACATATTATAGTACATTAATAAGCCATAATCAACATTAGGAACACCAGTTTTTTTATAATATTTTATTTGATGTAATCTAATAGTAGCACTAAGTTTTTTATTTAATTGAGTTTTCAAAAGTTTTAAAAATTTAAAATAGTTTGCTTTAGAACTAAGTGACCAGTCACAATCAATTTGTAACTCATCAAAACTTTCAAAACTACTATTTAAATTTTTTATGATTTTTGTAGCTAATATTTGAGGTTGAACTTTTTTCATAGCTTCATTAGTGATATAAATAACAGGTACAAACTCTTTTAAGGGTTTAATTTTAAAATTTGTTTTTATAATTTCTAATCTATTTGAGTAAGCAATATCTAAAACTTTTATATAAAGCTTTTCATGTTTTTGTTTAATATTATAACTATTTTCCCAATGATAAAAACTATAAGTTAGATTATTAGTATTACTTTTTTCAAATAAGAATAGACCTAAAACACAAAAAAGTAGTATAAGTAGTAGATATTTTTTCAATATTTTTTCCAAAGAAAAAGCAAAAATGCTTTTTCTTAATAGTTTTGAGATTTTCTCATTTGCATTAACTCTTTTTGAACTGATATATTTATTTTTTCATTCGGTTGAAAATCTAATGCATAATTTCTTCCATCATAATCAACAGAGTTTAAAATAATTTTTACAGCTTCAAGTCTTGCTTTATGTTTATCATCACTTCTTACGATATGCCAAGGAGCACTTCTTGAGTTTGTTCTTCTTAACATTTCATATTTTTTTTCAGAAAACTCTCCCCATAAATCTTGTGCTTGCATATCAACTTCTGAAAATTTCCATTGTCTTAATGGATCATTAATTCTTCTATCAAATCTTCTTTTTTGTTCATCTTTAGAAACAGAGAAATAAAGCTTAATTAAAATCATTCCTTGTCTTACTAAATCTTGTTCAAAATTTACTACATCTTCCATAAAGATTTCATACTCTTCTTCAGTACAAAAACCAAAAATTGGTTCAACCATTGCTCTATTGTACCAACTTCTATCAAATAATACTATCTCTCCACCTGTTGGAAAATGTTCAATATATCTTTGTAAAAACCATTGGTTTTTTTGCGTTTCTGTTGGTTTACCAAGTGCTACAACTCTATAATGCTTGTTATTCATATATCTAGTGATTCTTCTAATTGCACCACCTTTACCAGATGCATCTCTACCTTCAAATAAAATAATCATTCTTTTATTTTCATTTTCTAAATAGTTTTGAAGTTTTATAAGCTCAATTTGATACTGTTTTAACTCTTCAGCATCATATATTTTTTGTACACCATCTTTTATTACTTCAGGGTCAAACTCTTCAAAATCACCCAATAAAGACTTCATTAGGTCATTTTGTTCTTTCAATTTTGCTAACTCTTGAGTATCACACTCTTTATAATTTGATTTTATTTCAACTTTTTGTTTTTTATCTTTTTCAATAATAGAGTCTTTAAATTTTTGCATCAAATTTAAAGCACTCTTTTTAGTAAGATTATCTTTTTTTGTGTATCCTAAAACTTTTACGTATCTTTTTCTTTCATGTTGAAATCTTGCAATATATTTTTTACCAAAAGTTGGATGAGCAACTTTAGATACATATAATCCACTATAGTTTGTCTTTTCAAAATCACTTAAGTTCATCTTCATTCTGCCTTTGCAAATTTATTTTCTTTTTCCATTAGTTCTATCTCTCTAGTTCCATCAATTACTATACTTGGATCTACGACTATTCTATTTGAATCAATCTTTTTAGGATAATTTACTTGCGTTAAGATATGCTTTATACAGTTTAATCTTGCTTGTTTTTTGTTATCACTTCTAATTATTATCCATGGTGCCATGTCTGTATTTGAAGCCATTAACATTGAAAATTTAGCAACAGTATATTTATCCCATAGTTTTTGTGACTCTTTATCCACAGGAGAGAGTTTATACTGCTTTAAAGGATCAACCTCTCTTTTTTTGAACCTTCTTGCTTGTTCTTTTTTAGACACAGAAAAATAGTATTTTAAAAGAATAGTTCCAGACTTTACAAGCATTTTTTCAAACTCTGGTACCTCTTTTAAAAATTCATGATGTTCAGCAGTAGTACAAAATCCCATTACAGGTTCAACTCCCCCTCTGTTGTACCAGCTTCTATCAAATAATACTATCTCTCCAGCACTAGGAAGATGCTTTGCATATCTTTGAAAATACCATTGTGTTTTCTCAATATCACTTGGTTTTTCCAAAGCAACTACTCTTGCACCCCTTGGATTTAGGTGCTCTGTAATTCTTTTTATGGTACCACCTTTTCCAGCAGCATCTCTTCCTTCAAAAAGCATAAGAACTTTTAGTCCTTTTTCTTTAACATAATTTTGAAATTTTAAAAGTTCAATTTGCAAGGTTGTTAGTTCTTTTTCATACTCTAAGGTCTCTTTTTTAACCCAAATTTGAACTTTTTCGCCCTCTTCTTTCATCTCTTCTCTTTTTCTTGAGAAGTTATTTCTTTTATGCTTTTTTTTCTTCTTTGTGTCTATTTCCTCTTCATCCTTAAACTCTTCATTTATAATATTTCTTTCTCTTCCCATACAATTTGTCCTACAGTCATAATCTTGTCTTGTAATTATTATACCCAAAATTTTTTACAATTTGGTAACAATTGTCATCTTTTTTTATAACAATTGATGGTAACTTAATTCCATTGAATGTAGTTGTTTTAACCATAGTGTAATGAATCATATCTTCTAAGATGATTTTATCTCCAATTTTCAAAGGTTCATCAAAGGAATAATCACCGATAATATCCCCTGCAAGACAAGTATTTCCACCTAATCTATAAGTAAATTTTTTTTCATTTGCTAATCCTGCATTTCTTATATCAGGTCTATAAGGCATCGCTAAAGTATCTGGCATATGTGCTTCTGCAGAGGTATCCAAAATAGCAATTTGCATTTGATTATCTACGATATCCAATACAGTTGCCATAAGGTACCCTGTTTGCCAACCTACGGCTTCACCAGGTTCTAAATATACTTCTAAATGTGGATATCTTTTTTTAAAATCTTTTAAAAGTTGTATTAAACCATCAACATCATAATCCTCTCTTGTTATATGATGTCCTCCACCAAAATTTACCCATTTCATAGAGTTTAAATATGAACCAAACTTATTTTCAAAGCTTTGTAAAGCCCCTTGTAAAGCATCAACATTTTGTTCACAAAGGGCATGAAAATGTAACCCTTCAACGCCATTTAATTCATCTTCTAAAAAATTCTGCTTTGTAATTCCTAATCTTGAATAAGCTCCACATGGATTATATAAATCAACTTCAACACTAGAATATTCAGGATTTACTCTAAGACCTATTGAAGCTTTTTTTAAAGCTTTATTCTTAAACTGCTTTAATTGATTAAATGAATTAAAAACTACATGATTAGATAAAGATACAATTTGTTCAAACTCCTCTTCTTTATAAGCAGGAGAATATGTATGCACCTCTTTTTTAAACTCTTGGGAAGCTAAAATAGCTTCATGTAAACCTGAAGCACAACAACCTTTTAAATACTTTCCACAAAGCTCAAAAGTAGATTGCAAAGCAAAACCTTTTAAAGCTAAAAGAATTTTAACATTTGCTTCTTCTTGAACATATGAAAGAAGCTTTAAATTTTTTTCTAATAAAGCTTCTTCACAAACAAAACTTGGACTTGGTAATTTATCTATACTATTAACTATTTCCATCTTCTTCAAAGGGCTCAAAATCCTCTTTAGTTACTCCACAGTCTGGACACTCCCAATCATCTGGGATATCTTCAAAAGCTGTTCCAGCTTCAATACCACTATCAGGGTCACCAATAGCAGGATCATAGATATAGTCACAAACTATACAGATATATTTTTGCATAATAGACTCCTTTTTATTAAATTAATCTATTATCACCTAATTAAAACTTATATATACTTAAGCAGATAAATTAATCCACATCAAGTTCAAGAATTTTCCAAGGTAAACCTTGTGTCATAAGCTCATCCATAAATGGTTTTGCATCAAACTCTTCTATATTAAATACACCTTTTCCATTCCAAATACCTTTATATAACATTTTAGTTCCAATCATAGCTGGAACTCCTGTTGTATATGAAACTGCTTGTGCTCCTGTCTCTTTATAACACTCTTGATGGTCACAAACATTATAGATATAAATTTTCTTTTTTATTCCATCTTTTATACCTTCAATTATACAACCAATATTTGTCTTACCAACTGTTCTAGGACCTAAACTAGCTGGGTCTGGCAATAAAGTCTTTAAAAACTCAATTGGAATAATCTTAACTCCTTGGTGTTCAACTGGCTCAATTCCAAGCATACCTACATTTTGTAAGCAGTTCATATGTTGAATATAAGAATCTCCAAATGTCATAAAGAATCTAATTCTTTTTAGCCCCTTAATATTCTTAGAAAGACTCTCTAACTCTTCATGATATAAAAGATATGAAGGCTTAACTCCAACTTCAGGATAATCATGGTCAACTCTTATTTCAAGAGGCTTAGTTTCTATCCATTCTCCTACACCTTCACTATTTTTTTGCCAATATCTTCCATTTGCAGATACTTCTCGAAGATTAATTTCTGGATTAAAATTTGTAGCAAAAGCATATCCATGGTCACCTGCATTACAATCCATAATATCAATATAGTGAATTTCATCAAATAAATTTTGTTGAGCATAAGCACAAAATACACCTGTAACACCTGGGTCAAAACCACTTCCAAGTAAAGCTTTTACACCAGCTTGTTTAAACTGTTCATCTCTTGCCCATTGCTCTTTATACTCAAATTTAGCTTCATCAGGATGCTCATAGTTTGCAGTATCCACATAATCAACACCCGTTTGTGAACAAGCATCCATAATTGTTAAATCTTGATATGGTAAAGCTACATTTAATACAATCTTTGGATTAACAAGTTTTATTAAATTAACTAATTGTAATACATCATCAGCATCTACACAAGCTGTTTGTATATCTACATTTAATCTTTGTTTAATCTCTTTAGCAATCTCATCACATTTTGAAACTGTTCTTGATGCTAATGTGATTTTTTCAAATGTATCAATATTCATCGCACACTTTGTTGTAGCAACACGACTAACTCCACCTGCACCAATGATTAAAATACCTTTTTTATCCATAAAACAACTCCATTTTAAATATTCGAAATTATAGACTTATTTTAGTAAATTATAATTGAAAGTCAATGAAACAATAAAAGATAAAGAAAAATTTCTTGTTTATATGAAATTTAAGATTATTACGATAGAATTCCTTGCTTATAACATGGGGATGATATGGCTTCGATTAGAGCATTGAGGCTTGATTGCATGTCGGCCTGAGCATGCCGTTACGCAGCTCATTTTTTTTAGACGCAAACAATACAAATTACGCTCCAGCTTACGCAAAAGCTGCGTAAGTTTAACAACTTAATATAGACTCCCTTCGGGTTGAGTCTTTGGAGGCTCGCACTACTGATTCTATCTAAGTAGATAATCGCGGGTTCACCCTAGATAGATTACTTTTAAAGGGTTGATTTGACTTTAAAAGGACATTTTAAAATCTTAGCTTTTTAGTTGCCTTGTGGATTGAGTTGCTAAAAAGTGAAATTTTTCAATCCTGCTAAGCATGTAGACGTCAAGAGTAGATGTTTTAAGACTCCGGTTCGATCCCGGACATCTCCACCAAGAATTTATATATTTTATGTTAAATAGTAATTAAAACAGTTACAACAGTTGCAGTTTTACTTTTATAATACTAAAATAAAACAAACAACTGCTTTTTTAAGATATTTCAAATAAAAATATTTTTTTATTTTCTAAACATTGCACGTACTTTATCCATACCACTATAAAAACTTGCCATCATAATTACAAGTAAATACTCTCCAAATTTAGTTGGATATATTACACCCTCTTCTATTCTTATTACATCTAATTTTTTTACTAAATATAGCTCTTTTCTAAGTAGTTTTTCCAAATTTACATCATAAAGTTTATTAAATTTTTCAATATCTAATTTTCCCCCAAACAATGAACTTAATACTGCGTATTCTATTTTATTTATATTTTCAAATTCACTTTTTGCCATTAAGGCATCTTCTTTTGTAATAATTCTATTTTCATACTCTTTTAAATCAAAAGCATTTATGAAAAGTTTTCCATCAAGATAACTAAAAGCGCCACTACCTACACCTATATACTCTTCGTGTGTAGATACATATTCGTCACTTAAATCAACTACTTTTTTAGAAAAAGACCACATATTATTTTTACTATAATCTTCTAATTGCTCTTTTATAATATTATAAAATTTTTGTTCATTTCTATTTATCTGTTTACTTTTTAAAAAACTTGCATTTAAATCTGAACTCATTAAAGGATAAGTAGTTATTTGCTCTACACCCAACTGTTTTGCACTTTTTATATCATCTCTTAATATCTGTTCTGTTTGATTTGGAATATTAAATATCAAATCAATATTTGTAATAGGTAAAATTCCTACAATTTTAGAGATTTTTTGTTTTATTTCATTACTGCTACCAAATCTTTTATATCTACTTAACTGTTGCAATATTTCATCATTAAAACTTTGAACTCCAATAGATAACCTTTTTACTAAACCTTTTAATCTATATACTTTATCTACATCTATATGGTTAGGATCAGTTTCACAAGATATATCATCTACATTAAATAATTTTTTCACAAGTTTTATAGTTATTCTTAACTCTTTTTCATTTATTAATGGTGTTCCCCCACCAATATAAACTGAGTCAATTTTTACATCTTTTCGTTTTAATATTTTTATCTCTTCTCTTAAGGTTTTAAAGTATCTATTAGAGTCTTCAAAGTTATGTTTATATTTATGAAAAGTGCAAAAAGGGCACAAGTTATCACAAAAGGGTACGTGTATATAAAGTAAATACTTTTTCGTAGTGTTTATGCTTAAATATTTTGTTTCATTATTAGAAGTTGGTGTTATATTCACACATGATGCAAACGTATTTCGCACTACAGCTTTAGCAGTAAAGATAGAAAAAATCTCTTTCAAATTATTTACCATAACTTTCTCCTTAATTACACTTTTCATATATTGTAATTCTATATAAGAATGGTAAATTTAATGTAAATTATAAGTAAAGTTTAGGATTTATTTGAACTCTTGCATTTTTTCATAGATATTTAATCTATCTAGTTGTTTATTTAATTCTAATTCTTTGTACCAACTGTTATATTTTTCTATAATTTCAGTAGTATTTTTTGTATCATTTTGTAAAGCTATATGAAACTTATTTAGCATATCAAGTAGAGGTTTTGAGTATTTTAGTGTCTTTTTATATTTCATTTGTTGCAACTCTTTTTTAGTTTGCTCTATATTTTGAAGAACCTCTTGCTTTGTGACAAACATATTTACTCCTATTACAAAATGTTAAACTTATAATAACATTTTTAATAAAAGAATAGTTTAAAAAGTGATTATTTTTTGAATTTCTAAAGTTTTTTTGAGTAAAAGAGCTTAAAAGCTCTCCCACTCATCATCTTTATCACTCTTTTGAGAAGTAAAAGTTTGAGGTTGTTTTGGTTTTGAATTATATGAAGTAGTCTTTTTATACTCCTCTTCTTCATAATTATATAACTCTTTTAACTAAGCTTTAAAAACTTAAAATACCCAACCAGCTTGAATCATAAATCTTGATGAGTAATCTTTTTGACTAGTAACATCATGTTTTATATTTTGAGCTAAGTGTGCATTTATAAACATATCTTTA
>NZ_NXIF01000070.1 GCF_002837275.1 Malaciobacter halophilus | reverse complement strand
GCTGTTTTATTAGCTACTGGTTCTGTTCCAAGACGTGCTGGATTTAAAGGAGAAGATGAGTTCTTTGGTAGAGGAATATCAACTTGTGCTACTTGTGATGGATTCTTTTATAAAGGAAAAGAAGTAGCTGTTATTGGTGGTGGAGATTCTGCTTTAGAAGAAGCAGTTTATTTATCAAAGATTTGTAGTAAGGTTTATTTAGTTCACAGAAGAGATACTTATAGAGCAGCACCTAGTACAATAGAGCATATGAAAAATACACAAAACATTGAAGAAGTAACTAATGTAGATGTAGAAGAGGTATATGGAGATATGTCAGGTGTTACAGGATTAAAAGTTAAAAGTAAGATTGATGGAGCTATTAAAGATTTAGAAGTACCTGG
>NZ_NXIF01000069.1 GCF_002837275.1 Malaciobacter halophilus | reverse complement strand
TTAGATTCAAATGTATTACCATCTTCAGAAGTTAAAGTAAAAATATCATCATTTTTAACAACAGAAGTAATTTTCTTCATTTCATGTTTTAAACCAAACTTCATAGCTTGCTCTGGCCAAGATTGCATTAAATCTAAACCAGACATAACCTTTTCTTGTCCAGGATAGTTTTCGATTTCTGAACTTCCAGTGATTTGTCCTCCTGGCATCCCCATCTCAAACATTACTACATCTTTTAATCCACCTCTTGTGGCATACAATCCAGCTGTTAATCCTGCTGGCCCTCCACCTATTATCGCTAAATCTAACAT
>NZ_NXIF01000068.1 GCF_002837275.1 Malaciobacter halophilus | reverse complement strand
GTCAAATATTTTAGATATAGTTAAAACAAAACTTATTCAAGCTTCAACTGATACTACTTCACAAGAAGGTAGAGAAGCAATTGGTAAAGATATTGATAAACTATTATCTCAGTTAAATAATATTGCTAGTCAAACAAATTATAATGGAACAAACCTTTTACAAGGTTCAGCTGCAAGTGCAGCAGCAACACAATTAACGTTCCAAATGGGTGAAACTAGTGCTGATACTATTCAAACGACAGCTGGTGTTAAAGCAAATACTAGTGGATTAAGTTTAGCTGGTGTACAAACTGCAGCTGCAGCTGGGGATTCAGCTAACTTTAGTGCAGGAAATGCAAGAAGTGCTTTAGCTACTGTAGATAGTGCACTTAATACACTAAATGGATGGAGAGCAGACTTCGGTTCTACTCAAAACCAATTAGAGTCAGCGATTAGAAATCAGATGACACAAAAAACAAATATCTTAAATGCAGAGTCTGTAATTAGAGATGTTGATTATGCACAAGAGAGCGCAAACTTTAACAAACAAAATATTATCGCACAAGCTGGTACTTATGCAATGAGTCAAGCTAATGCAATTCAACAAAATGTTACTAGATTATTACAATAATTTATAAAATTATTGTAATAAGTAATATTTCAATGAAGATGTTATTAGAGAATTTTTAATCTTTAATAATATAAATTAGTATTTTGTATTTTTCTTTTAAAGTTTACGGAGTTGAAACAGCAATTTGTATAGGGGTCAATGGGTTCCGAAGAATAAGATTCTATGCTTGGTAATACAAGAATGTTTCAGGCTCCCGTATCATGGGTAAATCTTTTTATCTTATAAAAAAGGATTTATTATGAGAATTAATACAAATGTTGCATCTTTACAATCACAAGAAAGTGCAGTAAACACACAAAATAACTTAAAAAACTCATTAGAGAAATTAAGTTCAGGTTTAAGAATTAACAAAGCGAGTGATGACGCTTCAGGTTTAGCAATTGCTGATAAATTAAGAACACAAGCGAATGCTATTGGACAATCAGTTTCAAATGGTAATTCAGCTATTGCATTAACACAAATTGCTGATAAAGCTATGGCAGAGCAGTCAAATATTTTAGATATAGTTAAAACAAAACTTATTCAAGCTTCAACTGATACTACTTCACAAGAAGGTAGAGAAGCAATTGGTAAAGATATTGATAAACTA
>NZ_NXIF01000007.1 GCF_002837275.1 Malaciobacter halophilus | reverse complement strand
ATATACTTGTTCCTTTACACTATTTTGTTTTTAATAATATGATTACCAATATAGTAAAAAAAGCAAAAAAAATGTAAACAAAAAGAGAGTTTAATAAAAAAAATTAATAGAATTTTTTCTTTTTTTTATATTTAGTAAAGTGTATATTTTCATAAAAACAAAGGTAAGAATATGCAATTTAATATAACTCCTGCACAAGTAGGAACTAGACCTCCTGTAAATCTTCCTGACCCTAGATTTTTAGAAGTTTTAGGAGAAGAAAAAGTAAGAGAATTAGTATCTAAGCACTATGATTTATTAAGACAAAGTGATATAAAAGGACTCTTTCCTCCTACAGATGAAGGCTTTGAAAAAGCAAAAGAACATTCAGCTGATTTCTTTATTCAAATTTGTGGTGGGCCAAAATATTTCAATGAAAAAAGAGGTGCACCTATGATGGCTGCAAGACATAGTCCTTTTAAAATAAATCAAGAAGCAAGACGAATTTGGTTAGAAAGTTATGCAGTAGTACTTGCCCCTCTTGATATTGAAGATGATATAAAACAATCTTTTTGGAACTATATAGATATTTTTTCTATTTGGATGATGAATAGTAATGAAAACTAAGCTTTTTGCTTAGTTTCCAATAGCTAAAGCATATAAAACCATACAGTTATCTTCTATAAATTCGCAAACCTCATCATCATAGTATGCTCCAATACCACTACAACCATAACCTAAATAATTTGAAACCAAATATAGTCTATGCCCAATAATTCCTGCTTTTTGATAAGCTTCTTGATAATTTTTTGACTTTGTTGTCAAAAAAAACGTTACAGCACTATCTTTTCCTAAATTTTGCTCCAAACACAAATATCCAGCTTTTACTTTAAAATCACTTTGCTTTATATATTTATTATCTTTATATAAACCAAGAGGCATAGAAACAACCCTATTTATCACACAATATATATCAATTTGCTCATCACAATCGCTTGTAATTGGTTCATTTAATACTTCTAATATTTTAAAAAACTCATTTTTATTTATTGATTTTGAGCTAAAATCTCTAATTGAACGTCTTTTAAAAACTATTTGTTTAAATATATCTTTATGAAAAAAGAATTTAGGTTTACTATTTTCTATTTTTTTATCTTTAATACATAATGAATCATCATAAGCTTTTTTTATCAACTCATTTTCTTCAAAGTAATAAGTACCATCTACTTTTGGTAAATTTAAAGAAACAGTTTTTTCTACTTTATTAGAAGAGTTTGTTCCAACTACAACACTTGCTTGAAAAAACTCTTTTTCATCTACAAAATTAAATAGTTCATTTAAAGCTTTTTTATTAAAATCATATACTATTTCATAATCTTTTTCATGTAAATAACAACTAGCTTCTAAACTACCTAATATATGCCCACTATCCAATAAACAGTACCTAAAAGCCCTATTTTTATACTTCCATGATGACCTATAATATAAAGAAGAGATAAAAAATATAAAACCATTAATTTGATAATTCTTATTTATTAAAGGTTCCACACCTTCACTTTCAATCTTTTTTAATAAAGTAATACTAGAACTTTTTATATCAAAATGATAAATACCATCTTGTATATTTTCATTATTTCTACTTTGAAAATATATCTCATTTGGATAAAGAGCTCCTGCACTTGGATTGATTCTAAGATAATACTCAATATTTGGATATACTTTTTTTGCACTAAGACCTGCAATATAGTATAAAAAGCTATGATTAGAAAAATCTAAATCTAACTCATACTTTTCATAATCATCATATGATTTAAAAACCATTGGTTGATTTTCCCAACTTAACCTATTTGGGTAGTTTCTAACTGAAAAGTATGAGTGCTTTGTTTTTAGATGATATTGAAAAAATTCATCAAATCTCATCTACTATCTTTTAGTTGTATTAATACCTGGATTTTGTTCTGTTCCAACATAATCATCAACTTGGCTATTGTTATACTTAAAACTTGCATATATTGCACCTATGATTAAACCTATTGCAATAACTAATCTAATAGTATTTCTTTTGCTTTTAGACTCATTTCCATCATAATCATCAATTTTATGCATACTTAATTCGTCATCTTCATATCTACTCATAATATGACTCCTTTTATTATTAAAGCAAATATAACTAACACTCTCTTAAGTAAAAGGCCATAAGTTTAAGTTATGATACTTTTTAAACTTATATTTATAATATACACTATTATAAGTGTATATTATATTGTAGAAACCATTAGTTGGTTTACTGTTGCAACTATATCTTTTATATCTTTTTCCTCTTTTGTCATAAATACATCAAGATGATCTCTTAATTTATAAAAAGTATCTTTTTCATTTGCAACAAAATTTGTAAAAGCAAGTTCTGGCGCTTCATTTACTCTTTGAAAATCTAAAACTTTTTCTGTATAGTGTACAACAATATGGTCAATAAACTGTAAAACCTGATTTCTTAGTATAACATCGTTTTTTGAATGAATTCTTAATTTATTTAAAGATACTATAATCTCTAAAATATTAAATTCATGGATTAATTGATAAAACAACACTATTACATCTTTAAAAGAGTGCTGTGTATTCTCTTTTATTACTATTGCTGCAATTGCAAATCTTAAATAGTCTATAACACTAAAAAATAGATTAAATTGTTCATCTTCTGGTATTAGCTCTTCTACTTTTTGAGTATGAATTTGTGCTAATTGAGAGAAAAGTTCACCTTTATGGTCTAAAATATGAGCTGAATCGACTTGGTTTTTATTTAAATACTTAACCATCCATTTAGTACTTGTATAAAGTATATACTCTAACTTACTAATTAGTTTATACTGTTTTTCAATACCCATAATATAATCTTGTGAGTAGATTTTATCTCTTATCTCTTTTGAACCAAACAACTGTTTTACAATCAAATAAGATTTTATTTTTAGTAAAAACTTTTCAACTCCTAACTTTTCAAAATCTCCTACAAAAGTACAGCCTTGAGAGTTTATAATAATATCTGCCATTTTAGTAGCAATAATCTCTCTTTTTAAAGGATGTGTAATTATCTCATGTTCATAAGCTCCAACAAAAGATTTAGGAAAATATCTATATAAATACTGTATTGCAAACTGCTCATCCACTAAAGTAGATTCTAAAAGTAGTTTTTTTATAAAGATTTTAGAGTAAGATAAAAGTGAACTTAAAACAGGTCTAACTATTGCGCCTGTAATATCTACAATATCCTCTAAATTCTCATTTTTAGGTATATAAAAATCGTGTCTGTTAAAAGCAATTACATTTTTTTCTAAAATTTCAATTGTTTTAATAAAATCATTTTTATATTTTCTTGATAATCTCTCATCCATAGATATAACTAAAGCTTGGTCATAATTATTTTGCAATACTAAGTTTACAACTTGGTCTGTCAAACTATGAAGTGTACTTTTAGCTTCATTTTCACAAAGAAGACCTTGGTCTTTTATTGTATTTAATAAAATTTTTAAGTTTACCTCATGGTCAGAGGTATTAACGCCACCTGCATTATCAATACCATCAATATTTATTTTTCCACCACTTAAAGCATACTCAATTCTTGCTTTTTGTGTAAAACCTAGATTTCCACCTTCACTTACTATTCTAGCTTTTATATCAGTAGCATCAACTCTTACAGCCTCATTTTGCTTATCTCCAATATCAATACTATTTTCATCACTAGCTTTTACATAAGTTCCAACTCCACCATTAAATAGTAAATCTACATTCATAGTAAGAAGTTTTACACAAAGTTCCTCACCACTAAGAGCTTTTTTATTAGTTCCAATTAATTTTTTAATTTCAGGTGTTAAAATAATCTCTTTTTCACTTCTTAAAAATACTCCTCCACCTTTTGAAATTTTTGTTTTATCATAATGTCCCCAATTTCCTTGTTTAGATTCAAAAAGTCTTTTTCTCTCTTCATAACTAACTTTAGCATCTGGATTTGGGTCTATAAATATCTCTTTGTGACCAATTGCAGCAAGAAGTATAAACTTATCTGATTCTAGCATTCCATTTCCAAAAACATCACCACTCATTGAACCAAGACCCATTACAGTAATTGAGTCTTTATAAATATCAATTCCCTCTTCTATAAAAAATCTTTTTGTTGACATTAATGAACCGCGAGCAGTAATTCCTAAATCTTTATGACCATAACCATTTGAACCACCACTTGCAAAAGCATCACCTAGCCAATATCCCCTATTTATTGCTATTTCATTTGCCACATCACTCATAGCAGCAGTTCCTTTATCTGCAGCAACTACAAAATATGCATCCTCTTCATCATAAGCTACAATATTCTCATCTCTTACAATTTTTCCATTTTGCATATTATCTACTAAATCTAAGTTTGCATGAATATATAAAGAGTAAATATGCTCAAAATACTCTTTTGTAACTTCAGTAGTATCTTTATTTATTACAAATCCACCCTTTGAACCATCCGGTATAATAATAGAGTTTTTCCCCTCTTGTGTTATCATAAGTGATTTTACTTCTTGTCTATAATCTTCGTGTCTATCACTCCATCTAAGTCCACCTCTTGAGATTTTACTCATTCTTAAGTGTACTCCATAAAAATCTGTATGATATATAAAGTTTTCCAAATTTGGTTGTAAACCTCTTAAATTTTCAGCAAAAGATTTAGTATTTATTTTAAAAGCAATTGTCTGTTTATTTAAAAAGTAGTTGGTTCTTAAAAGTGATTTTAGTAATGATAAAGTAAGTTTCAAAACTTTATCATCTATAATTTGAGGAATAATTTTTATTTTTTCCTCTATTTGTTCTTCTAAAGAGTCTAACTCTTGCTTTCTTTTTGATTTTATTTTTGGGTCGAATTTTTTAAAGAAATAATCAATAAATAGATTTGCAATTTTGTGATGTGTAGTTAATGTAGTTAAGATTGTATCACTATTTAAAGTTAAAACTGCTTGGTCTAAATACTCAATAAAAGATTTTAATAACTGAACTTTTCTAACAGTAAGGTTTTCCAATAATACTAAAGAGAAAAGTTTTGAGTGAGAAACCGTGTCATCTTTTAAAGTTTGAGTTATCACTTTTTCTAGATTATCTTTAGCCCTTTTAACTATATTTACGTCTTTTATATGAAGATTAAATCTACTTACATAAACACTTTCTGACTTACTTGAGATATTATAAGTTACTTCATCTATTATCTCAAATCCAATATCATGTAAAATAGGTGTGATTGTAGACAAATACAGCTGTTTTGTAGAGAAGATTTTAATATAGTTTGTATCACTATTTTCAAGTATTTGTGTTATTATCCCCTCATTTAACACCTCTTGAAAAAACTTATCTGAAACCTTTAAATCCTCTTTTGTTAATAGCTGAGAGCAAACAGCTTCAATATCCGAAGTAGCCATAGTTCTTCCTTTACTTATAGGTTATAAAGATTATCTATTAACAAACTTTATATGTAACTTAAACTATAGTTACTTTTAAATAAGATACAAAATTAGTTTAAAAATTACTTTTTGTAATTAAGATTTATTTTATGCTTTTATATCTTCAACTTTTGCATCTAAAATTTTTTGTAATTTAACTGCACTTAATTCAATATCAAGACCTCTTTTACCTCCACTTACAAATATAGTTTCAAAATTTAAAGCGCCACTATCAATAACCGTAGGAAGTAATCGTTTTTGACCTAAAGGAGAGATTCCTCCTACTAAATATCCAGTAACTTTTGAAGCTTCATTTTTATCTGCCATAACTACTTTTTTTTCACCTAAAGCATTGGCTACTTTTTTTAAACTGAGTTGATTTGCAACAGGTACAACTGCAACTGCGAGCTTTTTAGGCGCTATTTCAACAAGCAAAGTTTTATAAACTCTATTTGCATCTAAATTTAATTTTTCTACAGCTTCATTTCCAAAATCTGTGTTATTTGTATCATGTTCATATTTATGTATTTTAAAATCACATCTATTTTTTTTCAAAATATTTATTGCTGGCGTCATAAGCTAAAAACTCCTTTTATATTTATTGTATGCTTATTTGAAAAATATGTGATATTTTAGCACCTTTTAACTCAAAACTTAAATAATTTAGCCTATGAAGAGCAACTTACATGACTAATACCTGCGATTCCAAAAAGAGTTAAAGGTTTTTTACTGTAATACTCTCTTTGAATATCTTTACTATTTTCAATATATGGATTTGTCATAATTTTTTGTAACTGTTTTACTAATTCATAGTTACCTTTTTGTGCTTGTTTATAAGCTTCCACTAAATGCCATTCTCGTAAAATATATTTTGGATTAACTGTTTTCATCTTATTTGAGAGTTTTAAACTAGAGTCTTCTAAATTATTATCAATTTTTGCTCTCCATTTTTCTAGCCATTTATTCCACTGGGATTTAAGATTTTCATTTACATTAGAAGCATCATAAAAACTTATTTTTATATCTTCAACACTACTAGGTATATTTGATAGTTCTCTGAAAAATATTGTATAATCAACTTTAGTTTTAATCATTAAATTCATAAGTTCATTAAAAATCTCAGAATCAAACTTATCAAGTCCTAATTTACTTGCCCACATATTATCAAGTTTTGTTTTCATCATTGAAAAAAAGCTATTTTGAATATATTCAAGCTCTTTTAAACTTTTTGAATCTGAAGCTAATAAAGGTTTTAATGAGCTACAAAATGATTCAAAATTCTTTTTTGCAGCATTTGGTTGATTAAAAAATGAAAAATGTACTCCACCATTAGTCCATGGCTGATATGAGGGATTAAACATTTCAATAAATCCAAAAGGGCCATAATCTAAAGTAAACCCTCCTGCTGCACAGTTATCACTATTAAAATTACCTTGGCAGTAGCCAACTCGTATCCAATTAGCAACTAAAGAAGTAAGTCTATTTTTAAACTCTTGTGCTAATAGTATTACTTTTTGTTCTAAATTTAAATCACTATTTATTTCACTATTGTATTCTCTATTAATTAAATGTAAAACAAGCTTTTCTAACTCTTCGTACGCTTTTTCATGTTCATTTTTTCTTGCTCTTCTAGCAAAAAGCTCAAGTTGCCCAACACGTATAAATGATGATGCAACTCTTGTAGTAATTGCAACATCTTCTTCTATCATAACTTCTGCCTCTTTTGAATAAGAGTTATTATTAAACCAAGGTCTTTTTACTTGCTCTTTTGTAGTTGTAAATAGACATAAAGATCTTGAAGTAGGAACTTTTAACGAATGCATATGCTCTTGAGCTATAAACTCACGAACACTTGAACGTAATACCGCTCGTCCATCTGCTCCTCTACAATATGGAGTTCTTCCTGCTCCTTTTAATTGAAACTCCCATCTTTTATTATTTATTACTGCTTCTAAAATAGAAATAGCCCTACCATCTCCATATGCATTGCCTGTTTGAAAAGGGCATTGAGTATAATACTCTGTACCATAAATAGATAGTGCATATCCAGTAGCCCACCCTATTTTTTTCATTCCACTTGGTAGAGTTGACATATCTGCTGAAAACATTTTAATAAATTCATTAGAGTTTATTAAACTTTTTGTAAATCCTAACTCTTTACAAAAATCTTCACTATAAGAAACATACAAAGGCTTTTTAAGAGCAGTAGGCTCTACTAAAACATAATGACCACTAAAAACTTGTCTTGGTGTTTTATTGTCTTCATTTTGTTCTAAATTAGGTTCACAGTTAAGCTCTTCTAAAAAAGAGTAATCAGTTAATTTTGCAAGTTCATCAAATGTGTTTATATTTTTCATTGTATTATAATCCATTATTTTTATTTATTAAGATTTTTAACATAACTATTTAAAATACATAGAAAACATAAGAGTTAAAACTTTTTATTAAGTCAAAAATAAACTTATACTTTTAAGAACTTTTTCTTTATATATGTTAAAATCAATTTTTAATTTACATAAAGGTGCTTTACGTGTCAATTTACGCATTACAATCACTTGCAGGTGGTTTTTTAGATGAAGACTTAGAACATTTTAATAAAATCTTTGATGATTGGTGTATTCAATTTGATAGTTATGAAGATGCTATGAATATATTACAAACTCTTGAAAATGAACAAACTATTGATATAGTTGAAATAACACCACTTAGTTATCCAAAATATTTTTTTAATTCTCTTCAAGGTACAATTTATACGACAAGAGAAGTTGATAATAAGATTATTTGTGTTGTTGAACCTTTTATAGGTTCAAGTTTTAGAATTGCAATATGTGATTTAAAAACTAAGCAAGTAAAATTAACAAAAACAAGATATAAAAGTATTCCAAATATTGAAAATGCTTTTGCTAATTTTGGTGATACTGAATAATTCACTAAGTAGATTATATATTAAAAGATAATATTTAGGAGTATATTTCAAATGAATAGATTAAATAAAAACTCTTTAGAATCATTAGAGTATTTAAAAAAGTTATGTGAAAAAGAGATTATATCTTGGCCTATAGATTTTGAGTTTTATCAAGTTAGTAAAGAAGAGTTAAACCAAACCTTTAAATATTGGTTTGGCAATGAAACTTGGTCATCTTGCAATGATAGTTTTATTCAGTTTGGTAAGGATGCAAGTGGCTCAATGTTTCTTTTATGGTTTTACCCAAAACTAAAAACAGAACCACCTGTTGTTTTTATGGATTCAGAAGGTGAGGCTTATCTTGTCTCTTCTTGTATTACAGATTTTATTAAACAATTAGCTTCAGGTTATCTATTTTTTAATAACTCATGGATAGAGCTTAGCTTAAAAGAGAAAAAAGAGTTAAATTGGGAACTTTTAAAAGAAGAAGTAAATGAGCACTTTGGTGTTACAAATATAAACCCACAAGAATTAACTCAAATTGCAAAATTAAATCATCCTAATTTTTCTGATTGGGTTAAAAGTAAAATTTAATAGAACAAATAATTTAATAGGAAAATATATGTCTTATAGAACTTTAAAAGAAGAGATAAAAATATTAGAACTAGGTTTACCTCCTTCTAAAAATGATGGTTTTATTGGTGGAAAATTAGACCCTAAAGAAGCAAGTTTAATTTTACTTCCTGTTCCTTGGGAAGCAACTGTTTCATTTAAAGAAGGAACAGCAAAAGCTGCTGATGCTATTAGACTTTCAAGTCATCAACTAGATTTAGAAACATTTCATTATATCAAGCCATATACAGCTGGAATCGCTATGCTTGAAACAAGTAAAGATTTATTAAAACTAAATAATAAAGTTAGAAAAAAAGCTTTAAAAGTAATTCAAGCACTTGAAGAAGGGAAAGTAAAGAAAAAAGCCTTAAACTTTGTAAATGAATCTTCTAAAATCTTAAATGATTCTGTTTATAAAAAATCAATCAAGCAAATCAAAAAAGGTAAATTTGTAGCAGTTGTAGGAGGAGAACACTCTTGTCCATTTGGACTTATCAAAGCTTTAAATGATACTCAAGATGAAAATTTTGGTATTTTGCATGTTGATGCACATCATGATTTAAGAAAAGCATATGAAGGCTTTATATATTCCCATGCTTCTATTTTTTACAATGTCATGAATGAGTGTGACAAGGTTTCAAAACTTGTTCAAATAGGAATTAGAGATTATAGTAATGAAGAGGCTTTGAGAATAAAAGAGTATGGGAAAAAAGCCAATTGTTTATATGATACACATATGCAACAAGAGCTTGCATGTGGAAAATCGCTAGAAGAGGTATATTTTCCCTTTATTGAGCAACTTCCACAAAATGTATATTTATCTATTGATATTGATGGTTTAGAACCACTTAACTGTCCAAATACAGGAACACCAGTTCCAGGAGGACTTAGATATAGCCAATTAGAACATCTTATTTATATGGTAGTAAAAAGTGGTAGAGATATAATAGGATTTGATTTATGTGAGGTAGGAGTTAGCAAAAACGACTGGGATGAAAATGTTGGTGCAAGAATTTTATACCATCTTAGTGCAGCTTTATTAGCAAGTCAAAATAAAATATCGTATAAATAAAATAGTAAATCTATCTCTTAAAAAATAAAAAGATAGCAACTAAGCTATCTTTTTATTTATGCAAATGCTGGTTCTAAGAAAGGAATAATTTGTTTTTTTCTTGATAAACAACCATCTAACCAAACTTTATTATCTTCTAATTTTACATCAAATGCTTTTTCAAATACAGAAGAATCAGATGAAGAAACAAGTACTTCAGAACCCTCTTTCATAATATCAGTTAAAAGTAAACATGCAGTATGCAAGTTATTCTCTTCTCTTAACTTATCTAAATCAGCTTGTAACTCAGTTTTGATTGAATCAAAAATAGATAAATCTACAACTTCTAATTGACCAATACCAACTGCACTTCCATGCATATCAAATGGTTTATAATCTCTTAAAATCAAATCTCTAACAGGAACACCTTCAACTGCTGATTTTACTTTAAACATCTCCATACCAAGTGCACCAAAGTCTTCAATACCTGCAATAGAAGCAAGTTCTCTTACAACTTCAATATCAAGTGGTGTACAAGTTGGTGATTTAAAAATTACTGTATCAGAAAGAATTGCACAAAGCATAACACCAGCAATATTTGCAGGAATTTCAACTTTATGATAATCATACATCTCTTTTACAATTGTATTTGTACAACCAACTGGTCTAATCCAACATTCAAGTGGTGCTGAAGTAGTTAAATCACCTAATTTATGATGGTCAACAATACCAACAATAGTAGCTTCATCTATATCTTTTGGAGCTTGTCCTCTGTCAGAATAATCAGTTATAAAAATCTCTTCACCAGCAAATTCAGTTTTAAGCTCAGGTGCTTCAAAACCAAATCTATCCAAAATAAATTGAGTCTCTGGAGAAACTGGCCCTTGTCTAGCAGGAGTTGCTTCACGCCCTATTTTATTTAATAAATAAGCTAATGAAATAGCCGAACAAATTGAGTCTGAATCAGGAGTTGTATGTCCACATGTATAAATTGCCATAAAAATATATCCTTTTAATATCTCTTTTAAAGAGATTATATAGTTTGTTATTAAGCATAAATAACACAAAAAGTTTGTTGTGTTTTGAATTTTGTGATTTTATCTAAAGTTTTGTTATGTTAGTTTTAAACAAGTATATTACAATTACTTGTTATAATCACTATTATAAAAAGGAGTTAATATGATTAGTAAAGAGTTACAAGAAGCATTAATAGAACAACTAAATAAAGAGTATCACTCTGCATATATCTATCTTGGTATGAGTGCATACTGTTCAAAAGAGGGCTTTAATGGAGCTTCAAATTGGTTTTTAATTCAATATCAAGAAGAAGTTGCTCATGGGATGAAACTATTTAAATATCTTGAAGACCAAGATGTTGAGATTAAGCTTCCTTCAATTGATGAAGTAAAAGTTGAGTATAAATCTTTACTTGATGTATTTAAAAAATCCCTTGCACATGAACAAAAAATGAGTAAAAATTTAAATGTTTTAAGTGATTTAGCTATGAAAGATAAAGACCATGCTACTTATAATTTACTTCAATGGTATGTAACAGAACAAGTTGAAGAAGAAGCAACAGTAAAAGAGATAATTGACCATATTAAACTAGTTGGAGATAACGGATACGGTTTATATACAATAGATAAAGAGTTAGGCGCAAGAGTTTTTAATGACCCAACTGCTTAGAATAAGAGGATTAAATCTCCTCTTATTTAAATTATTTTTGTGGTTTTAAGAATTTTTTCAACCACTTATCTGCTTCTTTTATAGATTCAAATTTTTGAGATTTTGCAACTTGATCTTGCCCTTCATAAAATCTAACTCTAATTCCATCTTCTACGTGGTCAATCTTTGTTCTAGTGATTTTTGCTAGATTTAAGTAAACTCTATCATTTAATTTAACAAACATTGGCTTTCCTTTTTTTTTATTATTTGTCAATTATATCTAATTTTAGATAAATACTGTAACAATAACTTTAATTGCTAAAAGAGATAGTAATATTTTTAATAAATTTCTAAACTTTTTACCATCAATTTTATCTCTTAATTTTGTACCTGCATAACTTCCTGCAATAGCACCACTAATCATAAAAACAAGTAACCATATATAATCAAAAAAAGCAAATCCAAAAAATATAAAAACAAAAACTTTAAAAATATGTGTAATTCCCATAAGTGCAGCTGCTGTTGCTACTACTTTATCTTTTTCTTCAAAATCTTTATATAAAAGGGTCATAGTCAAAGGGCCAGTTGCACCTACAACTAAAGATAAACCTGTTTGAAAAAAACCAATTATAAAATAACTTTCAAATCTTTTTATTTTTTCATTAAACTTCTTTGACCATAAAGAAAGAAGTATATATAAACCAATAAATAAAGGTACATAATCTAAAGAGATATAATATATAACAGAAGAGATTAATGCAATACCTAAAAGTGAGCCTAGTAAAAATTTTGGTATTACTTGATATTGAACATCTGCATAACCAAAGACTGCCCTACTAAAATTACTTGACATTTGGGTAAGTCCATGAACTGGAATCAATGCATTAACAGGTAAAAAAGAGGGCAAAATAGCAATTAGTATCATTCCCCCACCAAGTCCAACAACACCTGCAATTGTCGAAGTAAAAAAAGTAATTATTCCTAAAAAAATCTCTGTTCCCATGCTCTTCTCTATTTTAAAATGAAGAGTAAAATAACAAAAATTCACTTATAAATAAAAAAATTTTAAAAACTAAAGTAGATTATTTTTATGTATTAAAGCTAAATTTATTCTCTATTTTTTTAGAAATAAAAGAAATGGCATAAGTCATTATAAAATAAAATAAGCCTAATGTTAAATATATTTCAAAAGGCTCATAAGTTCTTACATATATCAATTGTCCTGCTCTTGTTAGTTCTGTAATAGACAACACAGAAACTAAAGAGCTATCTTTTAAGATAGAAGCATAAGTATTGGTAAGAGAAGGAAGAGTTAATCTTAAAGCTTGAGGATAAACAATATAAATTAACATATGTAAATTATTCATTCCTAATGATTTAGCAGCCTCATACTGACCTTTTGAAATACCTTGCACACCTGCTCTTACGATTTCAGACATATAAGCACCAAAATTTAAGGATAAACCCAAAATAGCAGCTTCATGACTTGTCATTGAGATACCAATTTGGGGTAGTCCATAATAGATAAAAAATAGTTGTATTAATAAAGGCGTACCTCTAAAAATCTCAATATATGAACTTAAAATCATATTTAAAGTCCAGTGTATTTTATAACTTCTTAAAGTTCCTATTATAACCCCAATTGCTAATGCAATTAAAAAAGATACAAAAGATAGGTATATTGTAAGCCATGAAGCTTCAAATAAAAACCCTAAGTTATCATAAACTACACTAAAATTCATCTATTTTACTTCCAACCACTTTTGTACTAATTTATCATACACACCGTTTGCTCTTAGTTTCTCAAGGGCCATATTTATATCTTTTGTTAGTTTATCTTGACCTTTTTTCATAACTGCAACTAATTGTGCAGGAGCTAATTTATCTACAATTTTATACTCATTTTTAAAATTTTTTTGCTTTGTTGCATATGCATAACCTACTACAACTGCATCAATTCTTTGATGTTTTAAATCCAAAAAGGCTTCAGGGTTATAGTTGTATCTTGCAACTCTTTTTAATCCAGTTAATTTATCTACTATTTGTTCACTTCCACTTCCAAGTTGTACACCAACAACTTTTCCTTTTAAATCCTCTTTTGTCTTGATACTATTATTGTCTTTTTTTACAACAACAACATCATTTAATAAAAAGTAAGTATTTGATAAATTTACATTATTTACACCTGCTTCTTGTCTACTCATAGCACTTAAAATCACATCATACTGATTTGTTTTTAATCCACCTAATAAAGCTTGCCACTCTGCATCTTTTATTACTATTTTTCTATTTAGAACTTTTCCTATCTCTTTTGCTAAATCAACATCAAAACCTACAATTTCTCCACTTTTAGCATCCCTTGATTCAAATGGGGGATAAGCAGCACAAAGTCCTACTGTTATCACATCATCATTTGCATGTGCAAATAGTGTAAAACAAAATAAAAATCCTGCAATAAACTTTTTCATTATAATTCCTTAAGTATATTCTGCACTGAGGCAGTTGGGTTAGCTTCATTTATTGCGTAAAAATCTAAATGAAGTCTATTTTCAATTAATAAGTTTTCAAAAACCTCCATAAAAACACCTTTTTCTTCCACTTTATTTAATGAATTTAAAATATTTTCTAAAGAGAAGTTTTCATCAATCTCACCTTCCCAATTGCAAGCTTTACAAGTATGATTAATTCCACAACTAGGACTACCATCAACTCCAATACATCCAGAGATTTCATAATTATTATTAGTATAATCAAGTAATTGTTGAATAATTGGTTCTAGTAAAGTTTCGCAATGTTTACGAAAATAAGGAGTATCAAACTGCTGCTTAACTTGTCCCCACCTTTTTACACCATAAGATAGTAATTCAGGACAAGGAAGTTGAATAAAGCCATAACCTTTTTGTATTAAAGGAGTTACAAGTTCTTGTAAACAACCACCATAATTAGCAATTTTATTTACTTTTGAGTTTACATTAAAAATACAGTGACTTAAAAGAAGAATTTTTTTATTTCGGTGCATAAAAAACCTTATTAATATTAGTTTTTAAAGCACATGACAAGAATAGCATAATTGTCGTTCCAAACCTTGGAAATCGCTTAATTTTAAAATGTAGATTTTATATGTTTTGTTCTTAAAATTTCATAAAAATAATAAAGTTAGGACTTTTTATTTATATGTTTTAGACATCTATTTATTCTATTTTGTACTGTAAGGTAAGAGTTAGCATTTGCATGACAACTTTTTTTGTCTTTTTTAATATTTAAGTTAATATCATTAATAATAGCTTTAAAGTCATCACTTTTACTATATCTATTATTTTTATTTAAAATATAAACAAATACTTTATTATTTGATTTTAAACAGATTTTATATTTTGATTTATCTTTTGAATTGAATTTAAGTTCAGTTTTAGAAGCAAAAAAACAGTATGCACTTGATACAAAATCTTCTTTTACATCATGATATAGATTCATATTGTATTTAAAGTTTAAATTTTCTGTTTTATTTTTACCTTGAAAAATATAAAAGTTTGCATTCATAGCTATTTTATTGAAACTGTTAGAGTTCGCATTTACATTTAATAAAGCTAAAAATAGTAAAATAATGAGTTTCAAAAAAAATCCTAAATTAAATATTTTGCAATTATAGAAAATAATTTTTATGTGATATAAAAAAATATTTATTAATAGTTTTTTTTTATAAAGAATTAATAAAGGAGTATAATGGATATTTTTCAATGGATAGGCTTTGTTGGGATGTCTTTTGTAGTAGCTGCATATCTATTTTTGCAACTAGACAAATATGATATACATTCAATTCAATATCAAATATTAAATTTAGTTGGTGCTATACTATTACTTATCTCACTATGTGTTCATTTTAATCTTGGTTCTTTTATAATTGAAGTATTCTGGATTGCTATTACAATCTATGGAATATTCAAAAATTTAAGGAAAAGAAAAAATGAAAAAATCAATACTTTTAATCCTTAGTATTTCAATGCTTAGTTTTGCTAATACTTATGGCAAAATTGATATGCATGGAGGCAAAGGTGACTCCTTACTTGGTGATAATAATAAAAAAACAACTTCATCTTTTAATAACTCTTTTAATAGTTTTTCAAAACAAACAAAACAGATAAAAAAAGATGAAAAAAGTAAAAATACTAAACAAAAAAACAGTAGTAATAAAAGCAATAACAAGTAATATATTAAACAAAATAAGGAATTAAATGCAAAAATATAGATTTATTTCGTGGAATGTAAATGGAATTAGAGCCGTAGATAGAAAAGAGGCTTTAAAATGGATAGATAAACAAGATGTTGATATTTTAGGATTACAAGAGATTAAAGCAGAAGAGAATCAAATCCCTAAATCAATATTTGAAAAAGAGTATAAATTTAAGCATATAAATCCTTGTAGTATTAAAGGACGTTCAGGAACTGCACTTTATAGTCAGATTGAACCTTTTTTTAGTGATAATTGCTTAGAAGTAGATGTGCTAAAAGAAGGAAGAATAAACGAAGCACATTTTAATTTTAATAATAAAAAGATTGCATATTTTAATGTATATTTTCCAAATGGACAAAGTTCAGATGAAAGATTGGATTATAAAATGCAATTTTATGATAGATTTTTAAACTATTGTCAAAAACTAAGAGAAGATGGATTTTCTATTATAGTTTGTGGTGATGTTAATACAGCACATACACAGATTGATATTGCAAGACCAAAAGCGAATGAAAAAACATCAGGTTTTTTACCTATGGAAAGAGAATGGATTACAAAGTTCTTAGAACATGGATATATTGATACTTTTAGACTAATCAATGGTCAAATAAAAGACAAATATAGCTGGTGGAGCTATAGAGCAAATGCAAGAGCAAATAATGTTGGCTGGAGAATTGACTATTTTTATGTAAGTGAAGATTTAAAACATAACATTAAAGATGCTTTTATTTTAGATGATTATATGGGAAGTGACCACTGCCCTATTGGTATAGAAATTGAACTATAAAAAAAGGGATGAAAGATAACCTTTCATCCCCTTTAAGACTCTAAGCTTTAAAATAATTGATTTAATTAAAATCTATTATTAAAGTTTCTTTTTGGTCTCTCTTCTCTTGGTCTAGCCTCATTGATTTTAAGAGTTCTTCCTTCGAATTCTTTCCCATTTAATTCATCAATAGCACTTTGTCCAGCAGTATTGTCTTCCATTCCAATGAATCCAAAACCTTTTGCTCTTCCAGTCTCTCTATCAGTAATAATTTTAACAGAACTAACTTCTCCATACTGAGCAAATAGTGCTCTTAAACTCTCTTCTGTAGTCCCATAAGACATATTCCCAACGTAAATTTGCATTTTTTCTTTTCCTTTTATTGTTATATAATTAACGCCCTTTACATAACTTTATTCATATTTGGGAATATAGATATTGCCAGTATAGGTACATTAAATATATTAGTAATTTGATTATACAATAAAAAACTGTTTTTTTAGATAGTTTTTATCCAAAATGAAAGATTTTTTTTAAATTTTTTTTAAACTTACACTAAAAACCACGTAAAAAGTTTGGAATTATGGGCTTTTGAGCCTTTATTACTAAACTTAACTCTTTTATTAATTTTTCTTTATCTTTAGGTAAAGTTCCAGCTAAAGCAAAACTATTAGAAGCATGATTTGAACGAAATATAACTGCATTTTTTGGATTTAAACTAGAAATAAAAGATTTTTGCTCTTTTAACATTTCAATATCATCTAAAGGCTCAAAATCATTATCAAAGCCCTTATAAAAACCATTTATAGAACTATTATCTAGCATAAGCTGTAAAGTAGAAAGATAAGTTATATTTGTATTATTTATTATATTTGAAGTATGTAAAATATGCTCTTTACTATATTTTTTACCACCAATACCTAAAACAACTGTTGCAGAAATCTTCATATTTGCATTGCTTGCTTTATTTAAACCACTTATCATCTTATCATTTGTTATTGGCTTTTTAATCTTTTTTAGAAGTTCATAACTTCCTGTTTCTATTCCATAATAGATTAAACTTAACTTTTTACTTCTTAATAGTTTTAACTCTTCTAGCGTTTTATCATACAAATTAAATGCAGATGCATAAATAGAAACTCTTCTTAATTTTGGAAAATACTCATTTAAAAGATTTAAAATTTCAATAAGCTTTTTAGTTGGTAAAGCTAAAGCATCACCATCTGCTAAAAAGACTCTTTTTGCACTTTTATTATATTTTGCATATATTTTTATATCAGTTAAAATTTCATCTATACTTCTTATTTTAAACTTTTTTGTTTCATACATACTACAAAAACTACATTTATTAAAACTACAACCTAATGTCACTTGAAGTATAAAAGAATAGGCCTCAGCAGGAGGCCTATATAAAGGTTCATCGTAACTAATGAACATCTTTACTCTTCATGCTCTTTTAGTAAGTTTTGAGGAGAACTTTTAATTGATAAATATCTAACTAAAAGTAAAAATATAATTACTACTGATAAAATCATAATATTAAAATTTACAGGACTTGATAACAAAGCATCTACTGATGTTAAATCTTCTGTATTTACTTTTACAACATTTACAATAAACTCTCTTAATGTTAAGATAATAAATGCATCAACTAAGATACTTAATACAACTCTTTGTTCTCTTACAAAATTAATAACAGCTCTTACTATTTCTAAGAAAATTATAAAATAAAGCATATAGATAATAAAATCCATCAATTTATCCATAGAAATAGCTATAATAAATAAAACTGTTGCTACTATAATCTCAATATAGAATTTATCCTTGTAAAAATTTGTAATTCTTCTCATCTTTTATATTACTACCTTTATTTTTAACCATGATTTTGGAATATCTTTTAAGCCGTACTTAGCTGAAAAAATCATAGCTGCTACCATACCTCTTGCACTAGAGTCGCCACCAGCTTTAGCATTTTGTATTAATAACTCTTTTAAATTGTCATACTTAAATAACAAATGTAACACAGATGCAAAACCTTCACTTGTCGCACAAGCAGGACCAAACTCTCTTATTACTTCAAAACTCTCTTTATCTTTTGAATCATAAGCTTTTTTAATATATTCTTGAATATCTAAATCTGATTCATCTTTTAATTGTATAATTGCTTCTTTTATATCCCATTTATCTAATACCTTCAAAAGTAATTTTGCAAAAAATTTACTTGCATTTAAAGATTCTGAACTATTATGGGTTAAAGCTGTAAATAGCTCAACATTATCTAAAAACTCTTTTTTATTATTACTAACTAATAATAGTGGCGCAACTCTTCCTACAATTGATAAATCAGTAGAATCAGAACCTTTTATTTGTTCATTTTTTATAAACTCTAAACTATTTCTTGTTGCTGCATCAATATAACCATTGTAAGCTTGTACTTTTTCAAGCCAATATAAACTATATGCTTTTATATCAAACTTATCTTTCTCTTTTAAAAAATCATATAACCAAAAAGTTTGGTCACCATAATGGGTAAATTCTCCTGCTATTTTACCTTTATGCCAAATAGAACAAGGAGCATTTAACTCATTCCAGTCTATATTTAAAGTTTGAAGTTGTTTCTCATTATAAACCCAATGAGCTCCTAAACTGTATGAATCTGCTACTAATGTACTTAAAACAATATCTTTTACTATTTTTTTATCAAACATATTAAACTCCTATGTTTAAATATTCCAATTTTTATAGTTAGTAAAAGAGGGATATTGCTGTTTAAACTCTTCTTCTTCAAAACTAAATTTATAATTTTCAATATAATCTAGCAAAAGTTCATAAGATTGTTTTAGCTCTTGAAACTTCTGCTCACTTCCTGTTGGCATATCAGGATGATACTTTTTTGAAAGTTTTAAATACTTCTGTTTTAACTCTTTTTTTGAAGTTTTTGTTAATATTCCAAACAAATCAACAGCCTTATCAAAATCCTCTTTATCCATAAACACCTCAATACTAATATCTTTATAGTTTAGATATTACCATAAATTATTTATTTTTAAATTATAAAATTCGACTAATAATAAAACTGCAAATTTTTGTGATATTATATAATAAAAATATAGATTTTATACAAAAAATTAATACTCATCATCAAAATTTTTATTATCTCTTTTTGTTGATAAAGCTAGAGTTATTAAAGATAACACAATTAAAACAATTATAAAAATTACTGCACTTATAATCACAACAACTTGTAAGCTTTTTTTGGATTTCTCTTCCATCTTTTTAATTTTTGCTTCAACATCGTCAATATAAGCTCCTGTTCCAACTATCCAATCCCAAGGCTCAAACTTTTGAACATAAGAGAATTTTGGTTTGGCTTGTTGTTCATTTGGCTTTGGCCACATATAAAGAATTAGTCCACCCTCTTTTTTCTCATTTGCTAAAGTTACAAACTCATTAAAAATATATTGTCCATTTTTATCTTGAAAAGTAGATAAATCTTTACCATTTAATTTAGGAAAAATTGGATGTGTAATCATCTTAGGTTCGCTATTATTTATCCAAAAATAACCATTTTTACCATACCTTATTTCAGAAATAGTTTTTATAGCTTCTTGTTGTAGTTTTTTTGTAACATCTTCTACATAATCACCTGTTCCAATTATCCAATTAAAAGGTTTAAATACCTTTACAAAAGATATTTTCTCTTGTGCTTTTTCAAAGCCTGGTTTTGGCCATAGATAGTCAACAAAACCTTCATCTTGTGTCTTTGCAATATGAACAAAAGCCTTAAAAAGTTGCTTCCCATCTTCATCTTTTCTTTCCATTAAGTTTTGCTGATTTAAATCTGGAAATATTGGATGCATCAACATTACAGCATCAAAATTATTTACCCAAAAATAACCATTTTTACCATATTTTGCTGCTTTTATTGTTTTTAAAAGATGTTTTTTTAAACTCTCTTTACTCATACTATTTTTATGCTCTTCATAGTTATCTTCAAGAATAGAAAAAAGTAAACCCATCTGTTCTGTTAAATGTTTTTGAACCTCTTTTTTTATCTTAATAGGTGAAGTTCTTTGATAAAAAGAGTCTATTGTTTGAATTGTAACTTGAACATAATTTTGAAGTTCTGTTTGTGTTTTTAAATATATATCATGTTTATAATCATCAATATTTGATTTGTTTATTGAATTTATAGTTATGATTGTTCCAATTAAAGAAGCAATAGCTAAAAAGAAAACTACAAATATAGTAATAATTAAAATTTTTGTTTTCATAGAAACATTTATAGTTCCAGTCATAATAATCTCCTAAGATTATTTAACTTTAGTATACTTCAAAAAATTGTTTGTGTCAATTCAGATAAATAGAATTTTGTAGTAAAATAAAAGAGGAGTTTCCTCTTTTATTTCATAAGTGGGTCTGTTAGTCCTAATGTGTACATTCCAATAAGTCCTAAAATACCAGCTATTAAACAGTAGTAAATAGTAGGTATAACTGTTCTTCTTAAAGTTTCTCCCTCTTGGTCTAATAATCCAACTGTTGCAGATGCAGCTACAACATTATGAATTGCAATCATATTACCAGCTGCTGCACCAACTGCTTGAAGAGCTACCATAAAAGCAGTTGAAACACCTAAAGCATCTGCAACTCCAAATTGAAATTGACTTAACATCATATTTGATACAGTATTACTTCCTGCAATAAACGCTCCTAATGCTCCAATCATTGGGGCAAACATAGGATATATATCTCCTACTGATGATGCAACAAAATTTGCCATTGCAACTGGCATAGAATCAAATCCAGACTCATTAATACCTGAATTAATAAGGATTCTAACAAGTGGGATTGTAAATACTAAAACAAAGCCCGCACCTATCATAACTTTTGAAGATTCAGAAACTGCCTCTTTTAACTCTTTGAATTCCATTTTGTGAAGGAAGAATGTTAATAAAACTACAAATACTAAGATACCACCAGGTAAATATAATGGAGCAATGCTATAACCTAAACCTTCTCCTAAAATATCTTTAAAAGGAATTACAACTGATTTTACAAAGGCTTTTGCTTCATCACTTACTCTTGTGATAACTAAGATAACTGCAACTAAAATATATGGAATCCAAGCTTTAGTTAAAGACATTGGAACTTTTGCAGTCATTGCGTCAAGTTTCATTTCTAATTTACTTACCCAATGAACTGGCCACTGCTCTTTAGGTGCAAAATCCCAAGTATTTTTTGGAATTAAAAAACCTTTTTTAGCAGCAAATGTAACAATAGGAAGCCCAACTAATGCTCCTATTAAAGAAGGAAATTCAGCACCTAAGAAAATACCTGTTAATGCATAAGGAATAGTAAAACAAACTCCTGCAAAGATTGCAAATGGAATAATATTTAAACCCTCAGTCCATGATTTATTTTTACCAAAAAATCTAGTTAACATAATCACCATAAATAAAGGAATAAGTGTTCCAGTGATAGCATGAACTATTGCAACTTCAGATGTAATAAGTCTTAAGTATGCTTCCCAATTTGACCCAAGAGAGTCTAATGTGGCACTAATACTTGCACTATCTAAACCTTTATTAACTCCAATTAAAATAGGTGTTCCAACTGCTCCAAATGATACAGGTGTACTTTGAATCATCATCCCAACCATAACAGCTGCCATAGCAGGAAAACCAATTGCTACAATAATGGTGCTGCGATTGCTGCTGGCGTACCAAATCCTGAAGCTCCTTCTATAAAAGAACCAAACAACCATGCAATAATAATAACCTGTACTCTTCTATCAGGACTAATATTATTAAAACCTTGTCTGATTACAGCAATTGCACCTGAATGTTTTAGTGTATTTAAAAGTAATATTGCACCAAAAATTATCCATAAAACTGCAACTGTTATAAGAAGACCTTGAATTGTTGAAGCTAACACTCTATTAAATGTAACCTCCCAAACTAATAGTGCTACTAACGCTGTAGCAATATATACTATTGGCATTGCTTTTTTTGCTGGTAATCTAAGACCAACTAACAATACTGCTGCAATAAAAATTGGTAATGCAGCATAAAGTGCTTGTGTACTAATGTCCATAATACTCTCCTTTGAACTCACTGAAATAATAAGCAAGAAATGTGATAATTGTATGATAAAAATAATAGAAGAAAAAATTAGTTTTTCTATTAATTTATTTGAGTAGTTATGTAACAAAATGTGATAATTATGTAAAAATAGATAAATTAAAAATTGAAATGTAGCTTTGGTTTTATTTATTTATTTAATTCTTTTTGTATAATTGATAATTTATTACAAAAATTTTATATGTTTATATTATAATATCAAACTTGAAATACAAAGGAATATTTAATAAAAATGCACAATAATACAATTATATATATTTTTAATAGACTTATTAGAGTTGGAATTTTACTATTTATCTTATATCTTATTTTTACAAACTTTGGAACTTTTTTAATAATAGTTGCGACTATATTTCTACTTGGATACTTTTTTATTTATAAAAAATTAAAAAAGATGTCAAATGGTTTTAAATTTACTTATACACAAAATGATTTTTCAAATGGAGCAAATCAAAATTTTGATTTTAGGGATTTTGACTTTAATAACTTTAACCAACAGTTTGCACAAAGACCTGGTATTGCAGAAGTAGATAAGGCAAAAGAGTTTTTTGGTTTTTCTCATACTCCTACAAAAGAAGAAGTAAAAAAAAGATATAAAGAACTAGCAAGAAAATATCATCCTGATATAAATAATAGTGATGATACCTTAATGCAAGAGTTAAATCACTACAAAGATGTACTTTTACAATATATAGGATAATTAAAAGTGGGGATAAAGAAAGTATCTAATATTTTTTTATTCATCACTTTAATAAGTGCTATATTCTTAATTTATCTTTGGTATAAAGATTATGAATTTAAAACAAAACCACTTAATCAAGATATTATTTCTAAAATTGAACAAAAAACAAAGCATTTAAGACAATTAGCATATAAAAACTATAATATTACTTATGATATTCCAGTTTTAATCTCAAAGAATATGAAAAACAATCTATTTGGTATGGCTATTTATAGTTATGATAAAGGGATTATTATATATCTTAATAAAAATAGATTTAAAGAAAATATTGATTATATGATTGATTCTGTTTTACCACATGAATATGCCCATGCTATAATGTTTGTATTAAAAGATTTTTCAAAGAAAAATGCAGGTCACTCAAAAAAATGGCAAGATATTTGTATCTCTTTAGAAGGCAAAAAATGTGATAGATTTGTTAATAACAATGATATTATCATTGAAAAAACAAATCCTTTTTAATTTTAATTATCTTCAAGCTTTGAACTTATTGAAAATACCTCATTTGCCCATTTTTCATCATCTAAATTATCTTCGTTTAAAATTGATTCTGCAATTGCCTCATATTCATCAGAAGTTGAAGCAATTTTTAAAGCAAGTTTATAGACTTCTTTTGCCCATTGCTTATCATTTAATAAACTTTTATCACATAAAGACTCAGCAAGTGTTAAATACTCATATGCACTTGAGGCTTTTTCAATAGCCTCTTTATAAACACTTTTTGCCATATTTTCGTCATAAAAAGAGTCTTTAGGTTTTGCTAAAATATCAGCAATACTTCTTAAATCTCTAAATAGAGTTATCTTAGATATTGCTAATTTATAAGCTTCTTTTGATAAATCATCATCAGCTAAGCCATCTTTTTTACTAATATAATATGCAAAATCAACATAATCTCTATAATCTTGTGCATTTGATAATACATAATGAAATAGCTTTCTTGAAAGATTTTGTTTTTTTTCAAACTCTTGTGTTGAGAATCTATAAGCCCATTTACTTAAATTTACTTCATACTCTAAATCTTTTAAAATTTCATCTAAACTTTTACTATCACTTAACTCTTGTCTTATCTCTTCTACTATATCTTTTTTGGTAATCAAATTTTCCCTTTAAAAGTTTGGAAGAACTTCTTCTCTTTTAATTAAGCTCTTTTTTTGTTCATTGAAATTTTTATACTCTTGTGTCTGTTTATAATCATTAAACAGTTCTTCACTACTCCACTCTTCATATACTAAAAGCTCTGTTTCATCTTCATCAGCTTCATAAACTTCGTAGTTCTTACAACCTTCTACTTTATTTACATTTAGTAGATGAGTAAATAGTAGTTTTTTTAAGTCGTTTTGTTTTTTTTGCTTTGCAATATAAACTGTTTGTTTTACTAAACTCATTTTATTCCTATAGTCTGTTTTAAAATCGTAATGTACACTATACTTTATTAGATGATACTTACATATTGTGTAATTTTATCTAGGTTTGGATATATTTTCAATTTTGCAAAGGATAGAATATGGAAACTTTTTTAAATCCCTTAATACAAACTTTACAATCTACTAGTAGTTTAGAAGCAATTGCAATGTTTCTATCAATTTTATATTTGCTTTTAGCCATAAAACAAAATGTTTGGTGCTTTGTAGCTGCATTTTTTAGTACACTTATATATACAATAATATTTTTTGATGCATCTTTATTAATGGACTCATTCCTAAATGCATACTATTTAATAATGGCAATTTATGGTTGGTACTCTTGGAAATATACAAATAGTAATAAAAAAGCTGAACTTAAAATTTCAACTTTAGGAATAAATAAAAATATAAAAGCAATTTTTTTATTAACTACTCTTTCTTTAGTACTTGGTTATTATATGAAAAACTATACAAATGCAGACTATGCTTATCTTGATACTTTTACTACTGTATTTGCAATTTTCAATACATATTTACTTGCAAAAAAAGTTATTGAAAACTGGTTATATTGGATAGTAATTGATGCAATTTCAATATATATTTATATAAATAAAGCCTTTTATCTAACTGCTATTTTATTTACTATTTATACAATACTTGCAATAGTTGCATTTATAAAGTGGAAAAAAGATTATGAAAACTGATATAAGCTTTATTAAAACTCATGATTTTTTAAAAAAGAAATATATAAAAAATATTATGTTAGTTAAAAATCAAGGTTTATGTAATACTAATTATATTGTAAAGACAAAAAAACAATCATATGTTTTAAGATTTTTTCACTCAAATAAAAGTGTAAATATAAGTAGAGAGTTTGAATATAAAGTACAAAAAGAGGCTTTTAAAAAAAATTTAACTGCAAAGCCTTACTATTTTGATAAAAAAAATGGTTTACTTATTTCTAACTATTTAAAAGGAGAACATAAAAATAAACTAAAAAGTAAAGAGTTAAAAACCTTAATAAAAAAAGTTAAAAAAGTTCATAAACTAAAAATGAAAAGTAAAACTTATGACTTTAATATAGATTTAAATCACTACAAAAACTCTTTACACGATAAGAAAAGTCAAAAACTCATAAAAAAATTAAAAAAGAAACTAAAAAAGCTTAGAAACTTTAAAAAAAATCTTGCTTTATGCCATCATGATTTAAATCCTAAAAATATCATTTTTAGTGATAAAAACATCTATTTAATAGATTGGGAATATGCAGGAATAAATGATATTTTTTTTGATTTAGCAACTATTTGTATTGAGTTTAATTTAGATAAAAGGAAAAAGAAAATTCTACTTAAACAATATTTTAAAAATTTAAAATATTCTCATTTTCAAAAACTCAAATGTTATGAAAAGATATATTCTTTGTTATGTAAATTATGGTTTAAAGAGAATTTATAGGTTTTTTGTATAAAATTTAACTAATATTTTTCTCATATTGTTAACAATTTTGTTATAATTATTTATAATAAAAGGTTTAACTATGAAAAAAAAAGAGTTTTTAATCGTTTTTGTAGCCTTTACTATTTTTATTTTTACTATAAGTATTCTTTCTCATATAAAAACTTCAAAAGAGTATTATGTAAACTTAAATAAAAATATTTTATTTCAAGAAGCTAAATCTCTTTTTACAAATATGCTAAATACAAGAAGTTGGGCTTCAAGCCACAATGGTATTTATATAAAAGCCCATGATAATATTAAGCCAAATAAATATTTAGAAGATAATATTGCATATACAAATAAAAATGAACTACTAATAAAAATAAATCCTGCTTGGATGACTAGACAAATCTCTGAAATTACTAATCAAAGAGGAAACTACTTTTTTAAAATAACAAATGCGAACGCTATAAATCCCAATAATGAAGCTGACGAGTTTGAAAAGAAAGCATTAAAGAGTTTAGAAAAAACAAATAAAAAATTTTATACTCAATTTACTGCTAATAGATATGATTTACTAGGAGCTTTAAAAGCTGAAAACTCATGTTTAAAATGCCATACAAAAGGTGAAAAATTAGGTGATGTATTAGGAGGTCTTAGAGTAAGTATCCCTGCTGATAATTACATTAAAAGTATTCAAGCAATAGAACAAAAAGCTTCAAATCTTTATATAATTACTATTGTTACTTCAATTATTTTTCTTAGTTTAATAATATATACAATAATTAGTTTATCAAATAAAGAAAAAAGGATATTACTTCTTAATAAAACTTTAGAAAGAAAAGTAAAAAAAAGAACAAAAGAGCTAAGAAAAACAAATAAAAAGTTAACAAAAATTTCAATAACTGACTTTTTAACAAAGATTCCCAATAGAAGGTTTTTCTTTGAGATGGGAGAAAAAGTTTTCTTTTTAGCAAAAAGAGAGAAAATACCTTTTTCAATAATTTGTATTGATATAGATTTTTTTAAAGGAGTAAATGATTCATATGGACATCATATTGGAGATATGATATTAAAACAAATTGCAAATATCCTTAAAAATAATATAAGAAACTCTGACATTTTAGCAAGAACAGGTGGAGAAGAGTTTTATATAGCATTAAATAATACTGATTTAAAAGGTGCTATAAATTTAGCTAATAATTTAAGACTATTAGTTGAAAAAAGTGCTTATAAAAACAATGAAGATTATATTTATATAACTATTAGTGCAGGTGTTGCTACTTGCAATAGTGAAGATAGTTTTTTTAGTTTAATTAATCGTGCAGATAAAGCTTTATATAAAGCAAAAAATAGTGGAAGAAATAGAGTTATATCAAGTTGATTTTTTTCTAATTTTATAAAAGTAAGCGCTTATTAAAATTTATCATTTCTACTTAAATTATATTTTTAATATTTTATAATATACTTTCACAAAATAATAAAATTAAACAAAAAAGAAAGAGAAAATGAGAAGTGTTTTTACAGTTTTAAGTATTTGTATCTTTTTATTTTTTCAACTAGCATATGCAAAAACTACATTAGTTGAAGAAAATACAGCAGTTACAAAAAAAGATGAACTTTTAATTGGGTATTATGGAAGACCAAATACACCATCTTTAGGGATTTTAGGTCAAAGTAGTCTTGATGAATTAATAAAAAAGATGAAGAAAAAGCAAAACTATTTCAATAATGAACTAGATAATAAACTAGATGTAAAATTAGCTTTTCATCTTATTCACTCTTTAGCAACTAAAGATCCAGGTAGAAGAAATGATTATCTTTTAGGAATGAGTGAAAAAACTGTATTAAAATATATAAAAAGAGCTCAAAAAGAGAACTTTTTAGTAATTATAGATTTACAACTTGGAACATACACACCATCAGAAGCTATAAAACCTGTTTTAAAATATTTGAAATATAAAAATGTACACTTAGCAATTGACCCTGAATTTAAAATTCCAAAACATAGAAGATACCCTCCTGGAAGATATATAGGCCATATATTTGCAAATCATTTAAACGACGCACAAGAATTAATTAGTACATATTTAAAAAAGCACAATATAAATCAAGAAAAAAAACTAATAATTCATATGTTTCATAAAAGAATGTTAAGACAAAAAGAGCAAGTTAAAAACTATGATAATGTAAAGCTTATTTATAATATTGATGGTCATGGAAGTGCACAAGTTAAAATCAAAATATATAATGGATTGTATGCATCAAGTCAAACAAATAAAGCAATTGGAGGTTTTAAAATCTTTTATAAAAATGATATTAAACCAATAATGACTCCAAAACAAATATTAGGTTATGAACCAGTTGGTAATCAAAAAATAATGGTTAGACCTTATTATATAAATTATCATTAAATATACACTTTCATTAAAAGGAAAGTGTATAAACTTTTAGATAAAATTCATAAATGAATTTAGAAGAAAAACTTAAAGAACTACCAAATAGTGCCGGAGTTTATCAATACTTTGATAAAGATGGACATTTATTATACATAGGCAAAGCAAAAGTGCTTAAAAATAGAGTAAAGTCATACTTTAAATTTACTCCTACTTTAGCCCCTGCTGATAAATTAAGTCCAAGAATATACAAAATGATAACAGAGGTTAAGTCTTTAGAGTGGATTGTAGTGCCAAATGAACATGATGCACTTATTCTAGAAAATTCACTTATTAAACAACTTAAACCTAAATATAATATTCTTTTAAGAGATGATAAAACTTATCCATATATTATAATAGATTATAAAGAGGATTTTCCAAGACTTGAAATTACAAGAAAAGTTCTAAAAGATAAAAATATTAAATATTTTGGCCCTTACTCAACAGGAGCTAGAGATATGCTAGATAGCATCTATGAAATAGTACCTCTTGTTCAAAAAAAGTCTTGTGTAAAAAGTAAAGAGGCCTGTTTATTTCATCAAATAAAAAAATGTCATGCTCCTTGTGTAGGAAAAATTACAAAAGAAGAGTATAGTAAAATTGTTGAAGAAGCATTAGAGTTTATATACAACAAAAATCGACTTATAAAAAAACTAAATGAAAAAATGCTTCAATACTCTGAAGAGTTTCGTTTTGAAGAGGCTATGAAGTTAAGAGATAGAATCAAAACAATAGAAAAATCTCAAATTCATACAGGAATGGATTTAGCTTCAAATATTGACCTTGATTTATTTGCTATAAGAGCGTCAAAAGATAAAGCAGTTATTGTAAGAATGTTTTTTAGAGAAGGAAAATTAGCTTCAAGTAATCATGACTACTTAAAAATAAATCAAACTCAATTGGAAATAGATTTAAATGAAGCCTATAAAAGAGCAATTATAAACTATTATGATAATGAAATTCCGTTACTTCCTAAAGAGATTATAGTAGCAGATGAGATAACACAAGAGATTGATGAATTGCAAGAATTTATTAAAGATAGATTTGAAAAAAATATTCCAATAACACATCCAAAAAGAGGGAAAAAAACAGAAATTATAAAAGTTGCAATAAATAATTGTAATGAATTATTAAGATTACAAACAACAAATAGTTCTATTTATGAAGAGTTAAAACAGTTACTAAATCTTTCTTATACTCCAAGTAGATTTGAATGTTATGATAATTCACATATGATGGGACAAGCAACTGTGGGTGCGATGGTTACATGGGAAGAGAAATTTGTAAAAAAAGATTATAGGCACTATAATTTAGAAGCTAAAGATGAATATGCACAAATGAAAGAGACTCTAATAAGAAGAGTTCAAAGTTTTGAAAAAAATCCAGCACCAGATGTTTGGGTAATTGATGGAGGAGAAACTTTATTAAAACTTGCAATTGATATAAGAAACTCAGTTGGAGTAAATCTTGATATTATTGCTATTGCAAAGGAAAAACTTGATTTTAAAGCTCATAGAGCAAAAGGAAGTGCAAAAGATATTATTTATTTTGAACAAAACAACTCAATAAAAAGAGTTGATTTACTTCCTAGTGATAAAAGACTGCAATTTATTCAAAGGTTAAGAGATGAAGCACATAGATTTGCAATAAGCTTTCATAAAAAACAAAAAAGAAAAGAAGATAGTAAAATCTCTTTACTTCAAATAAAAGGAATAGGAGAAGCTAAAGTTAAAAAGCTTCTATTATATTTTGGTGAATTTGAGAAAATAAGAAATGCATCCTTTGATGAATTAAAAGCAGTTCTAAACGAAAAAGATGCTAGTTTATTAATAACTCATTTTAAAACATTAGAAAATTAAAGGCTAAAAAGTTGGCAAAAATTTTATTAAATAAAAAAAATCTATTTCATAATTTAAATCTTATATTAAAACAAACAAAAAGTAAAGAAAAGGTCGCAATTGTGTTAAAAGACAATGCTTATGGTCATGGACTTTTAGAAATTGCAAAATTAGCAAAAGAGTTCGGTATAAAAAAAGCAGTTGTTAGAACTTGTGAAGAAGCTAGAAAAATAAATAACTATTTTGATTATATCTTAATATTAGCTGATACGAACTTAAGTACTTATTCACATACTTTTCACATAGCTGTAAACTCACTTGAACAAATTAAACAATTGCCCAAAAATACGCAAGTTCATCTAAAAGTGGATAGTGGAATGCATAGAAATGGGATAAATAAAGATAAGCTTAAAGAGGCTATTCATGGGCTTTATAAACAAAACTTAAAATTCACTGGTTTGTTCACACATTATAGATGTGCTGATGAACTGGCAACTGATTTTTACTGGCAAAGGTCAAATTTTAGGCAAATAAAAGAAGAAGTGAAAAACATATGTGAACAACTTTCAATACCACTTCCAAAATTTCATTCTGCAAACTCTTCTGCTTTGTTTAGAATTAATAATTTTGATGAAGATTTTGCAAGAGTTGGTATCGCTTCTTATGGATATTTAGAAACTGACAATATATTTAATAATCCAGATTTAAAACCAGTTATGTCACTGTGGGGTCAAAAAATTGCCACAAGAGAGATAAAAAAGGGTCAAAGAGTTGGTTATGGTGGAGGATATATTGCAAAAAAAGATATGACTATCTCTACATATGATGTTGGTTATGGAGATGGTTTTTTTAGATTAAATGAAAAACATAAATACATAACTCCTAAGGGTTATGAGATTTTAGGAAGAGTATCTATGGATAATCTTAGTGTAAATTGCAATGATGAAAATATTTGTATTTTTAATGATGCTAGACAATTAGCAAAGATTCATGATACAATAACATATGAAATAACAACAAAATTAAATCCAACAATAAAAAAAGAGATAATCCAATGATTAAATATTTTCTTTTAATAACTACAATTTTTACGTTATCATTTTCTTTAACTTTTGAACAAGCACAAAAAGTAGAGAAAGAAAAAGGTGTCTTAGAAGCTTTAGGCTATTATAAAGATTTAGCGCAGGAAAATAATACTGATGCAATTTTTAGACTTGCAATGATTTATGCAAATGGAGAAGAGATACAAAAAAATATAAATAATGCTTTTATTCTTTTAACTAAAGGTGCAGTATTAGGAGATAAAAAAGCAGGATACTATTTAGGAAAATTATATATAAATAAAAAATCACCCTATTATGATACAAAAAAAGCTTATAATCTTTTTTTAGAACTAAGTAATGCAAACTATACACCAGCACATAATATGATGGGAAAAATCTTAATTAATGGAGTTGGAGTAGATAGAGATTATAAATTAGCTGTTAAATATTTTGAAAAAGCATCAAAAGCTGGATATACAGAAGCACATTGTAACCTTGCTTTAATGTATGCAAGTGGAAAAGGAGTTTTTCCAAATTTTGGAAGAGCCCATGTTTTTGCAAAAGAAGGGATGAAAAAAAATCATCCTTTATGTATCAAAGTTTACAAAGATTATAATCTAAAAAAATATCCAGAAGACAAAGGTTTTAAGTTTGATTTTTATACACAACCTAAATAAACTTAATCTCTTTTAGCAATATCTTCTAAAAAGCAGTCTATTTTATTCTGTTTTAAATAGCTTACAAATAATTCATAATATTTTTCAACAGCTTGCTTATTTATAGAACTAAGAGATATAACAGTTGCTCTTTTGTTATTATCAATAAATCTAGGAAGAGAAGATAGTTCAACTTCTTCACTATTTACTTGTTTCATAATATCAATTAAATCACTCTCTCCACAACCAGCAGTTAAAGATAGTCTATATTTTTCTACACTATTTTTTTCATAATATTTATTAAGTGCTTGTAGTACCATAGCTTGACTCATAGATGGAAAACCTGGAGTAAAAAAGAATCTATTATCCAAATAAAAACCTGGTACATTATTTACGACATTATCTAATAATTTAGAGTCTTTTGGTAAATAAGCCATATTAATTCTATGGGGATAAGCTTCTTGCTTAAACTGTTTTTCTATTAAAGCTTTTGCTTCTTTATGAAAACACATTTGACCATTAGTAAAAACTTTTCCTGCAACTTCTCTTGTCAAATCATCAGGAGTAGAACCTATACCACCAAAACTAAACATAACAGAGTTTTTATCTGCTTTTATTAATCTATATATATTTTCCATAAGTTCAGGTTCATCTTCTATTACAAAAGAGGCTTTATGTCGCCACCCTCTTCTTACCAACTCTTGATTTAAAAAAGAAAAATGGGCATCTTTACGACGCCCATTTAAAAGTTCTGTTCCAATTATAACTGAATAAAAGTTAACTATTTTTTCACTTTGTTTCACTTCTATTTCTTTTAATTAAATTTTTGATTGAATAAACTCATCCATTTCTAAAACTATCTCTTCAATAGTTCTTTCACCATTGATTTTCTTTAAAAGTCCTTTTTGTGTATAAAACTCTTGAATTTCAGCTAAAGGCTCAGTATATACTTTCATTCTATTATTAAAAACTTCTACATTATCATCAGCACCTCTAGCTCTTCCAAGAACTCTATCTTTTGCAACTTCTTCAGATACTTCAACTTCAATACAATTTACTAACTCTACTTCAGATTCAGTTTGTAAGTATTTATCAAGCTCAGTCATTTGCTCACCACTTCTTGGATAACCATCAATTACAACAACATCAGTTGGAGCTTTTTTTATAGCTCCTACAATAGTTTCAATTACAATATCAATTGGAACAAGGTTTCCTTTTGATACATATGAATCAATTAGTTTTCCTCTTTGGCTTCCACTTGCAACTTCAGCTCTAAACATATCTCCTGTTGAGTAGTGAGTTATATTTTCATGTTTTTGAGCAATCAATTCTGCATCTGTTGTTTTACCACTTCCTGGTGCACCAATAATTAAAAAAAGTTTTTTCATAAATGTTCCCTTATCAATTTTTATAAATGTATTAAATTGGCGGTATTATAGCAAAAAGCAACTTATACAAGTTTTTGTACTTTTTATCCTTGCATATCAGATGAATAGTTTTTTCTTCTATTATTTTTATTAAAACCTGTTTTTTTAATAACTATCTCTTTTTGTTTCTCTTTTCTTCTAGTCTCTTTTTCTACAAAAACCTTTTTCTTAGTAAAAGGGTCCATTTCAGTATAATACATAACAGCTGAGTATGTTCCAGGAGTTGGAGTGAATACTTGTGCTTGTTCAGGATTCATCTTTAATTCATTTGTAGTGAACTGCTTTAATTCATGCATATGTTTCTCTTTACAACCTGGATGTGCTGCTATTAAATAATATGTTAAGAACTGTTTTTTCCCTGATTCTTTATTTAATTTATCATACATTCTTTTAAAATCAATTAGTGTTTGTTTTCCAGGTTTTCCCATATGATATAAAACCTCATCACTTGTATGTTCAGGTGCTACTTTCATCTGCCCAGAGATATGATGATTTACCATCTGTTTTAAATACTCATATCCATGTTTTTTATCAGCAGTAATTAAATCATATCTAACTCCTGAAGCTACAAATGCTTTTTTAACACCAGGAACTTCTCTTATATCTTTTAAAAGCTGTATGTTTCTACTATGGTCAACTTTCATAGCTTTACAAAGTCTTTTATCATCAACGCATCGATAGTTATCTATACAAGTACCTTTTTTTAACTTCTTTTTGCACTCATAGCCATACATATTTGCAGTAGGCCCACCTACATCAGAAATAACTCCTTTAAAGTCTTTCATTTTAGTAAAATGTTTTGCTTCTTGAATAATATTCTTTTCACTTCTTGTTCTAATAGTTCTACCTTGATGTACTGCAATTGCACAAAAATTACACTCTCCCCAACATCCATGATGAGTCATAATAGAAAATTTTATAGTTTCTAAACATTTAACATTTCCATCTTTTTTATGATATGGATGTAAATCTCTTTGATAAGGGAAAGATGCAATTTTATCCATCTGCTCTTCTTCTAAATAATCACTTGGAGGATTTTGAATTAAATACCTTGTATCTACTTTTTGACAAAGGCCTTTAGAATACACAGGGTCATTATTATCATAAAATGCTCTAAATAAATCAATATACTTCTCTTTATCTTTTAAACACTCATCATGACTTGGTATTTGCTCATACTCATATACTGGCTCTTTTGAGATATAACAAACTCCTTTAATTGTTTTAGGGTCTTTTCCTTCTTTTAAATAATTACCCAAATCAATAATAGCTTGTTCACCCATTCCATAAATCATATAATCAGCTTTTGTATCAAATAAAATAGGTTTTCTTAGTTTATTTGACCAGTAATCATAATGAGTTAACCTTCTAAGACTTGCTTCTATTCCACCAAGCACAATAGGAACTGTATTTTTAAAATATCTTCTTATTAAATTAGTATATACTAAAGTAGCTCTATCTGGTCTTTTGTTATTTTTACCACCAGGAGTGTAATCATCACTATTTCTAAACTTCTTAGTAGCAGTATAGTTTGATACCATAGAATCAATACTTCCACCACTTACTCCCCAAAAAAGTTTTGGTTCTCCAAGTCTTTTTATATCTATATCAGAGTTTATATCAGGTTGCCCTATTATCCCCACTTTTAATCCAATACTTTCAAGTATTCTTCCAACAACAGCTACTCCCATAAAAGGAGAGTCAATATATGCATCACCAGATATTAAAATAACATCAAGTTTATCCCAACCACGTTTATTCATCTCTTTTTTAGTAGTTGGTAAAAATTCATTTCTATTCATAGATATTTTGACCTTAATATTTTTTTGTATTGTGCCAAAATATCTTTTAACTTATTCTATAAATTTTAAATTAGCTTAACTCTTGTGTTAAATTATCATCAATCTTTTTAATATCAAGTATCATGGCTACTTTTGAGTTTCCATTCTCTTCAATATCAACAAGACTTTGAATTAAAGTACCAGCTCCTAAAAAGTGATTTTGAATATGTTGAATTGATTTTCTTTCAACTACACTAATATTTTCCAATGAAGATACTAAAATTCCAACACAATGCTCTACATTATCTTTATCATACTGCAACAATATAATATTTTCTAACTCATCATCTTCTATCTCTTCATTTATAAAATCTCTAATATCTAAAACAGAAATTAGATTCTGTTTATATAAAACCATTCCTTTAAAATGATTTTTTTTATCCATATCAATTGATTCTTCAAGCTTATCAATTCCAATAGAGCAGATAATATTTTTTGCTTCCACTGCTAAAAATTTACTTCCAAGATTAAATGTTGCTAAATCCACACTATCTTGAGTTAAACTCTTTTTTGAAGATACATTAAACTTATCTTTAACTTTGTGTTTAAATCTATTTTTACTATTAATATCTCCTATATAAATAAATACAAAACATAATACATCATTTTTATAATCATCTACACTACTTTTATACTCTCTATATCCAGAAGAGCATCTAACAGCAACTGCATAATATTTCCCTTCGTATTCAACTATTTGACTTAATTTTTGAGCATTTTGTAATGTAAAAAATTTATCATCTAAGTCTAAGATACTATCTATTTTAAACTTTTCATTTGTAGAAGAGATAATTGTCTTATCTTTATTTGTAAAAAGTGCAAATACTCCATCTATTTTTTCACCTTTATTATCTTTAGGTAGCGTTTCATTAAGCATTGCATTAAATTGAAAAGTTGAATCAAATACGATTGCAATTCCACCGTTTATTTTCTTTTCATCAATTAAAGAACGAATTGCACTACAATAAATATAAGTTGATTCATTTTCATATAAATTACTCTTTTGAAATTTTGATACGCAATATTTAGAAGTATTTTTCAAATTTAAACTCTTCTGTACCCACTCTTGAGTTAAGATTTTACCAACTAAATGCTCTTCTTTTTTATTTGAAACTGCAATTATTTTTCCATTTTTATCAAAAATCAAAAGATTTGTATATACTGTATATAAATCATTTATATACTTTAAAATTGAACTTATCTCATCTTTTTTATCTTCTATTGTCTCCAAATTATCTAATGCTTTTCTAAAAAATGAAGTAAGAGCCCACCACCTACAATCATTAGCTCTTTCATATAAGTTTCTATCCATAATATCTATTGCTAAAGAAGATAAGAACTCACTATCTTTTATAATTGAATTTATAATTGTTTTATTTAGATTACTTAAAGAAGAGTTTGCTTTCACTCCTGTAACACCTATCTCATTTAATAAAGATTTTGAAAACTCTCTATTTGAAGAGTTAACTTTACTTTGAGATATATTACCATTCCAAATTACTCTATTTAAATTATCTTGTATAGTTTTACTCTTATTAAATACTTCTTGTAGCTCTTTTGAGAAGTGTTGTTCATTATTCATCATAGCTTCAATTACTTTATCATCTACACTACTAGACTCTAATTCATCACTTAAAAAAGCGTACTCAAGTGGTATCATTATATGTCCATACCAACTAAGCCCTTTAAAACCTTGATAACCATTTGTTTTACATGTTTTAGCAATATAATCCCTACCAGCAAAGGATACTATTTTGTACTCATCATTTAAAACGATTGGCAGTTTTGAACCTAAAGGAATATGCACTTTATCACTAGAAGCAATTACAACTCCACTCTCATCTAAAATAGTAATTGATTCTTTATTTTTTGTATCTACAAGATTATTAAAAACTCCTTTCATCTCATCTTGAAATTTAAAACATAAACAAAGAACTCCTAAATTTTCAGAGTTTGGATTATTTGATTTTGTAACTTTATATGAATATACTAATGTATTTTTATCTTGAGGAATAAAATCGTGGTGTTTATATGTTTCTACATACTCATCGTTTGTATTTAATACTTCATTTACAAAAGATAAATCTACTTTTTCTATCTTTTCATTTTCATCCAATCTTGCAAGTATTTTACCTTTAGTATTAACTAATACAATATCAAAATATACAGAGTATTTAGCCACATACTCTTTAAATCTTTTTTGTATTTCATGCTTAAGTTCAATACTTTCATCATTATAATCTGATACATAAGATTCAATAAAAACTCTAATATCATCATCTGTTGCTAAAAAACCAATATCAGCTGTTCTTTCAAAAAGATTCCTAATCACAACATCTATGGCTACTTGAGCCTTAAAGTTCATCTCAGCAGTAACTTTTTTTATAGTTTGTTCACTTAAATGATTTAATAAAGTTGAAGTTAAATTTAAAAAATTCTCTTTTGTTTTTCCAATATCAATATTTATATCACCAAGTTGTCCAAGAAGTGCAAAAATATCCCATGAAGAGCTTAATCTACCCAACTCTTCTCTATATTTATCAACATCTTCTATATGTTTAATTATAGGGTATAACTCTTTTTTTACATTTATACCTTTGTAGTTTATCAACCCAGACATTTCTCTTCCTTTTTAGATTGATTAGATATAAAGATTATATATTTTTAAATGTAGAAAATATACCTATATTATGTATATTATTTATACAATTGTATAAAATTATGTTTGTGATTATCAATCTTCAGCTATTTTTTGAGTAAATATAAAAATATTTGCTTGCCAGTTTTTTTTAAAAATGTTATTTTTTATAATTTCAGTTTCTGAATTTTGTGCAAAAAAAGAGATTATATCACTACTATCATGAGTATCAACAATAGTTCTATATATATCATTTTCTCTTGCAAAAAGTATTGTATTATATATCTGTTTTGCATTAAGTTTTTGTTTTTTCTTCTTATAAATATTTAATCTATATCTATTTGCATAATAATCCCAATACTCATCAAAGGCATAAAAATTATAAGTTTTCATTGTATTTAGTTGCATCTTTACTGCTAAAAAAATCTCATCTATATCTCTTAATAATTTAGTCAAGTTTTTTTCATAATAAGACTTGTGTGCTTTATCAAGTTTAACTATTTCATCATATACATTTAATACAATTTTTCTAAAGTTTATAGGGTCTGTCCAAATATAAGGATTATTATCAATTCTATTGATTCCTTTTGTTACATCAACAACTTTAATATTACTAATTGCTTTTAAATCATTTATATAATCTTTTTCTTTAGGTAAATTCATAGACAAAAAAACAGGGGAATAAGATAGTTTTCTAACTCTTTTTTTTGAAGGATATTCAGTTATATAGTTTTCTTGAAACAAAGAAATATAATAAAATTTATTAACTGTGATTTTTTCAATAATATACTCTAAAGGTAGAATAGATACAGAAAGTCTAGGTTTTGCATATAAAATAGAGATAGATAGAAAAAATAGTATTATTACTTTTTTCATATCTACTCTTTTATATATTAAGCTTGAGGTTGTCTAATTCTTAGACTTAACTCTTTTAATTGCTCATTATCAACAGGACTTGGTGCATCTGTTAATAAACATTGAGCTCTTTGTGTTTTAGGGAATGCAATTACATCTCTAATAGAATCAGTTCCAGCAAGAAGCATTACTAATCTATCAAGACCAAAAGCAATTCCACCATGACTTGGTGCTCCATATCTTAATGCTTCAAGTAAAAATCCAAACTTCTCATTTGCTTCTTCTTGAGAAATACCCATAAGTTCAAATACTTTTTCTTGTACATCTTCTTTATGAATTCTTATTGAACCACCACCAAGTTCAGTTCCATTTAGAACTAAATCATATGCAATTGATTCAATATCTTCTAAATCCTCAATATTATTTAAATCACATTTTTCTAAATTTGGCATTGTAAATGGATGGTGCAATGCTTTTGTTTTTCCATCTTCAACTTCAAACATTGGGAAATCAACAACCCACGCAAATTTATAAGTATCTGCTGGAATAATTTCCATTTGCTCAGCAAGATAAAGTCTAAATCTTCCCATATAATCCCATACAGTTTTTTTATCTCCTGCTCCAAAAAATACAACATCACCAACTTCTAATTCAGTTGATTTTACAATCTCTTCTAAATCTTCTTCACTAAAGAATTTAGTTAAAGGACCTTTTAATCCATCTTCTTTCATTTGGAAGTAACCTAAACCTTTAGCTCCAAATTTTCTAACGTAATCTTCAAAACCTTTCATTTGTCTTTTAGAGAAGATATTATCTCCATTTGGACATTTTAAAGCTTTAATTCTATTATTTTTCTTATCTTTTGCAATAGAAGAGAAAATCTCATTTGTAGAGTTAGCAAAAATATCAATAACATCTACCATTGGCATATCAAATCTTAAATCAGGTTTATCTGAACCATATTTTTCCATTGCTTCTTTATATGTAATTCTAGGAAAAGTTGTAGGTATATCTTTTCCACAAGTTGTAAAAACATCATAAATTAGTTTTTCAGCTACTTTTATAATATCTTCTTGATTACAAAATGACATCTCAATATCAATTTGAGTAAATTCAGGTTGTCTATCAGCTCTTAAGTCTTCATCTCTAAAACATTTTGCAATTTGAAAATATTTATCAAATCCAGAAACCATCAATAACTGTTTAAATAATTGAGGAGACTGAGGAAGAGCATAAAACTCACCTGGATGAACTCTACTTGGCACTAAATAATCCCTTGCACCTTCAGGAGTTGACTTCGTTAAAATTGGAGTTTCAACATCAAGAAAACCTAATTCGTCTAAAGTATTTCTAACTTGAATAGTAGCTTTACTTCTTAATTTAAAAATATCATAAGCTTTTGGTGTTCTTAACTCTAAAAATCTATTTCTTAATCTAATCTCTTCATTTACTTTTTCATCACCTAAATCAAATGGCATAGGTTTAGATCTATTCTCAATAGTTAAGTCACTTACAACAATTTCAATTTTTCCAGTAGTTAAGTTAGGGTTTTCTAAACCTTCACCTCTTGCTCTAACTTTTCCAGTAGCTACTAAAACAAACTCATCTCTTACTGTTTCTGCTTTTTCTAAAGACTCTTTGCTATCTTGTGGGTCACAAACTAACTGAACTAGTCCACCTTTATCTCTTAAGTCAATAAATATAATTCCACCGTGGTCTCTTCTACTGTTTACCCAACCAGCAACAGTAACTGTTTCACCAATGTTTTTTTCTGTTACGTCTGTACAATAATGCGTTCTCAATTCTAAACTCCGTCTTTTTAAATATTCGCGATTATATCCAAGATTTACTTAATCTTTTGAAATCCATGCGCTGTACTTTTATATAGTTTTGGCTCATATAAAACTCTATTCTCTTCAAATTTTGTTTTTATTAATCCAGATTTATTTTCATCAAAAAGTCTATTAACTCCTACTAATGAAGAGTAATTTACCCAATCATAGACAATATCAGCACCTAAAGAATCTAAAATATCTTCTAATTTCTCATTTGTTGCATCAATAGAATTAGCAAGTACAAAACTAGTTCTATCTTCTGCTTGAGTTAAAGATATTAATAAAGGATTAAAGTTTAACTGTGTTGATAAAACAACTTCAGGCTCTTTTTCAAAAGCTCTAATTTGAGAAAGGATAATAGAAGTTTTTATAATAGAAGTATTTAACATAACAGCTGCTTTATCAAGTCTATTATCATTAACTAATCTTCTATAATCATTGTTTCTACTCTCAACATTTTTAATAGTAATAATATTTTGCACACTATTTTCATAAATAGTTTTTAGTTTATTACCTAAATAATTTTTTTGGTAATACATAATATTTTTGCCATTTGATAAGCTTTGAAGTAAATCAATCTGCTTTTTATATGAAATTCCTCCAAATAAAAAATTATCTTTAATTATAGAAACTGTTTGTTTATTTATCAAAGGAAAATAGATTTTAACATCACTATCAAAAGAAAAACTTGCTAGCTTTTTATATCCTTCATTTGTAAAAAGTGCAATTACCTTCTCATAACCAGCATCTTTTAACTGTTTTACACTATTTTCTATTGATAACATACTCTCATCAATAGTATCAAAAGTTTCAACTTTAAACTTCTCATTTTTAAATAACAAATAAGCAGTAATTGTATTTACAGTATTATTTGCATATTTACCAACTACCTTAGAAGGATAAACTACTGCTAATTTAAATACATCATCTAAATCTTTATCTTCAATTGATTTTACTTCATTGATAACTATTTCATCTTCTGAAAGCTTGTCAAAAGCTATCTCTTCTTTTACTTGCTCTTGTTTAGTAGTTGGAATTTCTTGTTTTTTTTGAATATCTACTACTCTTTGTTTTTGAGTACATCCAAAAAATAAAAAAACTGTAGCAATAATAAGTACTATCTGTTTCAATTTATCTCCAGTATAGATTTAATTTTTAGCATATCATAATATGCTTCTTTTTTTAATGAAGGATTCCTAAGTAATATACTAGGTGAAAAAGTAGGAATAATATTATAATATTTAAAAGGAAGTATATTTCCTCTTACTTGTTCAAATTGTACATTATCATTTGTTAAATACTTATAAGCTTTCTCTCCAAAAGTTACAATTAACATTGGATTTATTAACTCAATTTGTTTATCTAAATATACCCTACAACTATTTGCATTTGTTGTAGTAAATCCGTCATTAGATTTACATTTAACAATATTAGTAACATATACATCATGAGTGTCTAACATAAGTACATTTTGAATCATATTTTTTAATATTTCACCACTTTTACCAACAAAAAACTCTCCTAACTCATCTTCACTAGTTGTTGGTTCTTCTAAAATAAAAAGAACTTTTGCATCGCTATTACCTTGTCCAAAAAGTACATTTTTTCTAGTTTTACACAAATCACATAAATAGCAATTATCAACTATATTTTTTAGTTCACTTAAGTTATTTGGCAAATTTGAATCATTTATCTCATTTTTGCCAAATTCAATATTTGGATGATACTCATAACCAATAGATTCTAAAAAATTTAATTGATATAAAATTCTGTTTTTAACTGCATTTGTCATGCCAAATTTTACAAAAACTTAACTTTCACATTAATTTGTTCCAATATTTTGTACAATATTTATTTTTTACTTGATTTTTGTTCAAATATTTTGTACAATACATTTCAAGCAACAATACAGGATTTATAATGACTTTACCAAGTCTTAGAACATTAGAAAAAGAATTAGGAGTAAATAAGACAACTTTACACAATTGGAAAAAAACAAGACCTAAGCTTTATAATTTTATTATAGAGTCATATAAAAGGAAAGAGTTGTTAAATAAAAACTTACAACTTATGATTAATCACAAGAAACTTCTTGAAGAAGAGATTAAATTAACCGAAAATAGACTATAATAGTGTAGTTGTAAATATTTAGTAGGCAAAACTATGGAGCTAACTATTAGTTATACCTTTTTAAACTGCGAACTATAACTAATACGAGGCTTCATAGCTTTGTTTATTATATATACACTCCAGTATCAATAATAATTTTATCTCTACCTTCATGTTTAGCTTTATTTAGTAGTAAATCTGCTTGTTCTAAAGCTTCATTATAAGAGTTATATTTATTTCTATAAACTACTCCAGCACAAAATTTAACTTTTAATTTTATATCTTTATGAACAAATTTATTTGTAGAAACAATATTTTGTACTCTTTTTAAATAACTTAATACTTCATCATCTTCTGTATAGTGAATTAAAGCTATAAACTCTTCTCCACCATACCTACAAATTACATCTTCTTCTCTTGTTAGTTTTTTTAGTATTGTTGCAAAAGTACTTAATACAGTATCTCCACATTCATGGCCATAATTATCATTAATAGATTTAAAGTGGTCAATATCATAAAATACTATTGCATACTTAGATTTAAATATTTCATATTCATTCTCAATTTTGTCAACTTCTGCTGCAAATGCTCTTCTGTTAGCAATACCTGTTAAAAAATCTATATCTTTTTCTCTACTAACTTCATTTAAATCTTGTTCAAGTTTATTTATTTGTTTTTGTAAATAAACACAATCTTTTTGTCCTTTAAAAAGTTCAGCTTGAGATTCATCTATACTATTTTCTAATTTATGAATAGTATCTACTAGCTTACTTTGAAGCATAGCTAAATCCCTAGCTGAATGTTTTGATAACTCCAAGCCTTCTAGTTCAGTTTTTATCATTGTAACCTCTTTTGAAGTATCATCACTTTGAAGTAAACATTTGTCAAAATATTTTCCCATAAGATTAATTACTTTTTTAACATCTTTTGCTTTTTCTTGAACTACAACTTTATCTCTTGTAATTCTTTCATTTGTAAATTTTCTTAATCTATTTATAGTACTATTTTTAACTAATCTTTGAGGCTCTTGTAAAAGTTCTGTTTTTAGTTGTGAAATCTTTTTTTCAATATTATAATCAATAGAAGGGGTAAGTAAAAAATCTAAATTCTCTATAAATTTAGTTAAATCTTTGTTATTTACTCTTTTTAATAGCAAGAAGGATAGTTCAAAATAAGTGGTTATATCATTTTCACTTATATATAGCTTCTCATCTTCATTTAAATCTTTATATAACTTATAAAACTTATTTAACTCATCAACTCTAAAATCTAGCTCTTGTGCTTGCTTATAAAACTCTTTTGCATAATTAGATGGAGTTGCGGGTATTTCTTGCTTTGTTAAAGATCGAATAGTATTTTTAATTATTTTTTTTATATCTTCCATAATAGTTCAACTTTTAATTATTTAGAAGTATTTTAACAAGATTAATCTAAAAGAAGGAAAAAAAAAGAGACAAAATTATAAGTTATTGTCTCTTTTTATAAAAATTACTTATATCTATGAGTAATTCTACCTTTATCAAGTGAATAAGGTGTAATTTCTACTTTTACCTTATCACCAGGTAAAATTTTAATGTAGTGCATTCTCATTTTTCCTGAGATATGACATAATACTACATGTCCGTTGTCTAGCTCTACTCTAAACATTGCATTAGGTAAAGCCTCTACAACTTTACCATCAATCACAATAACATCATCTTTTGCCACTTTATTGTCTCCCTAGTTATCTACTGTACTTAAAATCTCTGCTTTGCCGTTAATAACAGCTACTGTATGCTCATAATGGCTACCTCTTAATCCATCTCTTGATACAACATCCCAATCATTTTCTAAAATAACAGGTTCTCTATCTTTATGACAAATCATAGGTTCTATACAAAATACCATTCCATTTTTAATTTTTGGTCCAGATTTTGGACTTCCATTTTCTAAATAGTTTGGAATTTCAGGCTCATCATGAGGTTTTTTACCAATACCATGTCCACAAAATCTAATTAGAGGTTGATAACCTCTAGCAACGATAAAATCTTCTATTGCTTTTGAAAGTTCTTTAAATCTCATACCTTCTTTGATAATATCAATAGCATAAAGTAAAGAGTCTTTTGCACAAGCAATTAACTCTTCATCCTCTTTTGAGATTTTGCCAATTGGCATAGTAATAGCAGCATCTCCATACCAACCATCTAACTCTGTTCCAATATCAAGGCCTAAAATGTCGCCTTCTTTTAAAACAGTATCATCTGGTATACCATGGATAATAACTTCATTTAGTGAGGTACAAATAGCACCAGGGAAACCATACAGTCCTTTAAAAGACGGTCTAGCTCCAAGATCTCTCAAAAACTTCTCACCCATAACATCAACTTCTTTTAAAGTCATGCCTGGCTTTACATTTTCGTTTAAATAATTTAAAGTCTTCGCAACGATAACGTTAGCGTCGCGAAGTTTTTGAATTTCATTTGGTTTTCTAATTGCAATTGCCATAACTACAGCCCAACCGCACTTAGTGTTTCATACTTATTAGTATATTGTTGTGCTTCTATTTTTCTCATTGTATCAATAGCAACTTGAACAACAATAAGAACAGCAACACCACCAAAATAGAATGGAACACCCATTGACTTAACTAAAAGCCAAGGAACCGTTGAAATTGCTGCAAGGTATAATGCTCCCCAGAAAGTTAATCTACTTGCTACTTCATTTAAGAAGTTTGCAGTTGATGCTCCTGGTCTAACACCTGGAATAAATCCACCTTGTCTTTTTAAATTGTCTGAAATATCTTTTGCATTAAATGTAATACTTGCATAGAAAAATGCAAAAAATACTACAAATAAAAACATAAAAATATTAAAAGTATAACTGCTCGGATTTAAAAAATCCGCAATAGCTACTAAGTACTCGTTTTGACTACCTTGTAAAACAGTCGCTGGGAACATTAAAATAGCACTTGCAAAAATAGCTGGAATTACACCTGATAAATTAACCTTAATAGGTATATAGTTCATAACTCTTTTGTTTTGATTTTGCATCATAACTTTTCTTGAGTATGAAACAGGTACTCTTCTCTCACCTAGTTCCACATAAATAATAGCTCCAACAGTTGCAAGAATAATTACTAAAATTGCAATAACTGTTAAAAAGTTCATTTGACCATTATTTACTAAATCAACTGTACCACCAATAGCACTTGGAATTGCAGAAACAATACCTGCAAAGATAATTAACGAAATACCGTTACCAATACCTTTTTGAGTTATTTGCTCTCCAATCCACATTAATAACATAGTTCCTGTCAACATTGATATAGATGATACTGCAATAAAAGTATTCATATCAATAGAAATTGCACTTTGTCCACTTTGCCCAGTTAATGAATTTAGACCCATTGATACACCAATTGATTGAATTAGTGTAATAACAATAGTAGTATATCTGATGATTTGCATATATTTTTGCATACCATCTCTCTCTTTTTTCATTTTACCAAGTGCTGGGAAAGTAGCTGCTAGAAGTTCCATAATAATAGAAGCTGTAATGTAAGGCATAATTCCTAGTGATATAATTGACAATCTTTCAACTGCATTACCACTAAACATATTTACAAGACCTAATGCATTATTTGCATTTGAATCGAAGAATTCTTTTACTACATCTATATTAACACCAGGTACTGGCACATATGCCAGTAGCCTGTAAAGGAATATAAACCCTAAAGTAATAAGAATCTTATTTATAAGATCTTTACTCATAATTATTTTCCAGTTGTAGTTACGTTTTCGTCTTTAATTTTAGATGCTAAATCTTTAGCAGCTGAACCGATTAATTTAACCTTCTCAACTGATTTAGATAGTTTATAAACTGATTTAATAGAATCTAAAGTAATCTCTTCTAACTGTGCAACTTGCTTAACTCTATCTACATTAATAGAGTAAGGTTTGCTAACTCTTGAGAAGAAACCTACTTTTGGAAGTCTTCTATGGATTGGTTGTTGACCACCCTCAAAACCTCTTTTATTCTTAAATCCAGATCTAGATTTTTGACCTTTTTGACCTCTAGTAGAAGTCTTACCCATTCCTGAACCTTGACCTCTACCAACTCTTTTAACGTTTTTAGTACTACCTTCAGCTGGTTGTAAATTATTTAATGCCATCTAATTATCCTTTTATTCTAGCTAGTGCTTCAACAGTAGCTTGTACAAGGTTGTTAGGGTTGTTTGAACCTAAAGATTTTGCAATAATATCTTTAACACCTGATAATTCTAGTACTGGTCTTGCCGCACCACCTGCGATAAGTCCTGTACCCTCTGAAGCTGGTTTAAGTAAAATTTTACTTGAATTATACTTATGCTCAATGTCATGTGCAATTGTAGTTCCTTTAATAGAAACGCTTACTAATGATTTAAATGCATCATCTAAAGCTTTTTTAATTGCATCAGGAACCTCTTTAGCTTTACCAGTTCCATAACCTACTGTACCATTTTTATCACCAACAACAACTAAAGCTGTAAATCTGAATCTTCTACCACCTTTTACAACTTTTGTTACTCTTCCGATTTTAACGATTGCTTCTTGAAAATCTTCTCTATTTACTGCTGCCATCATTAACCCTTATAGTTTAATTCCGTTTTCTCTTAATGCGTCAGCAAATGCTGCAACCACACCATGATACAGGTATCCATTTCTATCAAATACTACAGTATCAATATTCTTCGCTTTTAACTCTTCTGCTAATTTAGCAGCTGTTTTAGAAGCGCTCTCTTTAGATACATTTAATCCTAATGTCTTAGAATTAGCAGCAGCTAAAGTGTTACCAGCTACATCATCAATTGCTTGTGCTGAAACATATTTATTAGATTTAGTAATAGTAACTCTTGGTTTACTTTCAGTACCAGAAATACTACCTCTAACTCTTCTTTTTCTTTTTAATCTTAAAGCGTTCTTTTTTGCTATTTCTTTTGCTCTACTCATTACTCACACCTTACTTCGCAGTTTTACCAGCTTTTCTAACAATATGCTCATCAACATATTTAACACCTTTACCTTTATATGGTTCAGGTTTTCTAAAGCCTCTAATAATTGCAGCAGCTTGCCCAACTTGTTGTTTGTCTGCACCTTTTACGTGAATTAAGTTTTTCTCAACTGTAATATCTAATCCTTCTGGGATATCGTAATTAATTGGGTGAGAGTATCCTAATTGTAGTTCAAGAACTTTACCTTTTACAGCAGCTCTATAACCAACACCGTTGATTTCTAAAGATTTAGCAAAACCTTTATCTAATCCTTCAATAGCATTGTTAATAAGTGCTCTATAAGTTCCCCAGAAAGCTGCAGCTTCAGGTTGTTCTCCAATTTTAGAAAGAATAACTTTATTATCAGCTACTTCAATTCCTACTCTTCCATGAGTCTCAACAGAAGAAACTTTACTTCCTTTTTTAACGTTAACTACTGTACCTTCTACAGTTACTTCAATTCCATTTGGTATAGAAATAGGTCTTTTTCCAATTCTAGACATTACACTCTCCTACCATACTGTACACAGTACTTCACCACCAACTTTTGAAGCATAAGCTTCATCGTTAGCGATAACACCCTTGTTAGTTGTAACAATGATTGTACCGTATCCATTTTTAAAGTTTTTTAATTCTGAAGAAGACTTATATACTCTTCTTCCTGGTTTTGAAACTCTTTTAATTTCGTTAATTACAGAGTTATCATTATCATCATATTTTAATGTAACTTGTACTGTTTTCTTATTATTTTCTGCATCGATAACTTTGTAACTCTCAATATACTCTTTTTGTTGTAATACTTCTAGAATACCTACAATTGTATTTGAGTGTAATAATGTTGCAACTTCTAATTTTCTAAGTGCAGCATTTCTTATTCTAGTTAAAGCATCTGCGATTATATCATTCATCATAGCTTAAATTCTCCTACCAACTAGATTTTCTAACACCAGGAAGTAACCCTTCGTTAGCCATTTTTCTTAAACAAACTCTACAAAGACCAAAATCTCTGTATACTGAATGTGGTCTTCCACAAACTGAACATCTTGTATATGCTCTTGAAGAGAACTTAGGAGTTCTCTTTGCTTTAGCAATCATAGATTTCTTTGCCATTACGCTCTTCCTTTAGTAAATGGAATTCCAACAAGCTCTAATAATCTGAATGCTTCAGCATCATTGTCTGCACTTGTAGAAATTGAAATATTCATACCGTGAGTTTTGATGATATCATCATAAACTACTTCTGGGAACATTAACTGCTCATCTAAACCGAAGTTGTAGTTACCTCTTCCGTCAAATCCATTTCTTTTAAGACCTCTAAAGTCTTTTACTCTTGGTAAAGCAACTGAACAAAGTTTATCTAAGAAAGTATACATATTTTCACCTCTTAGTGTAACTTTTACACCTACTGGCATACCTTCTCTTACTTTAAATCCTGCAACTGATTTCTTAGCAATTACTTTAACTGCATGTTGTCCAGCAATTAAAGAGATAGTATCTTGGATGTTTTGCATTAATTTACTATCTTTCATAGCTTCACCAGCACCAACAGAGATAACTACTTTTTCTAATTTAGCAGTTAACATCTTGTTTTTAGGAAACTCTGATTCTAAAACTGGCTTAATTTCGTTTTTGTACTTTTCTAATAATCTTGCTGCCATAATTAATTACCTTCTACTTTTGCTACATTAGAGATATCAATAGGCATCTCTTTGTTTACAAATCCACCATTAGGGTTTTTTTCTTGATCTGGTTTTACAGTTTTTTTAGCTACTTTGCAATCTTTTACAATTACTTTGTTCTCTTTTGGTAAAACTTGTAAAACTTCACCAGTTTTACCTTTGTCATCACCAGCGATAATCTTAACTGTATCACCTTTTTTAATTTTTAATTTAATAGCCATAATTATAGTACCTCCGGAGCAAGTGAAACAATTTTCATGAAACCTGAGTATCTAACTTCTCTAGCAACAGGTCCAAAAATTCTTGTTCCAATTGGTTCTTTTTTACCATCAAGAATAACCGCAGCATTGTCATCAAATCTAATTAATGAACCATTTTCTCTTTGAACTTCTTTATGAGTTCTTACAATTACTGCTTTAACAACTTGACCTTTTTTTACTTTACCAGTTGGTAGAGCTTTTTTTACAGAAGCAACAATTACGTCACCTACTGTTGCGTATCTTCTTTTAGAACCACCTAAAACTTTGATACACATAATCTCTTTTGCACCAGTATTATCAGCTACATTTAATCTAGAAAAACTTTGAATCATTATTTAACTCCTGTAGCTACAATTTTCTTTAATCTGAAAGATTTAGTTTTTGAAATTGGTCTACACTCAATTGCAACAACTGAGTCACCAACATTTAATTCATTTCTTTCATCATGAATTAAATATTTTTTAAATCTCTTCACAGTTTTGTGATATCTTGGGTGTAAAACGTTTCTTGTAACTAACACAGAAGCAGTTTTATCTCCAGATTTCTTTACCACAACACCTTGAATCTCTCTTTTATGTGTACTCATACCTTAGATCCTTAAGTTATTTAGCTGCAGTAATTGCTGTTTGAATTTGCGCGATCTCTTTTTTAACCGCTTTTAATTCAGAAGTATTTGTTAACTGCATCGTTTTTAGCTTTGCTTTTAATTCAAAAAGAAGCACCTTTTTCTCTTTTAATAACTCGTTTAACTCTGTTAAGCTTTTGTCTTTAATATCAGTATAATTCATTTTCGCTATCTCTTGTTACAATTTTAGTCTTAAATGGTAATTTATGTTGAGCTAAAGTTAAAGCTTCTCTTGCTAACTCTTCACCAACACCCGCCATTTCGAAGCAAATTCTACCTGGCTTAACGTTCATAACCCACTTATCAACAGCACCTTTACCTTTACCCATTCTTGTTTCTAATGGTTTAGCAGTTAAAGGCTTGTCTGGGAAAACTTTAATCCATACTTTTGCTTGTCTCTTAACTTTTCTAGTCATAGCAATTCTGGCAGCTTCAATTTGTCTAGAATCAATTCTACCATGCTCTAAAGCCTTAAGTCCGAAATCTCCGTAAGCTAAGAAGTTACCTCTATGAGCTTTACCTCTATTTCTTCCTTTTTGCTGTTTTCTGAATTTAGTTCTTTTAGGCATTAACATAATTATTTACCTCTTCTTTTACTTGGTCTTCTTTTTGGTTTAGAAGTTTCAGCTTTTTCTGCAGGGATACCTTTAGCAAGTACCTCACCTTTGAAAATCCAAACTTTAATACCAATACAACCATAAGTTGTATGAGCTTCAGCAAAACCGTAATCAATTCTAGCTCTTAAAGTATGTAAAGGAACTCTACCTTCTAAGTACCACTCAGTTCTAGCCATTTCAGCTCCACCAAGTCTACCAGAAACAGAAACTTTAATTCCTTTTGCACCTGATTTAAGTGCATTTTGCATAACTCTTTTCATAGCTCTTCTAAATGCAACTCTTCTTTCTAATTGTTGAGCAACATTTTCAGCAGCTAATTGACCAGAAAGTTGTGGTTTTCTTTCTTCTTTAATATTAACAGCAATCTCTTTTCCAACTAATTTAGAAAGATTTGCTTTTAATTTTTCAACGTCTGCACCTTTTTTACCGATAATAATTCCAGGTCTAGCAGCAACAATAGTAACTCTAACTTTTTTAGCAGTTCTTTCTACAATAGTTTGTGCTACACCAGCGTAATATAACTCTTTTTTGATATATTTTCTGATTTTATCGTCTTCTGCAACGTTTGCAGGTAGTTTTTCAAATGATGGAAACCATCTTGATTCCCAGTTTCTGTTGATACCTAATCTTAAACCTATTGGATTAACTTTTTGACCCATTATTTATCTCCTTTTTCAGCAGCAGCTACTTCAATCATAATGTGTGCAGTTGGTTTATGCTTAGGTGAAGCAGAACCTCTTGCTCTTGGAGTAAATCTCTTAAGAACAGGACCTTTATCAACTCTAGCAGATGTAATAACTGCCTCTTCTGGCTCTAAACCTGCATTTGCAACAGCAGATGCGATAACTTTTGAAATAATTCCTGCAGCTTTATTAGGAGTGAACTCTAATGAAGCAATTGCATATTCAGCATTCATACCTTGAACTTCTCTAGCAATTAATCTTGCTTTGATTGGAGAAACTCTAATAAATTTTAATATTGCTTTACCCATTTCTTAACCTACCTTCTTCTGTACAGAACCTTTATGTCCCTTAAAAGTTCTTGTTGGTGCGAATTCACCTAATTTATATCCAACATGATTTTCAGTAATTAATACAGGAACAAAGTTTCTACCATTGTGAACGTTGAATGTTAATCCAATCATATCTGGTAAAACAGTTGATCTTCTTGACCATGTTTTAATAGGTTTTTTATCATTTGCTTCAACAGCTTTGATAACTTTTTTCATTAGGTGCGCGTCTACAAATGGACCTTTTTTTATTGATCTTGCCATCTTAAACCCTTACTTCTTTCTTCTTGAAATGATTAATTTATCACTAGCTTTTTTCTTTCTAGTTTTATAACCTTTAGTTGGCATACCCCATGGAGTAACTGGATGTCTTCCTGAGTTAGTTTTACCTTCACCACCACCGTGTGGGTGATCAATTGGGTTCATAGCAGAACCTCTTGTTTGAGGTCTAATACCCATGTGTCTAGTTCTACCAGCTTTACCAATTACCATATTAATGTAATACTCATTACCAACGATACCTACAGTTGCCATACAAACACCAAGGATTTTTCTCATTTCACCAGATGGTAATCTTAAGATAACATATTTTCCTTCTCTACCCATGATTTGAGCATATCCACCAGCAGATCTAGCAATTTGTCCACCTTTACCAGGTTTTAACTCAATGTTATGAACCATAGTACCTACAGGGATACTTGCTAATCTTAAAGCATTTCCAGGAACAATATCTAATCCAGACTCAGCAGCTTGTACTTTGTCACCAACTTTTAATCCAGATGGTTGTAAGATATATCTTTTTTCACCATCAGCATAAGTTACTAAACAAATTCTACAATTTCTATATGGATCGTACTCGATAGTAGAAACAGTACCTTCTACACCAAATTTGTTTCTTTTGAAATCAATAATTCTATATAATTTTTTAGCACCTGCTTCTTTGTGTCTTGAAGTGATTCTACCGTTATTATTTCTACCAGCACTTGCTTTTACTCTTTTAAGTAAGCTTCTTACTGTTGGCTTAGAAGTAATATCAGAAGTATCCATAACAGACATGAATCTTCTAGCAGGAGTTATTGGTCTAAATTTTTTTAATGCCATACTCTATACTCCTTATGCTGATAGGTTCGCTATTTCAGCGCCCTCTGGTAATGTTACATAAAACTTTTTAAAGTCAGGTCTTTTACCAACTCTTCCTCTAAATCTTTTTACTTTACCACTTTGTCTTAATGAATTAACCTTTTCAGGTGTTACTCCAAAATACTCTTTGAAAACTTCTTTTAAACCAGTCTTAGTCATTCTAGGACTAGTTTGAACAACGATTACACCGTTCTCTTGAAGCTCAATAGTTTTCTCTGTGTATAATATTGCTTTAATATCTGTAATATCTGCCATTTTTACGCCTCTTTTGTTAGTGCATCAAATACTGATTTTTCAATTAGTACTGAATGATATGCAGAAATTAAATAAGCATTAACTTCTTGCTTTTCAATAACATAACAGTTTTTAATGTTTCTAAATGATAAATAAGTTTTTTCTTCGATTGTATCAACAACAATTAAAGTATCTCTCTTATTTAATTTGTTTAAAACTGCCACTGCATCTTTAGTCTTTCCAGACTCAACCTTAACAGAATCAACTACAAATAAAGATTCTTGATTAGCGTGAGCATTTAAAGCATAAGATAATGCTAAAGCTTTTTGCTTTTTGTTAACTTTTTGATTGTAGTTTCTTTTTGTAGGTCCAAAGATTTGTCCACCACCAACAAATAGCGGAGATCTTCTAGAACCCCATCTAGCACCACCTGAACCTTTTTGAGCTTTAGGTTTTTTACCACCACCGCTTACTTCAGTTCTATTTTTAACTCTAGCTGTATTAGCTCTTAATGATGAAAGATGTGATTTAACATATAAATATAAGTTGTGAGAGTTAATCTCTTCATAACTTGCTGGTAAATCTAATTCACCATTATTTTCAAATTTTTCGTTTAATACTATTGCTTTACTCATTTAGCAACCTTTACTTTTCCTAATGCACCATTTGGTCCAGCAACTGAACCTTTAACAACTAAAATACCTGTTTCAGCATCAAATGAAACAATATCATTTTTTACAGATACGTTCGTATTTCCGTAATGTCCTGGCATTTTTTGCCCTGGTTGAACTCTTCCTGGCCATTCGCAGTTACCAATTGAACCTACTGCTCTGTGGAATCTTGAACCGTGAGACTTAGGCCCACCTGCAAAGTTCCATCTTTTCATACCACCAGCAAAACCTCTACCTTTTGTTTTAAAAGTTGATTTTAAAACATTAGCATCAGATAAACCAGATACATCTAAGTCACCAGCTTCAGTGTTTGCTACAGAAATTGTTGCAAATCTGTTGAACTCTTTACTTAAATTGTATTTTTTTTGTTGACCTTCAATAGCTTTGTTAAATTTTTTACCATTTGCAAAAGCTACAATTGCTTTACCGTTTTCAGCTATCTCACATACTTTTGTATCAAGAACTTTTAAAAGTGTAACAGGAACACTTGGAACTGAAACAGTTCTACTCATACCGATTTTTTCAACTATGAATTCCATTCTTTACCCTTCCTTCTTACTCTTGACCCATTGATCTAACTTCAACATCAACTTCTGGAGCTAAATCAAGTTTCATTAGAGAATCAACTGTATCAGGAGTTGCAGCAATAATATCAATAATTCTGCTGTGTACTCTAATTTCGAATTGCTCTCTAGCGTCTTTGTTAACGTGAGGCCCTTTTAAAACTGTATACTTTCTGATTTTTGTAGGAAGAGGGATTGGACCTCTTAACTCAGCACCAGTTCTTTTTACAGCTTCAACAATAGAAGCAACACTTCTGTCTAAAACTCTGTGATCATAAGCTTTAAGCTTTAATCTAATTTTTTCCATTTTTTTCCTTTAAAGAACTCGTTAGATATACCAAAAAAGTACTCTAACTATTTTTTATGGACGCGGATTATAACTTAATTTTTGTTAAATGTCAAGATTTATGGGCTTTCCAAAAAAAATATCTCTATTTTATTTCCTTATAAAAAGGAAAGTATTTATTTTATTTAAATTTATTAAGTATTTTGACAAAAAACACTACATTTTATATATTTTTATCCTTTTAAAAAGGAAATAAATACAAAAAAAATAGACTTTTATTAGATTTTTGTGAAAACGCTCTTAAAATGTGAGTAATTTGCTTTTAAAATGTGTGTATTGCTAATATTTACTACTTTTTACCCTATTTCACTACATTTCATTAGCAAATATTTTGCTATTTTTACTATTTACTTACTTTTCATTAGCAAATTATTATAAATATAAAAGTTATATTACAATAAACTTTTACATATAATAAGGAGCAATATGATTGAATATATTAATGAAATCTCAAAAGATGAAGACTATATAAGATACAACCATTTTCTAATTAGTGAAAATCTAAATGAACTTTTACACAAAGATTACTATTTATATAATACTAATGAATTTAACAAATCAGATTTAGTAGAAGAGTTATACAACAAAAACTTTGTAAATAAGTATGATAAGGTTCAACACAAACAAATATTTGATTTATATATCAATAATGATAAGTTTAAAGAAAAAGCTCAATTTATCTATTCAATAATAGATAATAAAAAATTTGAAGAGTTTGCAAAAAACAATCCAGACATTGAAAATCCAAATGAATACACTATTACTTACAATATAGTTGATTCTGCTGGTGTTAAAGTTACTATGTATCAACTAAGTCTTAAAGACATAGCTTTTGTATTTTAGATAATCATTTTTGATTATCTAAATCACCCTTTTTTGCTTTAATACTTCTAAGGTTACTTTTTTTCTTAAATCTAATCTTTTAAAATCTTCTATTAAAAGATTTGTTGCAAAAAACCAAACTTCTTTTTTTGTTTCTAAAAAGCCTACATACCATCCATGTTTATTTTTTACTGATGTAGCCCATCCAGTTTTTGAACTTAGTTTATATTTTCTATTTTTTTCTTCAAACATAATATCTTTTACTATATTAATATATTTTTTATCTAGTGGAAGGTTATTTAAATACAATTTTCTTAAAAACTCTACTTGTTCAAATGCTGTTATTTTTATATCTCCATCAAGCCAAAAGCTACTTGAATCAATACCAACTTTTTTATTTCCATAATCTAAAAGTTTCAAATACTTTTCATACTTTTGTATTGAGATTTTTTTTGCAAATTTTTGATAACACCAAACACAAGAGTATCTAAAAGCAGTTTTAAGAGTTTGGTCTTGATTCCATACATTTAAAAATCTCTTCTTTTTATCCCACTTTATTATTTGATTTTCATCATGCAATAGTTTTTCATTTAATATAATTAAACTATTTGGTATTTTGAAAGTTGAAGCTGGCAACAAAGGTTTTGTTGCCCTATTTAAATTATAAACATAGTTTTTTTTACTATACAAAGATTGTATAACTATTGTTCCATCAACATCAAAAGAGTTAAAAATTGATTTTATCTCTATATCTTCTGCTTTTACTAAACTACAAAGAAGTAGTAAAAAAACAAATAATTTCTTCATGTTTATCCTTTATTGATAAAATCCTGAAAAAAGCAATACTCCATCACTTTGTGCATTTTTTTTATCATTTGATACTAAATCACTTATTATTGAACCAACAGCTGGTGCAAAAGTCATACCTAACCAACCAAGTCCCATAGCGTATGTCAAATTCTTTATATTTTCATCTCTTCCTATTAAAGGTATATCATTTGGTGTCAAAGGTCTAAATCCTGCCCATGTTGTTTCATTTTTCATATCAAAGCTTTTATTATATGCAAAGAAGTTATTTTTGATACTATCAATTTGTTTTTGTACAACTTTAGAGTCATCACTACCTATTTCCAATTTTGAAGTTAAACGTACACTATCTTTTCTAGGAGTCATTACTATAAATAAATCATTAAATAGTGTAGAAGTCTTAGGCACTAATTCACTAGGCATTTCAAAAGTAATACTATATCCTTTTGCAGGAGTCATCATCAAATCTTTTTTGCATTGATTTGCAAGTAAAGTTTGGTAACCAGTTGACATAACTGTATGATTTGGCCTATATTGGTTACCATTTGAAGTGATTACATACTTAACCTTATCATTTCTTATATCCAATTGCTCTACTCTTTCATTTAAGATAAACTCCACACCTTCTTGTTCTAAATGTTTTTTTAATTCATTCATAACTTTTCTTGAATCAAAATGTGCATTTTTTTTAAACAGTATCGCACCTTTTGCTTTTTGTGTTATTGTGGGTACATACTCTTGTAACTCATCAAAATCTAAAATTTTAAATCTATCTTCATCTACATAATTGTATGTTTTTAGTTTCTGATTATAACTTTTATCTTCGGTAAAAACAGATAGCATTCCATTTCTGTGATAATCAAAATCCAAATTATGCTCTTTTATCATTTGTTCATAAAATTGTAAAGAGAGTTCACCAAATTTTTCAAAAAGCATCATTGTTTTTTTTGTTCTTTTTTCATTTGCATTAAGTATAAAATTTAATAACCACTTATATATTTTAGGACTTATTGTAGGATGAAAAATAGCAGGAGATTGACCTTTTAACATCAACTTTAATGTATTTGTTACAACACCTGGATAACTTAAAGGAGTTTTATCATATGATGACAATAGCCCTGCATTACCAAATGATGTAGAATCTGTTATATCATTTTCATCAATTACAGTTACTTCTCTTCCACTTTTTTGTAGAAAATAGGCACAATTTAGTCCTACAATACCACCACCTATTATAACTACATCTTTTTTCATAAAGTATCCTTTACAAATAATAATATTGTATATCATACTAAAAAATCATATAGAATAAAAAAATTTTTTATGTAGATATAAAATTTAAACTTTTTTTCAATAGATTTGTTACATTAAGGCTAGCTTTTGTTATAATGAAAAAAAATTAAGGATATAGTTATGACTCAAATCAAACAAGATTTATTAGAAGTTATTGAAACGACAATGATACCAGAAGTAGAAGCATATATCAATGAGCTACATGAACTTATAAAAAACGATGAACAAACAGAAGATAATATGGAAGAAGTAAAAGAGATGGAGTCATTTCTTGTAGAGCTACAAAATATTGTAGTAGGAATTAATGAAAACAAAATAGATGAAAAACAAGCTGAAGAGATTTATACAAAAATAGAAAATCTTTTAGAAGAGAGCCAAGAGCAGGAGTAAATTATACTCCCTCTAAAAAATATTTGAAATCTGCAATATTTTTTATTTGTGATTTAAAGTGACTTATTATTGCAATAGTAGTATTTTGCTGTTTTAACATCTTTTCTATTTTAATACTTAAAGACTCATTTAAAGATGCTGTTGGTTCATCTAAGAGTAATAACTTTGGTTTTAACAATAGTGCTCTTGCTAATATTAACCGTTGTTGTTGGCCTCCTGAAAGTTTTAAAGCACTCTTATTTAGTATATCTTTTACCTCATCATACAAATATACTTGTTTTAATGCTTCAATTATACTTTGTTCTTTGTTTTTAATTTTGTGTGTTTTTGCAAAGAAATTTAAATTATCATATATACTCATAGGAAGCAAATCAGGATGTTGAGAAACATAAACAATCTCTTTTCTAAGCTCTTGTACTTCATAGTCATCTAAAGTTAATACATCTATATATTTATCACCTTTTTTATAAAGTATTTCTCCACTTAATTTATAATCTTCTTCAAATCTAATCATAGAGTTTATACATAAAAAAAGTGAAGTTTTACCTATTCCACTTGGACCTTGAATTGCAGTAATAGCATCTTTTTTTATATGAAGATTTAATTTTTCAAAAACTATTTTATTTGCAAATTGCAATTTTAAATTTTTAATAATAACCATTTTTTCTCTTTACTCTTTGTTGTATAAGTTTTGTTACTAAAAACAGACTCATAGAAATCACTAAAAGTATTAGTGCTGCACTAAAAGCTTGATTAAGCTCAGTTTCATCACCATAATTTGTAGAGATATAGTATATATAAAAAGGCAATGCTTCATACTTTGAAAATATACTACTTGCAATTCCTACACTTGCAACCGCTCCTGTTAGCATAATAACTGCTGTATCTTCACATGCACGACCTAAAGCCAAGAATACTCCACTTAAAAGCTCTTTTGAACAGTATGGGATTAAAACTAAAAAAAGATTCTTTGTTTTGCATAAACCTAAATTTAAAGATAGCAATTTTATATGTTTTGGAATATTATCAAGTGCATATTGAGTATTTTTTACAATATATGGCATGATAAGAAGTGCCAAGGCTAAAGAAGAAAGAAATAATGAAGGTAAAAAATTTGTCAAAAACTTCTCATGTAAATATATACTTAACAATAAAAAAAATAACCCTATTAAAATAGAAGGTACAGAAGACAACAGTTCAAAACAGAAATTTATATACTCTTTTAATTTTTTATTTGCATAAATACTTAAATAAATTCCACTTGCAAATCCAAAAATAAATGAAAAGCTTAAACTAAGTAAAATTAACATAAGTGTTCCAACTATTGCAGGGAAAATACCATCAAATACTCGCTGTTTTAAGAGTATTGCATCTAATACATTTGTATCTTGAAAAATCAACTCTAAAGATATAGTATTAAAACCTTTTATCAAAACAAAACCTAAAAGCGTATAAACCAAACATATAGCACTTATTGTAAAAATAGCTAAGACTACTTTGTATAAACTATACTGCATAATCTTTTCCTTTTATTTTTCTAATTATTAAAATTAGTATAAAATTAGAACTAAGAAGTAGTAATGCGCATAAAAATATTGCTTTAAAAGCCATTGATTCAAAATCATTTGCAAAAATAAGTGCAATATGTGAAGTTAAACTTCTTGTTGAATCAAAAATAGAACTAGGCACAGCCAATGCATTTCCTGCAAGCATTAAAACAATCATAGTATCACCAAGTGCTCTAGTTGTTGCCAATAAAAAACCTTGTGCTAATTGCTGAATTGAATTTTTTATAACAAACTTGAAAAAAAACTCTTCTTTACTCAAGGCTAAATTTAAACAACACTTCATATACTTTTGTGCTAAATTATTAAAAATATTTAAAAATATAAGACTCATAGTTGGAATCAAAAGTAATGATAAAACAACACTAGCAACAAGTATAGATAGAGTTGAGCTAGGTTTAAACAAACTTATAAATGGTACAAAAATAAATAAAGCTGAAAAAGCATAAATTACTGTGGGAATTGTAGCCATTAATAAAACTGTCTTTTCCAAAAAAAGCTTAATAATAGTAAATTTAGTCAAAAAAATCATACTAGAGATTGAAAATGAAAAAATAAAACCTAAAATCAAAGCTATAAAACTTACTATAAAAGAGCCCATTAAAGGAACTAATATTCCATACTTTTTCTCTTCAACACTCCATGTTAGAGTGAAAAAAGATTTTATTTCATCAAGACTAAAAACATCTATACACAAGTATATTATTAAAAAAAAGATACAAAAAACCAAAAGACTACTAATTAAAGTTATAAAAAGTAGTCCTTTAGAGAAAAGATTATTCATTTACAGGTATAAATCCATATTTTGATACTATTTTTGCACCCTCTTTACTTCTTAAATATGAAATATATGCACTAGCTAATTTTGAAGGCTCTCCATTACTTAATAAATATAAACCTCTTGCTACTTTATAAGTATCTTTATTTATATTTTCAACAGTTGGGGCAACACCATTAATTTTTAGAAGTTTAACACTACTATTTGCAACACCTAAAGAGATTATTCCTATTGCATTTTTATCTTTTGAAACTGCTGTTTTCATAGCTGCATTTGATGACACTACTCTTGCTTTTTTAGAAATAGGTGATTTTTTAAGTGCTTTTTTCCAAAAAACTTTTCTTGTTGCACTTGATTCATCTCTTGTATATAAATTTATAACGGCATCATGCAAACCAATCTCTTTAAAGTTTGTAATTTTACCACTAAATATATCTTGTAATTGTTTAGTTGTTAAAGAGTCTATATTTAATTTAGGATTAACAATAACTCCAATACCATCAATTGCAAATCTATAAAGCTTTAAGTTTCCATTTTCAATCTCTTTTTTAGTTGGCTTTCTTCCAGAATTTGCTAAATCAATAATTTTTGAACTTACTTGTTTAATACCCATTCCACTTCCTCCACCAGCAATAGAAATAGAGATGTCAGGATATTTTCTCATAATATTTTTAATTGCTTCTTTTTCACATTTTATATGTGCAGTTCCACCAGCAATATTTAATGAACCTTTTAAATTTTCAAAAACTTTTAAATCAGAAGCATTTAAAAGAGTTAAAGATAGTGTGATTATTGTAAGTAGTAATTTTTTCAAAACTTACTCCTATAATTTTTATAAAATTATGAAGCATAAGTAGGAGAGTATCTCTTATGTTCTGCTTAAACCTTAAGCTTTTTTTATGTTTTGAAATTATATTGAATTACACATTAAAATATTATAATATAGTTTATTTTTTTATATAAAATGTTTTGAAGCGTTACTTTTGATTTTGTTATAAATAGAGTCAAAATCAACTGGATATACTCTTGTATGTCCAATTACTGAGATAAAATTAGTATCTCCTCTCCATCTTGGAAGCAAATGATAATGCACGTGTTCTGCTATTCCAGCTCCTGCTGCATCACTTAAGTTCATGCCAATATTTACTCCATGCGCATTCATAACATCTTTTAAGAGTTTAACTCCTTGTTTTACACGCAAAGAAATTCTCAACCAAACTTCATCATCTAAATCTTCAATTTTATCTGTATGAGTATAAGGAATTACCATCATATGACCAGGTGAATAAGGATATTTATTCATAACCACATAGCATAATTCATCACTAAAAACAACTTGCAATTTATTATCTTCTAAATTTTTTGCAATATGACAAAATACACACCCGTCAATTTTCTCTTCTGTCACATACTCATGTCGCCAAGGGGCATATACTCTTTGCATTATTTACTCCTAAAAATGGTAAAGACTCTTTTTATAATACTAAATAAAATTTGGTGCATCATTTGCAAACAAAATCAAATCACTTTGTTTTGTTTGTTCTGCCAATGTCTGTTCTAGTTTTGATTTATCTTTTAAAATAATTACTCTTTTTTCATCTATATTCGAACTTAAAAGATGAGAGTTTAATTTTCCTGTGATAATTGCTAAATCAAAATTTTCATTTATCTGTTTTGCCAATAAAATATTTGCTTCATCTGTTGACTCTACAAGTCCAGGTGTTACAATAACTTTTCTTCCTTCATATGTTGAACAAATATTTACAGCTTCAAGCATTCCTTCAAGATTTCCATTAAAACTATCATCAACAATAATTTTCCCACCTGCATGAATTAGTTGAAGTCTATGTGCAACTGGTTCAAGTTTTTCAAAAGCTAATTTTATCTCTTCTAAACTCATACCAAGCTCTAAAGCTACATGAATTACAGCTGTTAAGTTAATGGCATTGAAGCTTCCTAATAAAGGTGCATGAAAATGCTCTTTTACTCCATTTATCTCAACATCAAACCAAATACCTTCTAAATTACTCATAGTTATATTTAAATTATCTGGAAACTTTATAATTGAAGGATGCTTTTTTAAAGGTACACTTTCATGAACAAAACCTTTTTTCATTCTTGCTGATTGTAAGATTTCAGACTTAGTTCTAATAATATTATCTAAAGTTTTAAAATACTCAATATGCTGTTCTCCTACACTTCCTATAACACAATACTGAGGTTCTAAAAAATCTGTAATTTCTGCAATATCCCCTTCTTGTCTAGCACCTGCTTCTGCAATATATACTTGTGCGTTAGCGGGTAAATCTCTATTTACATCTAAAACTATTCCTGCAATTGTATTAACAGACCTTGGTGTTTTATAAGTAATAAATTTATGTTTTAATACTTGATATAAATAGTTTTTTATTGATGTTTTTCCATATGAAGCAGTAATGGCAACAATTTTCAAGTCATTCATAGATTGAATTCTTTTTTTACCTTGATTTTTAAAAGAGATAAAAAATATTTTTTCCAGTCCAGTAGAGATTGCATATGCTAAAATTAAAGGAATAAAAACAGCGGAAATATAACAAGACTGACTTGCTAAACATAAAGCTTTTATAGCAAAAGTCACAAATAAAAGTATAGCTAAAAATCTTTTTACTCTTGAAGTAAGAACCAAGCCTCTATCTAATTTTTTATTCCAAAAATAGAATAATGCAGCATAAAAAACATAAAAGAATATAGCAAAAGCTATATCATTTAAAACATAAAAAATCACTATTGGAAAAACAAAATAAGTAAAATGCCACTCTTGTTTATGATGCTTTAAAATAACTCTTTCAAGTTTATAATTATACCATTGTAAATTGGTAATTAAATACCAACCTAAAGTCATAATAAAAACTATTTCGGTAAATAGATTAAAGTATTCCATTCTTTATTTCCTTTGCTATATCTTCTGCATATTTACAGAAAAAATAGTGTTCTTCTTTATATGATTTAAATTTTGATTTTTTTATTAGTTTAGCGATTTTTTTTCCAGATTCAAGGGAAGTTGCTTTATCATCTTCTCCCCAAAAAATCAATGCATTATTTTCAAATCTTGAAAACTGTTTTGTAAAGTCTTCATTTACAACATTTTTAAAAGTTTCATACATATTTTCACTCATAGACTCAACATCTTTACTTCTAAAAGCTTTTGTAAGTTTACTAAAACCTAGTTTATTAAATAGTTTTGCAAAAAATATTTTAACTTTTATATTAAAAGGTTTATCTTCTACAATACCTGCACTACTTAATAAAACTAAATTTTTAGGATTTAGTAAAGTTGCAACCTTTCCACCATAAGAGTGCCCTGCAATTACAACTGGATTTGAGTTTAAAGCATAAAGTAATTTTTCAACTACTAAAGCATAATCTTTAGTATGTAAAATATAGCTATTTGATGTATTCCCAAATCCTGGCATATCTATATAAATATGTCTAAAATCTTCCAAACAATTTTCAAAAGCATTTTTCATAATTTGCTTATTACTTCCCCAACCATGTAAAAAAACTATATCTTGTTTCTTACTTGGATTTACAATCTCATAGGATACATCAAACTCTTTTTCAAAAATTGCTATATTCTTAACTGCCAATTACTTACCCTTGCTTGCTTGAATCTTATTTACATAGTCATAGTTTATTAAAATCTTTCTTGTTTTTGGCAATGATTTTGAAAGTTTTTTTATAATTTCATCAAAGTTTGAGAAAAGATAGTTTGCCATACTTCCTGGAACAGGATTTATTTCATTTAGATATACTTCATTATCTTTTACAAAAAAATCACATCTAATTAGTGCTCCATCAAATAAAGTATTATAAATATCTTTAAAACTTTTTTTGATTTTTTCTTCTAATTCTTTTGATATATCTGCTTTAAGTGCTGTACTTGTTCTTGCAAAATCTAAATACTTTTTATCAAAGTCTAAAAACTCTGCTTTTTGAGGCTCTTCAATAATAGAAAATTCAAATTCATTATTTATTTTACAACCTGCTAAATTATACTCTTTAATTCCATTTATAAAAGGTTCTACTATTATTGCATCATCAAATTCAAAAGCTACATCAAGTGCATACTCTAACTCTTCATTTGATTTTACAACTGAAACTCCAATAGAACTACCAAGTCTTACAGGCTTTATAATTACAGGAAAATTATCTATATTTACTTTATCATCTCTTGTAAAGTATTTATAATCAATAGTTTTTACTCCAACACTTAAAGAGTATCCTTTTGTTAAAAACTTATTAAAACTTACAGAACAAGCCTCTTTTCTTGGCCCAATATATGATAAATTATTAAATTCTAATAAAGAAGATATTACCCCATCTTCTCCATCTGCACCATGCATCATATTTAAATAAGTATCAACTTCAATCTTTTTAGGTTTTGACAAAAAGCTTCCTTGAGTATAAAAACCATCTTTATGCAACTCAATTTTTTGGCACTTTTTATAATCTTTTGAACTAAAAAGTTTTGATTTTATTGTATCAGTTGGGATATGATAAAACTCTCTATTTTCATCTAAAAAAATATACTGTATTTGTGTATTTATAACATCTTTCATTGCAATTGCAGAAACAATTGAGATTTCATGTTCATATGAAACTCCACCAAAAATAATCCCTAATTTCAATATTTTCTCCTAAACTATCTTTGTAGCTTTTTTAAAGCCTCTTTTACTAAATCACTTGTATTTGTACTAACACAAGTTTTAAGCACTTTTGAAACGACATCTTTTTTGAACCCTAATGATTCTAAAGCTAAAGATGCTTCTAATGTATTTGTAATAGAAGAGCCTTCATCTTCTGCTTTATCTACTACAAAACCAGACAACTCTACTAAAATCCTACTTGCACCTTTTGGTCCAATACCAGGAACTCTTTTTAACATACTAACATCATTTGATGTTACAATTTCAGAAAATGAAGAGGGTGTAAAAGTAGAACAAATTGCAAGTGCAACTTTTGGTCCAACACCATTTATTTTTATAACTGTATCAAATAATTTTTTTTCATTTAAATCTAAAAAACCGTACAAATTTTGTGCATCTTCTCGTATTATATGCGTAGTATAAAGTTTAACTTCATTTTTAGTTATTTTTGAGCTACAATTTACAGATACAAAAACTTCGTAGATAAGTCCATTTGCATTGATATGCAATAAAGTAGGCTCTTTCCTCTCTATCTTACCTTCGATACCAACTATCATTCTTTAATTCTCTTTATAATTATTTTTTATATTTATTTTTTAAAAAAAGTGTTACTTTTTTTCTAAAATTCCACTTTTTTATACTTAGATAACCATATCTAAATTAAATTCATTATATAATAAGTAAACTTAAAAAAAAGGGGCGTTGGGATGCTCGATATCGTTACAAAAAAGATAAGTAATAAAATCATATTTTCTTTATTGATATTGATGACCATTAGCAGTTTAACTATAGTATATTTCACAACAAAAAGCGTAAAAGAGGACTCTATTGCCGTAACAAAAGAGAACTTATCTATGCTAAATAGTGCAATGTTTCAAAGTTTAAGACATGCTATGAACACAGGAGATCCTGCACAAATTGCTAAAGCAGAGGAAGAAGCAAGAGGGATAAAAGGAGTAAAAGAGTTAGTAGTTGCAAAAAGTCAACCTTTAATAGATATGTATGACCCAGGAGCACCATATACAAAAGATAGAGAGATTTTAGAGTCTTTTAAAACTAAAAAATCAAAAATACTAGAAGTAAATGATGAAAAAGGCCATGAATTAAGGATGATAAAGCCAATGATTGCAACACAAGAGTGTTTACTATGTCATGCTAATCAACAAGAAGGTGATGTAATTGGGGTAATGGATTTAACTTTCTCTCTTGATGAAGCTGATGATAGAATTTATGCTTTAGTTGTTGAAATACTTATTATTGCTACTATCTTAGGATGGATAACTATTGGACTTGTTTTGGTTTTAGTTAAAAGAGCTACAAATCCAATTGGTAAACTAAAAGAAGGTTTTGAAAATTTATTAAAATCAAATGACACAAGTATAAAATTAGAGATTCAATCAAAAGATGAAATTGGAGAAGTTGCTGTTTTATTTAATGCTTACATGGATAAAGTAAGACAAGGTCTTAAACAAGATGAAAAAGTAATTGAAGAAGCAAATGATATATTAGAAAAAACTGGAAATGGGTTCTTTGTTTATAGTGTACAATCAACTGCTGCAAATCCATATGTAGAAGACCTAAAAAATAAACTTAATACAATGATTTTAAGTACAAAACAAACACTTGATAAAATTAATGAGACTTTAAAAAACTATTCAGAATCAAAATTTGATTATAAAATAGATGATAAAGGTATTTATGGAGATTTAGGTTCTCTTGCTGCTGGAATTAAATTAGTAGGAAATAATACATCAGAGATTTTAGCTATGATTATGAATACAGGTGATGAACTTAGTAAAAATACACACTTACTATCTAAAGCATCTGAGAATCTATCTACTTCATCAAATGAACAAGCAAGTAGCTTAGAAGAGACTGCTGCTGCATTAGAGCAAATAACTGCAAATATAAAAGGTAATACTGAAACTACCGTAAAAATGGCAAGTTTAGCTCAAGATGTAACTGGCTCAGCTAAAAAAGGTATGGATTTAGCAAATACAACTGCTGTTTCTATGGAAGAGATAAATGATAAGGTTACTGCAATTAATGAAGCAATTGAAGTAATTGATCAAATAGCTTTCCAAACAAATATACTTTCTTTAAATGCAGCTGTTGAAGCAGCAACTGCTGGTGAAGCTGGAAAAGGTTTTGCTGTTGTTGCTCAAGAGGTTAGAAATCTTGCAAATAGAAGTGCTGAAGCAGCAAGAGAGATTAAAGACTTAGTTGAAGACGCAAGTGTAAAGGCAACGGAAGGTAAAGGTATCTCAACAAATATGATAGAAGGATATAAAGAGCTTAATAGTCATATTTCAGATACTATTGATATGATTGATAGTGTTGCTACTGCATCTAAAGAGCAAGAAAAAGGTATTATTCAAATAAATGATGCGGTTAGTAATCTTGACCAATCAACACAAAAAAATGCAACTGTAGCTGATGATATTTCAAAAATGTCTGCACAAATTGCATTTATGTCAGACTCACTTGTAACAGCAGCTTCAAGAGCAAACTTCTTAGAAGAAGCAAGAGAAGGTGTAGCAAATGTTGATTTAGTTTATGATACTGCTAAACTTAAAGTTGATGTATTAAAACTTAAAGATGGAGTTTATTCACAACTAGGAGAGTATAAAAACTGGAGTGTTAAGCAAGGCAACTCTATGGATGAATGGATAAATAAATATGAAGAATCAACAACAAATGTAAATGTAGATGCCATAGAAAGATTAAGAAAACTAAATAAAAATTTAAATACTAAACTTCAAATATTAGTTCAAGCAAATGCTAATAAAGAAGACAATAGTTCACTAAATGAAAAAGCAAAAGAGGTTGAAATAGAAGCTCTTAGAATTTTTGGTGAATTAAACGCACTTAAAAAAGAAGCGTGTAAGAATATGAAAAAATAGAGTAGATAAAAGAAGAAAATCTTCTTTTATCAACCTTGCATTTGCTTAATTAACGCTTCTAATTCTTCTTCTGACATATTATCTTCTGTGTTATCAATATTCTTAGCAGAACTTGCTAAATTGTACTGTGATTTATCAATATGATTCTTCTCACAAACAAAATTTACGACTCTTTCTATTTTTTGTCTATGTAAATCTTGATGTTGTAAAAGCCCAAGTGAATTAGAAATTTTGTCAGTTAACTTCTCTTTTTCTCTTAAAGAAATACTCATACTTTCAATACTTTCTTGAAGATATTCAAAGTCTTCATATATCTTACTTGCATTAGTTTCTGACTCTTTAATTACGTCACATAACTCTTTAATTAACTCTTCATATTTCATATATGACCTTTAAAAAATAAGTTTTATATAAGTCTATCTTTTTTTAACTTAACTATATAAACAAAAGAGTCAAAAATATATACATATTTTATAAGTTAATGAATTAATTCAGCAATAAACTCTGTTGCATATGAACCTTTTGGAAGATAAAAAGATAACTCCATCCAGTTTTTTTCTTCTTTATAGTTACTTTGTATATCACTTGGAAAAATCCAAGCAAACCTTCTTGCCCCATCTTCTTTTAGAGTTTGAGTGAACTGTTTTTCAAACTCTAATGCTTCATTTTGAGCTTGTTTTACTCTTCTTCCACATAAAAGTCCAGTTGGAACTCTATCTTTTTCATAAAACTTTAAAGCTTCACTTTCTAAATCTTCTGCATAAAATATTTTTCCAAAGGGATAATGAGACATCAAATCGCCACTTATTATCTTGAATGGATGTTTTTGTTTTTTCATATTTTTTACTAATTCTAAAGGAAGATTTAGTTTATTATATATCTCTTTTGGCTCAAAAGCTTCAACTAGTTTTGAAATCTCTATTCTTTTTGAAAGCCAATTATTAAAAAGATAACTTTGATATGAATTAATATACATTTGCTTTAATTTTCTATCTTTTTCTTTTAAAGTTCCATTTATTATTGCTTCACCTTTTTTATAATTATCCCCTTCTATTCCAAACCGCTGAAATCCAAAATAGTTTGGCATACCAAATACTGCAAGTTGAGTTAAAACTTGTTCAATAATTTTTGCATCAACTGAAGATACTCTTTTTAATCTAATAAAAAATTTATTACCTTTTAAGTGTCCAATTTTTATCTTGTTTTTATGATATGTTGTTTCTAAAATTTTTATTTTTTCATGATTAAAACTACTTAACTTATCTTCAAATTTTCTATTAATAGATATAGATTGTATTGTCATTGCATTTTTATCTTTTAGTCCTGCATAACCAATATCTCTATGTTTACATCCAAAATGATTTGCAAAAATAGAAACAGCATCCCATGTTGTTAAATCCTTCTTTCTAAACTTAATTATTAAGTGTTCACCTTCATTGGAAAACTCATATAAAGGCTCTTCTGTAACGACAAAGTCATCTTTACTTTGTTTAAATACTACATCTATTTTTGCATGATTTAGATATCTTTGTAAATTATTCAAATTATTATTCCTCGTGTAATTATTTATATTAAAAATGATGATTTTTTGCAGTTGTTTTATAACTGCCTTTTATTACTTTTGCAAATATATTTAATGGTACTTTGTGATTCTTAGCACTTAACATTACTTTTTCTAAATGTTTTTTTGGAAAAGTAAATAACATTTCATACTCTTCTCCTGAAGTTCCTACTTCAGGAGAAATTTCATCAAAAAATTCAAAACCAACCTTACTTGCTTTTGAAACTCTTTGTAATTCAAAGAATAATCCATCAGAAATATCAAGTGAAGCATTTACATACTTTGAAATATCATAAAAAAAATCACCTTTTAATTTAGGTTTTATAAATTTAGCTTTTGAAGGTACTTTTTTACCTTTTAAAAGCTTTTTTAAATCCTTTTTACAACTACCCAAAGTTCCTGTATAACATACTAAGTCCCCTATTTTTGCATCAGCTCTATATTTAGGATTTGAAGTTTGGGAAATAATTGTTATAGAAATATCAAGCTTTTCATTACTTATTGTATCTCCACCAATAATCTTAATCCCATAATCATTTGCAACTTTTTTAAAACCATTTGCAAGTTTTCTTAAGTCACTTGTTGAAAAATCTTTAGGAATAGCAACTGTTAAAAGAGCATAAAGTGGTTTTGCATTCATAGCAATAGCATCTGAAATATTCACTAACATCGCTTTAGAAGCAATCTGCTTTAAACTCATCCACTCTCTTTTAAAATGTACATTTTCAAAAAAAGCATCTTGAGAGTAAACCATATTGCCAACTACTGCTGCATCATCACCTATAAGTTTTGTTTGATTTGTAAATTGTTGTATAAAATAGTCTTCTTTATTCATGGCGCAATTATATCAAAATAATTCTCTAAAATCTAATTTTTTTCTTAAATTATTTTCTAGGTAAAATATTATTCTTATTAATTAATAAATTTTCTTATATAATAGTGCAATTTTAACAAGGAGTAATAATGCCAAAGATTAACAAATACGTAGATATTGACACAGTAGAAAGAGAAGCTAAAAAAGACTTAATTGATAGACACTCACCATTTATTCACTGTAAAGAGACTGCAAAAGCAGGAGAACCATTTGAAGTTACTGTAAAAATGGGAAATGAATATACACATCCAGATGATTTTGACCACTACATTGAGTCTGTTGCTTTATACAACAAAGAAACATTATTAGCAAAAGCTACATATGTTCCAGGAACATTAGGAAATGTAAAAGCTCATAATACAACTACATTTACTATTATTCCAACAACTAAAAAATTAAACTTAGTTGCACACGGATACTGTACAAAACACGGAATTTGGGAATCAACGCCTGTAATTGTAGAAGTTGAAGAATAAAAACTTATTAATACTATTTGAATAAATTTGAGTTTCCAAACGGAAGCGCGAATTTATTCGTGCCTCTTTCACTAATTTTAGTTCCAAAAATACACAAGCAGTTTGCTTTTTTATTACTTATTTATATATATTAAATTAGACTCTTAATAAATTTTGGAGACTAAAATGAGATTACTTTTTCTTATAATACTTCTAAACTTTACACTTAATGCAAAAACATTTATTGATATGTATAATAGAGAAGTAGAAGTTACAAACAATAATAAAATAGTGTGCTTAGGCCCTGGAACATTAAGACTTATTACTTATATGCAACTTGAAAAAAAACTTGTAGGTATTGAAAAAAAAGAGTTAAGATTTAGCCCTAATTCAGCTTATAGTTTAGTGCTTGATAAAAAGTTTATCAAATCGCTTCCTATTGTAGGTCAAGGTGGACCTGGGAAAATGCCAAACTTAGAAACATTAATAAATCTAAAACCTGATATTATTTTTACATCTATACTTTCACCTAAACAAGTAGCTTTAATTCAAGAAAAGACTAAAACACCAGTTATTGCACTAAGTTATGGTTCAAATTATAGTGGGAAAAATAATAAAGAAGATAAAATTGAAGCTGTAAAAAAATCACTGTTACTAATATCAAAAATCATGGACAAACAAAATAGAGCTAATGAATTAATCTCTTTTATGAATAAACAAAAAGAGGCTTTAAAAAAAGTAAAGATTGATGATAAAGCTGTATATGTAGGTGGAGTTGCATATAAAGGGGTTCATGGTATCACAAGTACTGAAAGTGATTATCCTGCATTTAAACTTTTAAATATAAAAAATCCAATCTTACAAAATCATATAGGTCATGCTTTTGTAAATAAAGAGACTCTTTTAAGTTTTAATCCTGAAGTTATTTTTTTAGACTCAGTTAGCAAAAAAATAATTTTAGAAGAGATAGAAAAAGACAAAGCAATTTATAAACATATTAAGGCTTTTAAAAACAATAATATCTACTGGTTATATCCAAGTAATTTTTACAATACAAATATAGAAAATATTTATATAAACAGTTGGTTGATTGCTTCATACTTTGGGAAAAATATAGATATTAAAAAAGTAAAAAAAAGAGTCTATGAGAAGTTTTTAGGAGAAGATATTAAAACCAATGTACACTAAACAACTCTACTCAAAAAAAAGATTGTTAATTGCAATTTTTTTACTTTTTATAACAATAAGCTTAATATGGCTCTCTTTAATAAGTGGTAATAATGGAGTAGTCTTTTCAGATACATTTAAACTTTTAGAAGCAAATGGTAGTTTTTCAATAATAGTTTTTGAAATAAGAGTACCTAGAACTTTAGCAGCGTTTGTGGTAGGAGCTTCTCTTGGACTATCAGGAGCTATGATGCAAGCTGTATTAAAAAATCCTTTGGCTTCTCCTTTTACTTTAGGAATTTCTCAAGCAAGTGCTTTTGGAGCAAGTTTTGCCATAATAGTATTTCAGTCATATTCAAGTGCTTCTTCATATGAAGCAAGTTTTATAACTGCACTTTTTGCTTTTGCTTCAAGTATGATAAACACTTTTTTGATAGTCTCTTTAGGTAAAAGAGCAAATATGTCACCTGAATCACTTATACTATTTGGAGTAGCTTTAGGTGCATTTTTTTCTGCATTTACTATGCTACTTCAATACTTTGCAGATGATATTGATGCAGCAGCTACACTATTTTGGACTTTTGGTGATTTATCTAAAGCTAGTATGAATACTATTTTATCAATTGGCTTAGTTTTATTAATATGCTTATTTTTCTATTTTAAAATATTTTGGAAATTTGATGCACTGATGTTAGGTGAAGATAGTGCAAAATCTTTAGGGATAAATACACAAAATCTTAGATTAGGCTCTATGATTGTAGCCTCTTTTTTAAGTGCAATTAGTGTTTGCTTTTTTGGAATTATAGGTTTTGTTGGACTTATTGCACCACATATTGTAAGACTTTTTATAGGAAGTTCACACAAATATGTCTTGCCTTTATCTGCAATAAGTGGTGCAATACTTCTTTTACTTGCTGATATTGTTTCAAGAACAATCTTACTTCCTATTACTATTCCTGTGGGCATTATAACTTCAATGCTTGGAGCTCCACTATTTTTATATTTTTTATATAAAAGAAGTTCAAAATGTTAAAAATTACAAACCTACATGTAAAAATAAATAAAAAAATATTACTTGAAAATATAAATTTAGAACTAAAGCCAAAAGATTTAAATGTAATTATAGGACCAAATGGTGCAGGAAAAAGTACTTTACTAAAAGCCATAGCTAAAATAATACAAATATATAAAGGAGAAATAAGTTTTAAAGAAATAGACTTTACAACTGCTTCAATAAATAGCATCTCAAAGTATATTGCTTATATGGCACAATTTAATCAAAACTCAAATCTTACTACTGTTGATGTTTTACAAATTTCAAGAAGAAAATATAGTGGATTTTCTTTAAAAGAGTATGACCATGATATGATTAAAAATACTATAAAGGAGTTTAATCTACAAAATTTTTTAAATAGAAATATCGATACATTAAGTGGAGGAGAAAGACAAAAGATTTTTTTAGCTGCTGCTATTTTACAAGAACCTAAAATCTTACTTTTAGATGAACCAATATCTCATCTTGATCCTAAAAATCAAATAGAGATGCTTGAACTAATAAGAAAAAAAACAAAAGAGAATAACTTTATTACAATAACCGTACTACATGATTTACAAAATGCTCTACACTATGCTGATAAGATAGTAATGCTTAAAAATAAAGAGATTTTATATTTTGAAAATAGTTTAAATATTACAGAAAAGATGATTTCTAAACTTTTTGATACAACTTGCAAACTATTTTGGCAAGAGGGACACCCTTTTTTGTTTTTAGGGCATTCTCACAATAACAATATACACAATCATTCACATAAAAAGGAAAATCATGATACTTGATAAATTAAAACAACAAGCACTACAAAGTGCAAAAAAAAACTCTTTAATCTTAAAAAGTTTTAAAATTTGTGAGCCATTTACTTATGTTGAAGTTACAAATAAAACTAAATCTTCTATTGGAGTAGCTTTAAGTCCAAGTGATGAAGGAGATTTAGAAAATATCAACTTTAAAAATATTGAAGATATATTAGAAGATGATAGTTTTAATTTAGCTTCAAGAGCAATAATACTTGCAACAATAAATGCAATTGGACAGTATGAATTACAAGAAAATCCACCTTCGTTGAAAAAGAATCTAAGAGTTGCAAGCTGTGAATTTTTACTTGAAAATAGTACTAAAAAAGACAAGATAGTTTTTATTGGAAATTTAAAACCAGTAATAAAAAAGCTAAAAGAAAACTCAAGAGATGTAGCAGTTTTTTGTAGAAGAAAAAAAGAGTTAAATAGTGAAGTTTATAATGATATTTTTGAGTATGAAGCTGTAAGTAAAGCTGATATTGTAGTAATAACTGGCGCTGCACTTATTGGCTCAACATTTGATGCAATATTAAAGTTTGCAACAAATGCAAAAATTATCATGGTATCAGGTTTTTCTGCTGGATTAAATCCTGTTTGGTTAAAAAATAGTAATGTAACTCATATTGCAAGCTTATATTTAAAAGATTGTTCAAAAGATAAAATTGAGAAAAATCCTTTTGAAGATATTTTTGAGAATAGCTGTTATTTACAAAAAATATAGTATAAGAATAGACTCGAATAAATTCGAGTTTCCAAACCGGACGCGCGAATTTATTCGTGCCTCTTATTAATTTAACACATAATTAACTCTTTTAATATAAAATCAAAAAAAATATTAGGAGAGTTAAATGCTAAAAAGATTATTACCTCTTGTTTTCTTACTTATTAGTATAAATCTATTTGCAAGTTCAAATAAGATGTTTCAAACAGTAAATAAAAACCAAGCTACACTAGTTAAAACTGATAGTAGTAAACAGTTTTGTAATGTATGTGGAATGCATCTAGTAAAGTTTTATAAAACATCACATGCAGTTGAGTTTAAAAATGGCCATAAAGAGCAGTACTGTTCTCTTCATTGTTTTGCAAAGGTTAATGAAAAATTTAACAATCTAATAAAAAATGTTAAAGTAGTAAATACTAAAACATTAGAATTAATTGATGCTAAAAAAGCTTTTTATGTAGTAGGCAGTTCTGTAAAAGGTACTATGAGTATGACAAGCAAATATGCTTTTTTGACAAAAAAAGATGCTTTAGAGTTTCAAAAAGAGTATGGTGGAGATATTAAAACTTTTGATGAGGCTTTAAAGATTGCTACAAATGATTTGAAAAATGACAATATAAGAATAGATAAAAAAAGAGCAAAAATGGCAAAAAAAGGTAAAAAAATCTATAATGCCATGTGTAATAAAGATATTCAAACTCCTGATTTTAACTCAATTGGTGAAGCAAAAAAGTATTTAATTGATAATAATATTTGTAAAAACTTAAAACCAAAAATGCTACAAGCTGTAGCTATTTATAAATATGACCCTTCATTAGCTACAAATGAAAATAAAAGAGTTCATGTACCTAAAGATGCCAAATGTCCAGTTTGTGGAATGTATGTAGCAAAATATCCAAAATGGGCAGCCAAAATTGAAGTAGATAAAACTCACACACACTACTTTGATGGAACAAAGGATATGTTTAAATTCTATTTTAATCCAAAAAAGTTTTCACACAACCACACAAAACAGCAGATGAAAAATATAACTGTTACTGATTATTATACTCTTGAAGCTATTGATGGTAAAAGTGCTTTTTATGTAGTAGGTTCAAATGTATATGGTCCAATGGGAGAAGAGTTAATTCCATTTAAAGATGAAAAATCAGCAAATGCATTTAAAAATAGTCACTATGGTAAAAAAATATTGAAATTTGAAGAGGTAAAAGAGAGTATGTTATACTAAAAAAGCCATTTTACAATGCGATTATATCGCATTGTTTAATGACAACTATTTAATAAACGAACAACAATAATCAACTAAACTTTTTACTCTTAATTTAAATTTTGAGTTTGCAGGTATTTCAAAACTTCCAGGAGCTTTTACTTCCATCCAATCTTCAGCTGGTAGCATAACTTCTAGTTCACCAGTTTGAATATCCATAATCTCTTTATTTACAGTATTTAATTCATACTCACCAGGTAGCATAATTCCTAAAGTTTTCCTTGTACCATCTTTGAACTCAATAGATCTACTTGTTATATTTCCATCAAAAAATACATTTGCAGCTTTTGCTATATTTACATTTTCGAATTCTGCCATTAATTTATCCTTTCTTGTTTTATATATATGATACCATAAATTTATTTGAAGCATATATCTATTTTAGTTTTGTTATAATTTTTTTAATAAAAAAGTATTACAAATAAACACAAAAAAAGAGTTTTTATATATGCAAGGATACATTTTAGACGTAAAACCTGTAAAAGATGATGATCTAATAGTTACAATACTTACGCCTACAAGAGTTTATACAACATATAGATTTTATGGAGCAAGACACTCAAATATAAATGTAGGATATAAAATAGATTTTGAGATTGAGCATAATCTAAGAAGTGATATTGGAAGATTAAGAGATGTTATGCAGCTAAATTATGAGTGGATATTGGATGCAAAAAAGATGTATGCTTGGCAAAGATTTATAAAACTATTTTATTATCACTTTAAAGATATAGAAGAATTAGATGAATTTTATTTTGATTTATTAAATGCCTTATCACACTTGATGATAAAACAAAATGAAAAAAGAGCTATCATACAAGCTTACTTAAAACTTCTTGAGCATGAAGGACGACTTCATGTTGATTATACTTGTTTCTTATGTGATATACAGATTCAAACAGATATATCTTTAGTAAGAAGTTTTGTTCCTGCTCATCCTCAATGTACATTTGCAAGAAAGTTTAAACTTGATAAAATAAAAGAGATGTTTGAACAAAATTCACTTATTAGTTTTAATGATGAAGAGATTGATTATCTTTGGCATATTTTACTTCAAGGACTATAAGTAAAAAAATTATATAATATCCTAACTATTGCAGGAGAATTAGATGCTAGATAAACATAGTAATGCAACTTCATACTTAGATTTAGAGGATGAAGACATAGCAGTTACAAATATACTTAATAAGTATAAGCTTTCAAATCAAGAGAATAACTCTTTTTTATTTAATATTGATGATGATTATAAGCTTCTTATGAATTATATTTGTGAACTTTATATAAAAGATGAGAAACTTCCTGCTGATATATATGAACAACTAAACTATAATATAAATTTTAGAAAATTCTTAATTAAAGCACTTAAACAAAAGCTTGATAATATATTTTTTGATAAAAAAACAGTAGTTTTTAAAGAGATAGTTACAATAATTAATCTACTATCTTTTGGAGAAAATTACAAAATATTTGAGAATTATATAAGTTATAATACAGAAAACCTATCCTCACTATTTAGAGATTATGAAACAAAGCTAGAAGAGTTTCAAGATAAAACAACTCATTTTGAACTTCTATTTTCACACTATACTTTACTTATTGAAACGGTAAATGTATTGTGTAAAGTAAACTCAAATGATGTACAAAGAAAAAGAAGTATTAATCCAATATTAGAAATTTTGACAGAAACAATAAATATTTTAAAATTTAAAGTAAAACTAGAAGAAGAAAAAGTAAATATTTTAAATAATATTTTAGGAAAACTTCTATTTTATTATGCACATATACCATATATAGATATTAAAAATAAAAGTGTGACTGAATTAATAGCTGAGTTTTACTTTAACTTTGAAAAATCAAATGATGGTTATGAACTTTCAAAAAGTACACATTTTGGTAACTCAAATGAATTAAATGAATACAAAATATATCTAAATACCATAACAACCCTACTTTCAAATATGATATATAAACTTGAAACAGAGTATGATTATAATGAATACAAAGATCTTATCAATTTTAAAAATATCTTAGATTTGTATGAAGAGACTATCATTCATACATATATTCCAAAATTTAAAACAATAAGCGAGTTTAAAAATCACCTTATAAATAACTATATTTTCATATATAGTAGCAATTGTGAAGATGATATATTTTTAATAATTGATGATTTCTTTAAAAATAAAAATTTTGATAACTCAACAATTCAAATCATATATGCAATCACACTATATTCAACACAAATAAAAAATGACATCTTAATAGATATAATCAAAAAATTTCTTGCAATGGAGAAGTTTGACAATGACTATTTAGAGTTTTATAAAATAAATATTTGTGATGTTATCATACATAGATTTATTAGACAAAATAGCTTCATAATTGATGATGAATTAGCTAGAATTATAGTTGATTATGTAAATAAAAATAGCGTTGCTTCACATCTAATAAGTGTATATACAAAAATATTTTTATCACTTAGCTTATACTATTCATATAGCTATGAAACAAAAGTCATAGAACTATCAAAAAACTACTTTGCAATATACAAAAATATAAATGGAAACACTTTACTTGAAAATGAATACAAAACTATAAATGATAAAATATTTATCAATTATGGAAAAAGACTTATAAAAGAGCTTGATTTAGATTATGAATATATAGAAGATGAAAAGTATTATGAACTTGGTAGAAAAAGCGTACTTAAACATATAAATCAAAATAAAATAAATAAAACATACTATATGAATCAAAAGCTATCTGATGTGATAACAAATATCTTAAATGAAAAAAATCTTGATGATGAAAAAGTAAACAAATACATAGAAGAGTTTATCTCAAAAGAAGTATTTTATGGACTAGCTTTTGCAGTTGTAGATGGACTTTGTCAAAAAGATTGTACGATACTTGATTTGGGATATGAAACAGTAAAAATACCTTTATTTTCAAACTTTGAATTAAAAATAATTTACTCAACAGTATATAAAGAAGTATTTCAACATCTATTTATAAATACAAAAGAGTATATGAAAAAAAATGTATCAAATATAATCATAAGCTACCAAAAAACAATTCCAATGTTTTTTGATAAAATCACAGGTCTTAGAAATGTAAATAGACTTCAAAAAGATTTAAATGATATCAAAAATGAATTTATTTTTATAGAGTTTTATATAAATAATATAGATGAATATAATGAAAAACTAAGTTATGCAAAAACAGATATCATACTAAAAAATTACGCCAAAGAGCTTGAAAGTTTTTTAAATATTTACAGACTATCAGGACCAAAATTTGGAGCAATATTACCACTAAATTCAAATATGGATAGTTATATACAAAAGATAAAAAAAACAAAAATTATTTATCAAGAAAATCAAATAAATTTTGATTTAACATTTGCAGTATCATGGGGAAATAGTGAGAATATACTAGAAAAATCAGCACACTGCATCACTTTGGCAAGAAAGTCAAAAGAAAAATATTATGAATTTAAATAACTAAGGCTTTTTTAGCCTTAATTATACTTGTTCATCTAAAAGTCTGTCTTCTAGTTTTTCAATAGCGTTTTCTAGTGATTTTACATCAAGGTTGTAAGCTTTTGCTTTTTGTATAGCTTTATCTACATTATCATCACTTAAAGGAGCTGTTACTTCACAAGCTGTTTTTACAACATCAAGGATTTGTGCTCTTTGCTTATAAGCTTCATCAACTTTGCTTATATCATCTACAAACTCTATTGAATCAATCAAAGTATCACTTAGTTTCCAGTGCCTGAAAATCCTTGCAGTAATCTCAGAAGTACTTAATCCTAAAATCTCTTTTTCTGCTTGTGCTGTTGACTTACCTTGTCTTAATAAATCTTTGAATTCATTTGTTTTACCCTCAAGCTCTAAAATATCAGCAATAATAAACTTTCCTGCTTCTTGAAGTAAAGAGGGTAAGATAAGCTCTTCTTTTAAGTCAAAAGAGACTTTTGATAACCAAAGATTAGTTAAGGTAGTTGCCATATTTGAAACTCTCATAAAATCATCACTATTAATTCCATAAGCAGATAAATTTGCCTTTAGCAAGTTTTGTACAGTACCGCCAATTGCAATAGAAATTGTGAAGTTAATCCCTAATAAATTAATAGCTCTACTTGGAGTTTCAACCTTGCTTCTAAATCCAAACATCGCTGAATTTGAAACCTTTAATAATGTGGAAATTATCAAGGCATCTTTTTCAATTATCTTTAGTAATTCAAAAGCTTCTTTATCTCTTTTTTGTCTATACTCTTCAATCTCTGCAATTGTTTTAGGAAGAGGAGGTAATGACTCAATTTTTTCTAAAATATTTTCTGGCACTTAAAACTCCTAAATTAAGTTTAAATTAGCTAGATTATAACTAATCTTTCATCTACATAAAATTAAACGTTGAACCTAAAGTGCATAACATCACCATCTTGAACAACATAATCTTTACCTTCAAGTCTTAGTTTACCTGCTTCTTTACATTTAGCTTCTCCACCAAGACTAACAAAATCTTCATAAGAAATAACTTCAGCTTTGATAAAACCTTTTTCAAAATCATTATGAATTACTGCTGCTGCTTGCGGAGCTTTTGTATTTTTCTTAATTGTCCAAGCTCTAACTTCAACCTTACCAGCAGTAAAATATGACTGAAGCCCAAGTTTGTCAAATGAAGTATGAATAATCTGCTCTAAGCCAGACTCTTTAACTCCTAAATCAGTTAAAAACTCTTTAGCTTCATCATCTTCTAAACCAACAAGCTCTTCTTCAATCTTTGCACAAAGCATAATTACATCTGCATTTACTTCTTGTGCATGTTCTTTTAACTCTTCTACGTATTTATTCCCACCATCTGCTAGTGAATCTTCATCAACATTTGCACCATAAATCACATCTTTATTTGATAAAAATCTAAGCTCTTTATCAAGGGCAATAAAAAGTTCATTTTCACTATCTTCAAAAGTTTTTACAGGCTCTAACTCAGCCAAGTGATCAAGTAAAGCTTGTGCAACTACAAGTTGAGCTGCAGCATCTTTTGAACCTTTTGATTGTTTTTTAAGTCTATCAATTTTCTTTTCAACTTGAGTAATATCTGCATAAATTAATTCTGTTTCAATAATCTCAATATCTCTTAAAGGATTTACATCACCCTCAACATGAGTGATATTGCCATCATCAAAACATCTAACCATATGTAAGATTACTTCAACTTCTCTAATATTTGATAAAAACTGATTACCAAGACCCTCACCCTTACTAGCACCTCTAACAAGCCCAGCAATATCAACAAAATCAATAGTTGAATGTTGAATTTTATCTGGAATAACAATCTTTGCTAATTCATCTAATCTCTTATCTGGTACTGGAACAATCGCTTTATTTGGCTCAATAGTACAAAAAGGATAGTTTTGCGCCTCTGCATTTTGTGCCTTTGTCAAAGCGTTAAATGTTGTACTTTTACCTACATTTGGAAGTCCTACGATACCTACACCTAAACCCATTAGTTTCCTTTGTTTTATATAAATATAGCCAATTTTATCCAAAAATCACTTTTTCAAGCCTGAAATACCAGCAAAAGCCACAAAATTCAAGCATTCTCACCATACACGAATAAATTCGAGTCTCCAAGGAAGCGCGAATTCATTCGTGCCAAAATCCAAACTTACAAAAGACTCAAATAAATTCGAGTTTCCAAAAGAAATCAAAATTCATCCACCACATTCGGAAGCGCGAATTCATTCGTGCCATTTTCAAGCAAGTTCCACCCTACTCGAATAAATTCGAGTCTCCGAACTGCCTCCACGGAAGCGCGAATTCATTCGTGCCATCCATTTTACTTATTGTGTTCAAACTCTGGAACTATCTCTTTTAACTTCTTGATTTTATCTTCACAAACTAAAAGTTCTTGTATATCATTATTTAGTTTATGTATATCATATTTTGTAGGTTTTGCTACCATAATTGAGTCATAATCTGTTTTTTTATCACTATCATTTATAAGTAACTCTTCATAAAGTTTCTCACCTGGTCTTAATCCACAAAACTCTATTTTTATATCTTCTTGTCCACTTAATTCACACATCTTTTTAGCTAAATCTACAATCTTTACAGGTTCTCCCATATCAAGTATAAATATCTCTCCACCCTTTCCAATACTTGCAGCTTGAAGTACAAGCTCACAAGCTTCAGGAATAAGCATAAAATATCTTGTAATATCTGGATGTGTTACAGTAATAGGTCCTCCTGCTTCAATTTGTGATTTAAACTTTGGTATTACACTTCCACTACTTCCAAGAACATTTCCAAATCTAACTGCAACAATTTCTGTGTTTTGTTCAGTGTTTGCATTTTGTGCGTATAGTTCACAAATTCGTTTTGTTGTACCCATAACATTTGTAGGTCTTACAGCTTTATCTGTTGAAATCAATACAAACTTTTCAACTTTATATTTTATAGATAAATCTATACAATTTTTTGTTCCAAGTATGTTATTTGAAATACCTTCTAAAACATTATCTTCTACTAAAGGTACATGCTTATAAGCAGCTGCATGTATTACTATTTGAGGTTTATATTTCTTAAAAGTTTTTTCTATAAAATCATAATTTCTTACATTTTGCATCACTGGTATAATCTCAGAGCCATTTAACTCTTCTGTTATTTTATAAAGATTAAATTCACTATGATCAAGTAAAATAAGCTGTTTTGCTTTAAACTTCTTACACTGCCTGCTTATCTCACTTCCTATACTACCTCCAGCTCCAGTAATTAATACAACTTTACCTTTTATAAAGTTTTCTATTTTCTCTTTGTCTAAATCTTGAGGATGCCTTGCAAGCAAATCTTCTACAGATATATTTTTAAGTTGTTTTGAGAAGTTTTTTTCAGCTAAAATATCTTCTAGTGCAGGAAGAATTCTTATTTGTTTAAAGTAGTATCCAACCTCATCATATATTTGTTTAATTCTTTTTTTAGAAACACTAGGCATTGCAATAACTAAAAGATCTAACTTAGTATCACCTAATCTTTCTTTTAGCTTTTCTTGAGATAAAATATGAATAGCATCGATTGATCTTTTTTGTAAAATCTTATCATCATCTACAAAATACTTTACTTTATATTTACTCTCTCTAAACTCTTCTTCTAGCTTCATCCCTGCTTTTCCAGCACCATAAATAACCAACTCTTTAGTCTTTGCAACCTTACTTCTATTTATCAAATAATGATAAGAATACATAGAAAAGTTTATAACAAACAAATAAAAAGCAAGCTCAGAAGCCATAAAAGCAAATCTAAGCTCTCCATAATAAAAAGGCATGTAGATACAAAAAGCCACAATATAAACAATACTTTTCATAATAAAAGTTTTTTGAGTAGCTTTTGACCAACTCAAACTAAAATCTTTGAAAATCAAAAGAGAAGCTAGCATTCTTATAGCTATTACGCCTATTACAAATCTTATTTCAAACTCCATATGAAAGATGAAAAAAGTCCACCAAAAAGTGATAATTGTAAGACAAATAATCACTACAAAATTAAGTATTCGTTTATCAAGACCTAGCATATATTTTCCTAATATTTATTTAATATCAAATTAAATTATCTTTGATTACATCACAAATCATCTGTACATCACCTTTATTCATTGTTGTACTACTTGCTACACAAAGCCCTTTTTTAAATAACTCTTCACTTGTACCATCAACTATAGCCTTATTGTTTTTAAATAATTTTTGCATATGCATAGGTTTCCATAAAGGTCTAGATTCTACATTTACTTGTTCTAAAGCCTTCATAATTTCATTGTAATCTGATTTTTTAAATATCATAGCGGTAAGCCACCTGTTCCCTCTACTATTGTCAAGTTCTGGCATAAACTCAACTTCATCACAATTTTTTAAAAACTCTTTGTACCACTTAAATATTTCTCTTTTTTTCTGTACACGCTCTTCTATAACTTCCATTTGTCCTACACCAATAGCTGCTAAAACATTTGACATACGATAATTATATCCATACTCTTCGTGCTCGTAATGTATAAATGGTTCTTTTGCCTGTGTAGAGTAAAACTTCGCTTTGTCAATCCAATCTTTATTTGGAGATACTAACATTCCCCCACCACTTGTAGTAAGTATTTTATTTCCATTGAAACTATATATTCCAAAATCTCCAAATGTTCCTGTATGACGACCATTATAAGTAGCACCTAAACTTTCAGCTGCATCTTCAATTAGATATACTCCATGAAGATTACAAATATTAGCTATTTTTTCTATGTCAGCACACTGCCCATATAGATGAGTTACTATTAAAGCTTTTGGTTTTTTATCACATTCGCATAAGTATTTATTTAGAAGTTTTGGTGATAAATTCCAACTCTCTTTATCACTATCTATAAAAACTGGATTTGCACCTTGATAAAGTATAGCATTTACTGAACCTATAAAAGTAAAAGTAGAAGCTAATACATCATCTCCCTTATCAATTCCTAAAACTCTAAGAGCTAAATGAATAGCAGCTGTCCCAGAAGTCACTGCAAGAGCATTTTTTGTACCTGTATAATTCTTTATACTGTCCTCAAATTTATTTACATATTCACCAAGTGGTGCTATATAATTGCTTTCAAATACTTTTTCAATATACTTTAATTCATTTCCACTCATATGTGGAGCACTTAAAAAAATTCGTTTATTCACTTGACTTTTATCCTATCTACTTTATTTATCTTTTGGAACATAAAGCTCCGCTTCTCCATCTATTACTATTTTATTTTTTACTTTACAAGTTGTTCTAAAAAATACTCTTCTTTTATCTAAATCTACTTTTGTAACTGTTACAGTTGCTACAACTGTATCTCCAAGATACACAGGTCTTTTAAACTGCAAACTTTGAGCAACATATACACACCCCTCACCTGGTATTTTTGTACCAAAAAGTGCTGAAAAGTATGATGCTGACATCATACCATGAGCTATTCGTTTTTTAAATCTTGAATTCTGGGCATACTCATCATCCATATGTACAGGGTTTCTATCTCCAGATATTCCTGCAAATGCTTTGACATCTGCATCTGTTATAGTTTGACTATAACTTACTTCCATCTCTTCTTGTATCTCTTCTATTGGTACTTGATTAAAAACTAAAGAGTTAGACATTATGATCTCCTCTTTATGTTTTCTTTGGTAAATTCAATAGCTGGACTACCAAATACAGTCATACCATCTGGTACACTTTTAGTCACAACCGCACCTGCTGCTATTACTGCACCTTTACCAATTTTCAAAGGTCGATTAGGTTTTCCTTGGTGGATAATAGCTCCAGTACCTATGTAAGCATGGTCACCTATATAAACATTACCATTACACTTTACAGCTGGTGCAAATGTAACATAGTCACCTATAACACAATCATGAGCTACATAGCTATAGATATTTACTTGAAAACTCTTACCAATAGTTATATCAGAAGTGAGTGTAACAAAAGGACAAAGAATCGAGCCTCCACCCATTTTTACATCTTCTAGCACAACACTGTTTGAAGCTTTTACATCAAAAACTTCAATACTTTTCTCAAGACACTTCAAAGTAAGTTTTTCTCTTATTTTACTATTTGATATAGCTATCGTAACTTTTTTTTGACCTTCAAGATTTACAAATTGCTCAAAATTAAAAATATCACATCCAAAAAGTTCATTTGGAACATCTCCATCATCTACAAAAACAATCTTAGATTTATTTCCAAACTGCTCTTTGACTAATGGCAAAACTTCTTTTCCAAATCCACTCGCCCCATAAATACCATAAATTGTACTCATGAAGCTCTCCTAACAGATGGGAAATAAATACTATTATTTACCCCCCCTTTTTTATTTGAAGTTGAAGATATCAGCCGTACTGGTACACCTACAACTTTTTGATTATCATCAATATTTCGTATAACCATACTTCCACCTCCTACTATCACATTTTTTCCTATTATTATACCTTGTATCACATTAGACCCTATTCCAATATGGGTATATTTATCCACTCTTACATCTCCTGCAAGTGCTACATTTGGTGAAATATGTACAAAATCATCTATCACACACTCATGCTCAATAACACAAGAAGTATTTAATATTGCGCCTTCACCTATAGTGGCTTTTGCATTTACTACTACATTTGGCATGATAACTGTTCCTTTACCTATAGTTGCACTTGAAGATATTATGCTACTTGGATGAATTAAACTTATTATCTTAAATCCACTATTATGAACTTTTTCAAAAAGTTTTGCTCTTATAGCATTACTACCTATTCCAAAAGCAATAGGAATATTATTAGTTTTTTTAATATCTTCAAAAGTTGGATATTTGTTTTTTCCATCATCAATGAATATAATATTTTCGTAACCATTATCTCTTGCAATATCTGCAACTACAAGACCATGGCCACTTGCTCCATAAATATATAACTCTTTCATCTTACTTTGTCCCAGTAAATTTTTCCATTGTAGCACTGCTAGAAGAACTAATATCACTTCTTTTTACAACTTTTAAAAAAGTTAACCAAAGTATTTTCATATCTAATAGAAAAGATTGATTATCAACATACCAAACATCATAATCAAATTTTTGTTCCCAAGAAATAGCATTTCTTCCATTTACTTGAGCCCATCCTGTGATACCTGGCTTTACATCGTGCCTTCTTTTTTGTTTATCAGTGTAAAGTTTTAGATATTCAATAAGTAATGGTCTAGGACCAACAAAGCTCATCTCTCCCTTAAGTACATTAAACAACTGAGGAAGTTCATCTAAACTTGTACTTCTAATAAACTTTCCAACTCCTACTAGTCTTTGCTCATCTGGAAGCAAATTCCCCTCTTTATCTTTTTCATTTGTCATAGTTCTAAATTTATATATACCAAATATCTTTTCTTTATATCCTGGTCGCTTTTGTCTAAAAAGTATAGGACTTCCCATCTTCCAAAGTATAAGTAAACTCACCACTATATAAATAGGTGAAAAAATAATTATTAAAAATAGAGCTAGGATTTTGTCAAATAGTGATTTAAGCATTTTCAGTAAACCTTAATTCATTTATTTTATCTATGTATTCTTTTGATAATTGTGAATATTGCCTGTTTTCATAAATCCACTTTTTACCATTTTCTCCAAATTTTTTTCTTTCTTCTTCATCCAAATTAACTATACTTAAAATCTTTTCTTTTAAATCATTAGCATTTGATGTATTTTCAAAGTAACCACAATTAGCTTCATTTATCATAGATGGATAGCCTGTATATGATGCAATAATTGGCTTTGATGCTAACATATATTCAACAACTTTATTCATAGATTGACCATACTCCCAAACTTTAGAATCTTTTGTAGATAGATATAAAATATCACATTTCTGTAAAAAATACTTCACTTCATTTTGTCCAATACGAGGTAAAAAAGTTACATTTGTACAATCTTTTAGTTGCTCTTCAAAGTTAACTTTTAAATCACCACTTCCAACTAACATAAAATGAACATTCTCATTATCCTTTAAAAGCTTTATTGTTTTTATAAATGGCTCTAATGCATTTGTTATCCCCATACTTCCAGCATAACCTACTATAACTTTATTTTTGGGGAACACCCTATCAAAAGGATTATTATCAATTTTTTCTTCTTTATAATTAACTGGATCAAAACCTAAAGGAGAACAATGAAAAGGTTTTTCATATCCTATTATATTTTTTACATGTAAATCAAGTCTAGGCATTGTACCTACTACTAAATCAGCTTTTTTGTATCCAAATTTTTCAATAAAGCCAATCAATAAAACTAATGGATGCCACTTTGAAAAACCACCCTCTTCCGTCATTGTAAGTGGCCATATATCTCGTATCTCAAAAACTAAAAAAGAGTTAAACTTTCTTTTCAGATAATATCCATAAATTATAGAAAATATGGATAAAGAAGAAACTAAAACTACATCAGGTTTATCAATCTTATTTAAATCCATTTTAAAAAGTTTTCGTTCAAAGTCAAACCAACTCAGTACTCTATCAATTGAAGCAGTTTTTATATATTTTTTAGTTTTAACCCAACATAAAGGAACATTTTCAACTGTTTCAAAATTATAAATTTCATCTGTATCTGGATAAGTTGAGAAATGATTTGAATCAGATGTAATTAAAGTGGTCTTATAACCTAATTTTATAAATTCTTTTGCTAATACAAAAAGCCTTGCAGGCATTTTACTATAATTTGGAGGACTAGCATATTTTGAGATACAAAGTATATTCATATTCTAGTTTTCATTATAAAGTTTTGGTATAGAATTTACAATTTTAATAACCTCTTCAAAATCCATTCCCAGTGTATCTAAATACCATCTTATATTTTGATATCTTGGTTGATTTTCATCTTCTACAAGTTCAAGAGCTTTTTCTCTTGTAAGTTGTCCTTCTCTTATTTGATTAGATCTAAATGTATCATGTTCAGTAAACCCTGCGACTGTATAATAAACATAGTTATAAAAACCTGCTGTACCATCGCCTATTCTCCAAGTAGTACTGGTATCTATTGCTGTCTCCCAATCATATTGATTTATTAATGTATTATTTAAAAGATTTTCTTCCCATGTCCAATAATCAAAAATGTGATAATAATCTTCTTTTTGCATAAAACTTCTATAATACTCCCCAGAAAGAGTATCCCATAAAGAACTATTAAAATATCCTGGGCTTTCAAGCATAGCCTTAAATCTTTTAGAGTGATATCTGAGTTGTTTCATTACGCCATTAGTATAAACCTTATCTTCTTCAAAGTCTGGTTTTATACCTAAGAAGCCTGTTTTGAAGTGTGTTTGCTCCAAAGGATTAACTCCCCAAAGATTAAGATTTATTCCAGTTTGTTTTTTTATCTCTTCTACATACCTGAAAAAATGCTTATCTCCAGCCGTAAGCATTGCCATCATACCTAAGTGAGGAGATTTAAGCCAAGCTTCCAAGTTCATCTTAATATTTTTTCTTTTTTGAGAGATATCTGCTGCAACTATGATATTTTCAACTCCCATATCTCCACACATTTGAGAGATATTTCTTCTTCCAAGATCAGTTACCATTCCCCAGTCATAAGTATAAGTTACTGGTTTCATTTCTAATTCTTTCACTATCAAATGTAATCCATAACAACTATCTCTACCTCCTGAAAAAGGAACAATACAATCAAGTTCTTTACCTGGCTTTCTATAAGGCTCTACAAGTTTGAATAACTCTTCTTTAGGTTTTGGTTTATTTCTTTTTTTATAATTGTGACAATAATTACATACACCTTCATTATCAAATTTAATAAAAGGCATTGTTTCAGGTAAAATACATTTAGTACATCTTTTTAAGTTAACTTCTTTAAAACTTTTAAATTCTAATAATTTTTCTTCATTTTTATTAAATTGAAATTCTGGAATAAGATTTTCATTTCTTATTTTTTCATCTGTTATATGTAACTTTTTTTCTGCTTTAGGAATATCAATAATTAAACTTTCTTCTTTTATTTGATGCACATCTATACATTGTATCTGATCTAAAGCATATCTTTCTGAAGCAAAATATATATCATCTCCTATATATCCAACATATAAACTTCCATTATTAGAAAAAAGTAATAGCTTTCCATACTCTGGTAAAACTAATGCACAAGCAACCACCCCTCTACAAAGAGAAAGGATTTTATTTGGAAGCTCAGAAACTTCGTGATTTTGAAGGAGATGTTCTTCTGAAATCGCAACTATAACTTCAGAATCAATTTGATACTTTCGTTCAACGCTCAATTTTTCCCAAATATCTTTTTCATTCACAATTATTCCATTATGTATTGCACAGATATTATTTCTTACTACTGGCTGATTATCTCCTAATCCATTAGTTATAAGTCTACTATGCCCTAATACTATTTTAGAATTAAAAAGTTTTTCTTTTTTTAACAGTTTTTCAATATTATAATCAGCTCTTCCTATTTTATAAACGCTATCTTCATAATATATCAATCCACTCGAGTCAATACCTCTTTGTTCTGAATGCTTTACTAAACTATTTAAATTTTCTTTATTTACTTTTATTTTTGAAATCTGACCAAATATACCACACATTCTATTTTTTTTCCTTACTTATATTTTCTATTAAATTTTTATACAGACTAATTAACTTCTCTTCTTGAGCACTCCAACTTAAATCATATAAATTATTTTTATTAATCTTTGGTAATTCTTCCATTTCTTCAAATTCTAAGATTGCATTATAAATACTTTCTGAATCTAAGTCACTACATTTACCTAAGTTATACTTTTCAACAACCATTGATATATCTGGAAAATCAGATGCTAAAACAGGTATTTTAGAAAATGCATACTCAAAAAGTTTGTTTGGCAAACAGTAATAATCACTTAAAGAAACATTTTGAATAAAACAAAGCCCTACATCTGCACTTTTTGCGATAGGTACCACTTCTTTATGTGGAACTGAGTTGTGCACATGAATATTTTCATATTGATATGACAATTCTACTAACTTATCTTTAAGTGGTCCATGCCCTAAGAAAACTACATGAGAAGATATATCCTTATTTGTAAAAGCTTCAGTAATCAAGTCTATACCTCTTCCAACACCTAAAATACCTATATATAAAAATATTTTTGATGTTTTAGGTAGAAGAAATTTTTCACGAAGGTAGTTTTTGTCATAATTCTCTTGACTATCTAAAATATCAGGAGAGTTTAAAATAACTTCTGTCTTTTTTAATCCAATATTTTCTTCATACCATTTTGCGATAGAGGGACTTACAACAATTAGTTTATCTACAAACCTCCATAACCTTTTTTCAACAAATAAAGTCATCTTACCTAGAGTTTTACTTAAGGCATTCCTATCAGATTCTAGTTCATGTGCATCATATACAAGTTTTGATCCAGTAAATAACTTCACTATAACACCAAGTGGCAAAACCAATGTATCATGACAATGAATAACTTTTGGTTTTTGTCTCAATGCTTTAAACAACATCTTTGATGTTAGCTCTATTAATGACAGAGTGTGTCTTATGACATTTGGTAAAAACCTCCATTCTCTTGTTCTTAATATAATAGTATGGATTTTGATCCTATCAGATATTTTTGTATTATTTGATTTTTCTTTATCAAAAACACCTATACCACTAATATTATGAGTTTTAAATTCATTTGCAATACAATTCAGCTCTTTTAAAATCCTTGAATCAGTATTTATATCTGTATGTGTTAAATGTATTATATTCATTATTTAAAAATTTCCTTTCTATCTTTAAACTCTATTGGTGGAAAAATTAGTCCCATCAAAAACCATATTGGTATCCAAGTAAAAAAAGTTCCAAATGATGCTATACCTAATATTCCTGTTAATACAAGAAGACTGTAAAGAGTATATACGTTATTAAAATATAAATTATTATTATAGTTTAACTTCTCTTTAATAGCATTAAATAAATATATAAAAAAAAGTATAAAACCAATTATTCCTAGATGAGTAAATAGTGAACCAATAAAACTATGGACATATTTTCCTTCTCCAGTAGTTAACTTATCTACCGCCATATTTCCAAAAATAGGATTATAGTTAAAATGTGATGTAAAATCACCCCATAAAGCCAATCTACTATTAATGGAACTTATTTCACCTGAACCAAAGCCAAATATTCTTAACTTATCTAAGTCAATTTCTACAATATTTAGCATGAATATCAAAATAAATATAAATATAAAAATTGACAAAAATATAGATTTTAAAAGTTTATTAGCAAATCTACTAAAAAATATTTTTTTTATATTAAATTTTACACTATTTAGTAATTTTTTTGAATTAACAAAATTCAATAATACATAAAACACCGTAATACTAAGTAATAACCCAGTAATATTTACTAAAGTATTATTTGATCCTATCAATTGGGATAACAACATTATTCCAAACAAAACAACGCTACTTAGCAAGTAAATACTAAAGCTAATAAGTTTTACAAAAGTCTTTCTTCTTATGTATTTGTTAACAATGAGAAAAAACATTGTTATAAATGAAAATATAAGAGACGATATGATTAAAAAATTTCCTGCTCTTTGGTACATTCCATCAGGATCTACTATCAAAAATAAATCTCCTCTTATATTCGATGCTAATTCTACACTTGTATCAATAAGTAAAACAATAAAAGATACAACAAAAATAAAATAAAAAGAATTAAAAAATTTTAAAAACTGATTTGAGCTTAATACTTTTTCTTTTATATATTCTAAATTTAATGATATTAGTACTCCAAGTAAGTAAAATAATATTATTCCTCCTGTAGTTGCTATTGTATAACTTTTAATATCTTCTGGACGACTAAGAACTAAGCTACAAATGAAATATGTTAAAAACAAAGTTAAAAAGAAGAAAGATTTTTTCATATATATTCTTTTCTTTACCAGCATATCTAAAATCAATAAAATAGTACCAATAAATATTGAGAACATTAAAAGAATTAACGCTGAAGAACCATCAAAAATAAATTTTATATTTGTAAATAAATATATTAAAGTCACACCAAGCATTATAAAAAAAAGCATAAATCTAGCCAAAACTAACAAGAGGTAACTTCCTCAAAAACTATTCTATCTTCTTTATCCTCTAAGTGACAATTATGCCAAAGCAGTACAAAGTCACCATTATATTGTTTACATTTTTCTTTTAAGTCATTCATTCTATTTAGAACTTCTGCTTTGTAATCACCTTTCATTTTAGACTTATCTATTATTGTACATTCCATTACTATTAGTGGCTTTTCTTTTAATTTTAGTTTTTCTCTTGTTAGTATATTGAAAACACTATATTCATAACACACACCACATCTAAAGCCCTCTTTATCAGCATATCCGCATGTGCTATCCCATTGCATTAGGTTATCTTCCCAAATTTGCCAAGTAGTTGGCACTTCAAATCTCAAATAATGTTCTCTACCAAAAACGATTTTTGTATTTAGATTATTTTCCAATTCATTTTTTTCATTCTTTAATTGCATAGAATCATTGTAAGCATTGTATGTAGGATGAATGCCTATATTATGACCTCTATTTTTTATATTTGAAATAGTACTTTTGATTTTGATACTAGATGAGTCATAATGATTGTCATACTCCGTTTCTCCTTTTCCCATAAAGAAAAAATGCGTTTTTATACCAACCTTTTCACTTACATCCATCAGGTAATCAAATGTATCAAAAGGATCTTTAGCCACACCTAAAAATACTTTCACTTGTCGTATAAGATTTTTTACTGCCAATAGTAAGCTTTTTCGTTTTATTATATCACCAGCTATTTCTCTAACACAGTTGTTTACATTTGAATATTTTTGAATATAATCAATATCATGAGTCAAAAATGTTTGATAACATCTTGATTTGAATTGTAAATTACTATCAAGTTCTAAAAGATTTTTTTTAAACTCTTCCAAATATTCATTAACTATAGGTCTATCTAAAAAACCTTGTTTGTAAGCCAAGCTTTCAGTTGCAGGAAATCTGTTGTGAGAGTCTCTAGCTTTATTTACATATTCTTCCCACCTTGTGAGCATAAAAAAACTAGCTGCAAAGATATCTAGCTCTTCTATTTTTTGAGGTATATTTTCTAGTTTTAGATAGTCTAAATCTTTTGGGTATTTATTAAAAAAAGTATCTTTGATAGTCAAGACTTGTTTATTTGGTAACTCTATTATCCAATTTTTGCAATCATCATTCTGTATTACTTTAAAATCTAATCCTAAAAACTCATCAAATATGATATCTAGTATATATTTTCGCTCACAAATGTTATTGTTTGGTATAGTTATTTTTATCATTTTTTCAAATCACTAATAAAATTTCTTATTTTAAGTAACTTAGAATTAGTCTTTGTTATGTTAAAATATGGCTTCTGAATCGCTCCAAAACTTCTGAAATACTTTTCAATACTCTCTATCATACTACCTTCAAAATCAAAAGTCTTATTGTTTTCAAGAGCAAACTTTATACTTTCGTATAATACAACATCCATTCCCCCTAAGTCTTTAAAATCAGGATGAATACCACCCATAAGATAATAAACAGTATTGTCATCATATACTAAAAAATTTGCTGATATAACATTGTCTTCATATTTGGCAAAATACATTTTTACTGCATTATTTTCTCTACAAGCCTTATACAGATTTTTGACAAAATCTAAACTATAAGGTATGTTTCTTCCTTGTCTTTTAAATGTCATCATGTTTAGTTCATAAAATTTTTCTACATCATCACCTTCTACTACTTCTACACCAACTTCATTAGCTTTTCTTCTTCTTCTTCTTATATCAGTTTCAAGATTTTTTTCTAAATCTTCTAGCGTAATATTTTCTATAACATAAGTATAAAATGTAGTTTGTTCAAATCCTTCCCAATAAAAAGCTAACCAATTTGTAACTTTTTTATCAAAATTTTGTGTAAAGTAGTCAAACTTCGGTATTTTTTGAATAAGTGCAGTCATCATGTCCTTTTCCCAAGAAAGTCTTTTATAATATTTTTGTTTGGATGGATAATTGATATATATTCCCATAGTTTGTGTAAGTTGTGGCATTGTTAGTATCTCAAATATAATTTCACTTTTCCTATAAATAGGTAATGATGCAAATATTTCTCCCCCTTTTTCTACGAGCAAAACATCCCACGCATTTTCACCACAAATACTATCTAACCACCAATCTTTACTAAAAATAGGAATATCTTTTTCTTTTTCACAAAACTTTCTGTACTTTTCTTTATTTGTCACTGTAGTTCTCCCAATCTAACTTTTCTATTTCTTGACTAAACGATTTTATTTCATCTTCCTTTAATGATACTTTTTCTCTTAATTTTATTTCTGCTTTTTTAAACTCTGTTTTTTCATCGGTACTTATAAACTTTTGACACTTTTTTACTGTGTTTTCAAAATCATCTCCAAGCTCTTTATAATCTATCGATAGTAAGCTTTTTTTATCAAATAATTTACTATCTTCCAATATCTGTTTTTCTAAAAAATATATTTGCTTAACTATCTGTTCATAAGTGCTTAGTTTTTTCAGCTCTTCTACATTATATGGCATTATTGACCAAAAATCATTATCATTCAAGCCTTCTTTTCTTTTTGCTTTTAAGATAGACTGTGCAGTAAAGAGTGGCTCTCTTTTTATAAATATAAATTTTGCCTCTGGAAAACATTTGTGTAACAATCTCATTCTCTGTCCCGCATTTAGATTTTTAAAAATTAAAGGCTTATCAAAGTAGTTTATAACCGCTGTTAATTCATCTCTTATCTGATGTACAATTTCATCGGTTATCTCATCATAATCTATAAAGTGTTTATCATCACGAAGCCACTTGTACCAAAACCCTCCACACTCACTAGGAGAGTTTAATCCACAAGTAGAAGTATCTCCATGATCCGACTTAAAACAATCATGTGCTTTTTGTTTAAACAATTTATCACTTAACCAAAAACCAAAAAATAAATTTTTATAAAATTTACATACTAAATTATTCACATACAGTATATCTAGTTGGTTTGTAATTACTTGGTACAGAATTGTACTGCCAGTTCTTGGAGCTCCAATAATAAAGACAGGTTGATATTTTAGTGGTTTTAATAAGTATTTTTTGATAAACCTATCTTCCCATTTCTTAATAAATGGTGATAAAAAATTTACAAATTGTCTCATTATAAAAGATAAATACTTTTTTAAATTTAAATATTTGTGTATCAAATCATTTCCTTTTATTTATCAATATGCTAACTTTCACATCATTGTTAATCAATTATTAGTTTTCTTTTAGTTCTCTTAAATAAGTATTAGTTTTTTCAAAGAACTCCTCTACTTCATTCAAATCACTATTGTCCAAAACTTTAGGAGCAATCTTTTTTCTATTAATAAACCACTGTTTAAATTGATATAACAATCCACCTGTCAAGCCAATTTTTTCTCTAATTTTAAAACTTTTTAATGAAATAATCTCAAGTACTTCTAAAAAAATTGATTTTTTTAAAATTAAACTTTTATTATGCTTTCTATTTTGTAATTTTATATGCTCAATATTTAAAAAATTAAAAATATCATAATAAAATTTATCTGGTGAATTTTTAAAGTCCTCATAAAAACCTATAAATAAATTCTTACTTTCTATTAAGTTTTGAATCTGAGGAATATATAATTCATATGAATATAATAAATCATACCTAAATAATATTTTATTTTGACAAGCTTTTGGATAGTACAACCCTTGCTTTCTTCCTTTAAGCATTTTCCAACATTCTTTAAAATCTTCAGACAATTCTCTCATTTTTGGATCACTGTATGCCAATCTTTGACTATGCATAGAAACTGATGCTGACACTGGTTCTCTTAAAATAATAATAAATTTAGCATCTGGAGATAGTTGTAAAATATTCTTTATGGACATTTCACTATACATATTAAATACACTTGCATCTAATCTATATTTAGATTTTTTTGCTTCTAAGTTATTAAATAATTCTAAATATTCTTCAATATTTTTTATCAAATAATCACTTTTATTATCATAAAAAGTATGTGCATCAAAATATCTAGGTTCTTTCAATTCAGATATATATATTTTTTTGTGTTGTGCTAAATTATTTGCCAATGCAGTTGTTCCTGCTTTTGGTGCTCCGATAATAAATAAATTTGGAATAATACTATTCATTTTTATCCTTCATGATGTATGTTTGCAATAAATATAAATGGAAAATATAATACAGAGAGATATATACAACCATATAACGTAAATAATCTATAAATGCTATCTTTAAGTAATAAGAACTATAAAGTATAACTATATGCAAAGTTAATAAACCAAGTTGCCAATACATAACATTTTTATTTTTCATATAAACTTGATTGATTGCAGTTAGTGGTGAAACTATAAATTGTACTATAACTAGGAAAAGAATTATTCTTGCATATTCTCCTGCCTCTTTCCAAGCTTCTCCAAATACAATAATAAATATATCTTCAATAAAAAAATAAATTAAAGGAAATATTGCAATAGATAATATAAGTAATCTTTTAAATGTTTTTTTGAAAGAAACGATAGAAGTTCCTGTTCTCTTTTTTTCTTCAACTGCTTCTTGAAAAAATACTTGTCCAATAGACCCTCCAACTAAAGATGCTGGCATCTCAAGCACTCTTTGAACTAAAGAATAATATCCTAAAGTAACAATCCCGTAAAAAGTTGAAATAAAAATATTTGTAATATTTTTAGATGAAGTATTTGCCAAACCTGCCCATAGTGTGAACTTAGGAAAGTCTTTATATTTTTTGGCAAGCGCAATTATTTTAACTTTCGATATATTTGATATGAGTACTTTATCTTTTATGATGTTAACCAATAATTTAGTATTTGCAAAAAACTGTGAGAGTATATTTCCACTGATTAATCCTACTGCACCATTTTTAAGAAACCCTAAACTTAACTGTATTATTGCCTGTATTATAGACTTGATAATAGTAGCGTTTGCAATATCTTTATAATTTTTTTTACGATTATTAAAATAATTTAAAATGTTCCACAATCCAACAAAAAATACAGTTAGAGGAATAAAATAAAGCCAAAAACTTATGTCTTCATTATCTAGCAATTTAGTAAAGTAATCATTAAAAAGTGTGATAATAATAAGTAATATTAATGAAATAACAACTGTTATAATAAACCCTAAGGCAAAGATATTTATAGCATCTTCATCTTTTTTTGGAAGCATTATAGCAAGTTCATATCTACCATTTGCAATACTACCAAATATAGCTGTAATAGCTACAAATAAAGAAAGTACTCCAAAATCTTCAGGTGTATATATACGAGTTAATATAGGGCTTATAGCTATAGGTATAGCTTGTGCTATTGTAGTCCCTGTCATTAGAGTGAGGACATTACGGCTGAATTCTGATTTAGGTTTTAGTTTTTGTATCAATTACTTCACCACAAAACAAGGGTTTAATAAATCTTCTTTATTATAAACAACTTGAGTATTTGACTCATATTGATAGGTCATTTTTCCAGCATTTCTTACCACCGCATCAGCTGCAGCTGTATCCCACTCCATTGTTGGAGCTAGTCTTGGATATATATCAGCAATTCCCTCTGCTACCATACATAGTTTAAGGCTAGAACCTTTTGACACTTGTTCTACTTCTTTTGTATCTAAGTTATCTATAAATTCTTGTGTTTCAGAAGATAGGTGCGACTTTGATGCAACTACAAATAATTTTTCTTTTGGAGTGTTATTAGTTTTTAAAGGAAGCTTCTCTTCATTTTTAAAAGAGTTTGTTCCATCACTATAATACATATCATTTAGTGCAGGAGCATATACAACACCCAAAATAGGAGTATTTTTATGTATTAGTGCAATATTTACTGTAAACTCTCCATTTTTCTTAATAAACTCTTTTGTTCCATCTATTGGATCTACACAAAAGTAGTATTCCCAATTTTTTCTTATCTTATAAGATGTTTGTTTGTTCTCTTCACTCATTATTGGAATATTTGGATATAGTTTTTTTAAAGACTTACAAATAAGTTCATTTGATTTTGTATCTGCTTCTGTTAAAGGTGATTTATCATCTTTATAATCTATTTGAAAATCTTTATTATAAATTTCCATAATAAGTTTTCCAGCGTCTAATGCTATTTGTTTTAAGTCTTCTATTTTTACACCATTATATTGCATAATCGTTTTCATCTCCTTGAATATAACCATGTTTTATTAAATGGTTTATTACTATATCAGTACACTCTTGAACAGTATGTTTTTCTGTATTTATATGAATATGTGGTTCTTCTGGTTCTTCATAAGGAGAAGAGATACCAGTAAAATTTTTTATAGCACCTTCTCTTGCCTTTTTATACAATCCTTTAGGATCTCTGCTTTCGCATATTTCAAGAGGTGTATCTACAAATATCTCTATAAATTCATCATATTTTACAAGGGATTTAGCAATTTGTCTATCTGACCTAAAAGGAGATATAAAAGCGGTTAAAACTATAAGCCCACTATCTACAAATAGTTTACTTACTTCTCCTATTCTTCTAATATTTTCTATTCTATCTATTTCAGAAAAACCTAAGTCTTTATTTAATCCATGTCTTACATTATCACCATCAAGAAGGTATGTTTTTCTTCCTCTTTTAAAAAGTTCTAATTCAACTGCATTTGCAATAGTAGATTTTCCTGAACCTGAAAGTCCTGTAAACCAAAGAATACAAGGTTTTTGAGAAAGAACTCTTACTCTATCTTCTTTTTCTACATGTTGCTTGTGCCATATTATATTTTCATTTGTTTCGTGTTTTTTTTCTATCATTTCACATACTTCTTTTTTACAAACTTTACTATTGTTTTTACGGCTTCTTCAACAGATAGTTTATCTGTATCTATCATTATTTCTGCATGTTGTGGTTCTTCATATACATCATTTACCCCTGTAAAATTTTCTAATTCTCCTTTTAGTGCCTTTTCATATACACCTTTATAATCTCTTTTTTTACAAGTTTCAATATCAGCTTTTACATAAACAACTATATTATTCTGAACCATTTCACGTATAGCTTTTCGTGATTCTTTATATGGACTTACAAAAGATGCTACAGTTGACACTGAGTTTTTTTGTAATGTTTTTATAAGATGACCTATACGATGCATATGTCTATTTCTATCTTCTCTAGTATATCCAATATCTGGTATTACATCTCTTATATCTTTTGAATCTAATCTTTCAATTGGAATATCTAGTTTTTCTAACTCTTCATAAACTCTATTTGCAATTGTTGTTTTACCTGAAAGGGGAAGTCCTGTAAACCATAGATTAAAAGGTTCTATTTTTTTTCTTCCCCATTTTATTTTAAACCAAGCTCTTTCATGTGCCCAATAAAGTGCTATTTTTGCTACCCACTCTAAAGCACCTGCTGCAATAGCCAAATCAAGTCTTCCAAAAAATACATATACTATGATAATAGTAGTTGTTGTTGCAACTACTCTCCATGAAAAACCTTTTACTAGGGATCTTTTATTTGTGTCTTTGTACATTTATAAAATCTCTTTACATCCCCACTCAGGGAAGTTATCTCTAATATATTGGTTTAAAGCTATTTCAGCTTTTGTATACTCTCTTAACTCTTCATCTTTACCTTGAGTTTCTACTGCATCTACAATCATACCAGCACCAACTGTTGAGTTTGTATATCTATCAATGATAATAAAACTTCCAGTATGTCTATTTTCATAGTATGAATCAACAGCAATTTGTCTATCTACAGATAATGAACATTTTGCAATATCATTTAATTCAAGGCTATCTGTAAAAATTTCTTTAAAGCTATTGATATCTTTTTTGAATTCAATTGCTTTAAATGAACCATTTATAACAGAAGTAGCTCTTTTAATAATATAGCTATTATTTAACTCCATTGGTTTTTCATCCATCCAAACTACCATTACATTTAGTTTGTTTGAAACTTGAGGAATAGAGTTTGATTTAACAATCATATCTCCTCTTGAAATATCAATTTCATCTTTTAGTGTAATTGTTGTTGCCATTGGTGCATATGCTGTTTCAATAGTCTCAACAGTTTCATCTTTTCCAATTGGTCTTAAGTCTTTAACATCATTTGAAACAATTGATTTAACAACTGATATTTTTCTTGATGGTAAAACTGTAATTTCATCACCAACAGATATTTTACCACTTGCAATAGTTCCAGAAAAACCTCTAAAGTTTAAGTGAGGACGTGAGACATATTGAACTGGTAATCTAAAGTCATCATTCTCATCATGGTGAATCTCTACACTATCAAGTAACCTCATTAATGGAAGACCTTCATACCAAGAACATTTAGCAGAGTTTGAAACAATATTATCTCCATCTAATGCAGAGATTGGAATATAGTTAAAGTTAATATCCGCATTTCCAGGAAGATTTGGAATAATCTCTTCATAATCTTTTTTAATCTCTTTAAATCTTTCTTGGCTAAAGTCAACTAAGTCCATTTTATTAATAGCAACAATTAGGTTTTTAATTCCTAATAATGAAGCGATATAAGAGTGTCTTTTAGTTTGAGTTAAAACACCTTGTCTAGCATCAATAAGAATAATCGCTAAATCGGCTGTACTAGCCCCTGTAGCCATGTTTCTTGTATATTGCTCGTGACCTGGTGTGTCTGCAATAATAAACTTTCTTTTATCAGTTGAAAAGAATCTATAAGCAACATCAATAGTAATACCCTGTTCTCGCTCACTTGCTAGTCCATCAACTAAAAGTGCAAGGTCAATTTTATCCCCTGTTGTACCACTTTTTTTAGAGTCTTTTTCAATAGATGCTAATTGGTCTTCAAAAATCATTTTTGAATCATAAAGAAGTCTTCCAATTAGAGTACTTTTACCATCATCAACTGAACCACAAGTGATAAATCTAAGAATCTCTTTGTGTTCATGCTCTTTTAAATATTGTTCAATATTTTCAGCAATTAAATCTGATTGGTGTGCCATTAAAAATACCCCTCTTGTTTTTTCTTCTCCATTGATGCGTCACCATCACTATCAATTAATCTACCTTGTCGCTCGCTTGTTGTACAAACTAACATCTCTTGAATAATCTCAGGTAAAGTAGTTGCTTCACTTTCAACTGCTCCTGTTAGTGGATAACATCCAAGTGTTCTAAATCTCACTTTCTCTTTTTTAGCAGTCTTTCTTAACTCTTCTGGCATTCTTTCATCATCTACCATGATTTTTGTACCCATGTATTCAACTACTTCTCTTTCTTTTGAGAAGTATAAATCAGGAATAGGTATTTGTTCTAAATAGATATATTGCCAAATATCAAGCTCAGTCCAGTTTGATAATGGGAATACTCTAATAGACTCACCTTTTGTGTGTCTTCCGTTATAGATATTCCATAACTCTGGTCTTTGATTTTTTGGATCCCATCTATGGTTTTCATCTCTAAATGAGTAAATTCTTTCTTTTGCTCTAGATTTTTCTTCATCTCTTCTTGCCCCACCAAATACTGCATCAAACTTTTGAATATCTAGCATTTGTTTTAGACCTTGAGTTTTCATAATATCTGTATGTAAAGCAGAACCGTGTTTAAATGGAGAGATATCCATCTCAATACCTTTTGGATTAGAGTAAACGATTAATTCCATTCCTACTTCTTTAGCTCTTCTATCTCTAAACTCAATCATCTCTTTAAATTTCCATTTAGTATCTACATGTACTAAAGGAAGTGGCGGAGGTGCAGGGTAAAAAGCCTTTTGTAAAATATGTAGCATTACAGAAGAGTCTTTTCCTACTGAGTAAAGCATTGCTGGGTTTGAAAACTCAGCTATTACTTCTCTCATAATATGCATTGATTCAGCTTCTAATTGTTTTAAATGTGTAAGTCTTTCTTCTGTAATTTGCAATTTATTTTCCTTTTATATAATTGAATTTTATTTTATAATCTATTAGATATGTACTTAATTTCCTCATCTGTTAAATAAGGGTTCATAGGTAAACTCATAATCTCTTCTGAAACTATTTCAGAAATAGGAAAATCACCTTTTTTATATCCTAGGTATTCAAAACATTCCTGAAGATGTAAAGGCATAGGATAATGCACTGCTGTCGGTATGCCATTCTCTTTTAAAGAGGATTGTATATTATCTCTATTTTTTACTCTAACTGAGTATTGTGCCCAAGCAGAAGTTACATTTTTAGCAACAAAAGGCAAAATCAAATCTTTTCCAGATAAAGCTTTTGTATATTTACTTGCAACTTCTTGTCTTAAAGCTAAATCTTTTTTATAATATTTTAATTTTACATTTAGAATTGTAGCTTGAATGGTATCAAGTCTTCCACCCATACCTATATACTTATGATGATACCTTTTGCTTTGTCCATGAACTCTTAATGATTTTATTTTTTCTGCTATTTCTTCATTATCAGTAAATACTGCTCCTCCATCACCAAAACATCCAAGTGGTTTAGCAGGGAAAAAAGACGTAGTTGAAATATCACCCCATACAGAATCTGTCATATTATTAAAAGTAGAACCAAAACTTTGTGCTCCATCAATTATCACTTTTAGATTATGTTTATTTGCAATATCTTGAATTTTTTGCATATCTGCTGGTTGTCCATAAAGAGATACTGGAATAATTGCTTTTGTTTTAGAAGTAATTTTAGCTTCTATTAAATCTGGATTTATATTATAAGTCTTTTCATCGATATCTACAAAAACAGGAGTTGCACCTAGAAATGCAATTGTCTCAGCTGTTGCAATGAATGTAAATGGAGTAGTAATTACTTCATCACCTGGTTTAATATCAAGAGCCATCATAGCAAGGAGTAAAGCATCTGTACCAGAACTACATGTGATTGCATGTTTAGCACCGGTAAACTCTTGAAGTGACTCTTCCAATTGACTAACTTCTTCTCCCATTATATAATTAGACTTATCTAAAACAACATGAATTGCTTCATCTATTTCTGTTTTGTATAATTGATACTGGTCTTGTAGTTTTGCGAAATCTATTTTCACTATTTTTCCTTATTCTTCAATTAAAACTACTTCATCATTTTGAAGTTTATATTTTGTATTATCAAATGAATCTATAGCGATGTTATTTTCATCAAATTCCAATCTATTTCCTGCAACTGATACCCATCCAATTTGCCTTGCAGGTACTCCTACCATTAAAGCAAAATCTTTTACATCTTTATTTATTACAGAACCTGCTCCTACTAAAGCATATCTACCAATTGTATTACCACATACTACTGTTGCATTTGCACCAATAGAGCAACCTTTTTTAAGAAGTGTTATTTTAAATTCTTCACGTCTAACTATAAATGCTCTTGGATTTGTAACATTTGTAAATACCATAGAAGGTCCTAAAAAAACATCATCTTCTACTTCAACACCTTCATAAATAGAGATATTATTCTGAACTTTGACACCATTTCCAATATTTACTTTTGGTCCAACAACACAGTTTTGACCGAAACTACAATTTTCTCCTATTGTAGTCCCTGATAATACATGTGAAAAATGCCAAATTTTTGTACCATCTCCTATATTTACATTTTCATCAATATACGATGATTCGTGTGCAAAATACTTAACCATTATATAATCTTTTTACAAAATGGATGATAATCATCTTTTAATCCAATAGGTGTCATTTTTCTTATTTGAGACACTATTTCTATTGACCCATAGGCTTCTTCTAATCCAAAGCCATTCCCTGCTAATATCTCTTCATAAGATCTAGTATGCAAGTCTTTGAAACCGCCAGAAAACTCTATTTCTTCACCTTCAACAGTGATTGATCTAAATGTAGTTTGCCCTTGAGCTTTTACTTCTTCTGGAATATAATCGTAATTTACAGATAAAAACCATCTTACATTTGCATTTTTAAGTCTTAATAATCCTGCGTTTGCATCTGGCTGTTTTAAGTGAACAATATTCTCTTTTACTTCACCAAAAATCCATGAAAGCATATCATAGAAATGTACTCCAATATTCGAAGCAATTCCACCTGATTTATTCTCATCGCCTTTCCATGATACAAAGTACCATTTACCTCTACTTGTAAGATATGTCAAGTCAATATCATATATCTTATTTGGTTTTTGTTCTAACTCTTTTTGAACTCTTTCTTTTAAAGCTATAATTGAAGGATGAAGTCTAAGTTGCAAGATATTATTTACTTTTTTACCTGTTTCTTGTTCTATTATTTTTAGTTGATCAATATTATGTGGATTTAATACCAGTGGTTTTTCACAAATAGCATGTGCCCCACTTCTAAGTGCGAATCTAATATGTGCATCATGTAAATAATTTGGTGTTGTAATTCCAATGTATTCTATTCTCTTTTCATTTTCCCTATGGTATTTATCAATAAATCTATCAAATCTTTCAAATTCTGTAAAAAAAGAAGCTTGTGGAAAATGAGAATCCATAATTCCTATTCCATCATAAGGATCTAGTGCTGCTACTAGTTCATTTCCTGTTTCAGTAATAGCTTTCATATGTCTCGGTGCGATATAACCTGATGCACCGATAAGTGCAAAATTCTTTTTATTCATTTATAGTCTCCATGTTGGTTTTTCTACTATACCTTTTACATCAATAACTATAGCTTCTTTATTTGACATAGAGCTATAATCTTCTGTTGATATAGTTTTAAATTGTTCATGCCCTACTGCAACAATTATAGAGTCATATTTATTACTATTTAAAGGTAATGAATCTAAAAAATTTAAATGTTTAGTTTCTCTATCACTTTTGTCTACCCAAGGATCAAATACTTCTATATTGCACTCAAACTCTTTAATTTCATCTATAATATCAAGTACTTTTGAGTTTCTCATATCTGGACAATTTTCCTTAAAAGTTACACCTAAAATCAATACATTTGCGCCATTTAATTTTTTATCATTTTTTACCATGTATTTAACAGCTTTATCTGCGATTAGTTTACTCATACTATTATTTATTTGTCTTGCTCCAAGAATTAAGTTTGGCATATATCCTAAACTTTGTGCTTTATAAGTCAAGTAATAAGGATCAACTCCTATGCAATGACCACCAACTAATCCAGGGAAAAGTTTAATAAAATTCCATTTTGTTGCAGCTGCTTCTATTACATCTTTTGTATTTATATTCATTCTATCAAATATCATAGCAAGTTCATTTATGAGTGCTATATTTACATCTCTTTGAGTATTCTCTATAACTTTTGCAGCTTCTGCTACTTTTATAGTAGGAGCTAGATGTGTACCAGCTTTAATAATTGACTTATATAATTTATCAACTTTTTTTGCAACTTCAGGAGTACTACCTGATGTTATTTTAAGAATTTTAGTTACAGTATGCTCTTTATCACCTGGATTTATTCTTTCTGGAGAATACCCACAATAAAAATCTTTATTAAAAACCAAATCTGATTCTTCTTCAAGAATTGGTACACAAACTTCTTCTGTGACACCTGGATAAACAGTAGATTCATAAATTACTATATCATCTTTTTTAAGTATATTACCAACTGTTTTTGTCGAACTAATAATAGGACTAAGATTTGGCTCATTATCACTATTAATTGGAGTAGGTACTGTTACTATATAAATATTGCAATTTTCTATATCTTTTGTATCAAGTGTAAACTTCATATTATTTTTAATACACTCATTTACTTGTATTTCATTTAGTTCTTGAGTTCTATCAAAACCATTTTTCAGTTCATTTATTCTTGCCTCATTTATATCATAACCAACTACTTCATATTTTGAAGAGAACGCATGTGCCAATGGAAGTCCCACATAGCCAAGTCCAATTATACATATTTTATTATTCATTTATATTTACCTTTAATTTCATAAAATTCTTTATACCATTTTACAAACTTTTTAATACCATTTTCAAGTATTGTATTTGGTTTATACTCAAAATCATTTATCAAATCACTTACATCTGCATAAGTACTTTGTACATCTCCATCTTGCATTGGTAAAAAGTTCTTTTTAGCTTCTTTGCCTATTGCTTTTTCTAAAGTATTTATAAAGTCCATTAGTTTTACAGGAGCATTATTTCCTATATTATATATTCTATAAGAAGCTGTTGACTTATCCAATGGAAGATTTTTCTCAAAATCAACCTCCAATGAATTTGAAGTTTCTATTGGCTTAGCTGGATTATCTATTACTTTTATAACTCCATTTACTATATCATCTATATAAGTAAAGTCTCTACTCATATCACCATGATTAAAAACTTTTATTTCTTTATCATTTAATATTGCATTTGCAAAAAGCATAGGTGCCATATCTGGTCTTCCATATGGACCATAAACAGTAAAAAAACGAAGACCTGTAGTACATATACCATAAAGATGTGCATAAGAATGTGCCATCATTTCATTTGATTTTTTTGTAGCAGCATAAAGAGATACAGGATGAGCAGTATGGTCTGTAGTTTTAAAAGGTTGTGATTTATTTAATCCATACACAGATGAACTACTTGCAAAAGATAAATTTTTAACATTGTAATTTCTACAAGCTTCAAGAATATTTAAAAATCCCACTACATTACTTTGAACATAAGCATGGGGATTTTCAAGTGAGTATCTAACTCCCGCTTGCGCTGCAAGGTTACATACGGCATCAAACTTTTCAGTTTCAAAAAGATAGTTTATCGTTTGAGTATCTTCTAGATTTGCTTTGATGAATTTATGGTTTGGATAAGTTTTTGAATATACAATCACATTGTCTTTTAAATCTTCTTTGCTTATTCCTAATTCATTTAATCTTGCATATTTTAAGTTTTGATCATAATAGTCATTGATATTATCAAAGCCTACTACCTCATCACCTCTTTGCAAAAGTTTTTTGGCAAGATGATAACCTATAAAGCCTGCTGTTCCTGTTACGAGTATTTTCAAATCTTTATTGCCTTTTATTTTAGTGGCAATATTGTATTTAAACTATGTTTTAATTTTGGTTAAATCAAATGACATATTTTAAACTTTTTTGTGATTTTTTATAGTGGCTCGAATGAATTCAAGGTTTTATTTAGCTATTTTGGAAGCGCGAATTTATCCGTACAAAAAGTGTGCAAAGAAAGAAAGACCCGAATGAATTCGGGTTTCCTTTAGCTATCGCTATTGAAGATATCTCTTGTATAAATTTTTTCTTCTACATCCTTTATATCTTCTGAGATTCTGTTTGCTACAATTACATCACTTATTTTTTTAAACTCTTCTAAGTCTTTTATAACTTTTGAATTAAAAAAGTCTTCTTCTTCTAGTACTGGTTCATATACTACAACTTCAATACCTTTTGCTTTAATTCTTTTCATGATTCCTTGAATAGCACTTGCTCTAAAATTATCACTTCCTGATTTCATCACAAGTCTATATATACCTACTTTTATATCTTTTGTATCGTTTGATAATTCTTTTGCTTTTTTAATAATACTATCAGAAATAAAATCTTTTCTTGTGCTATTGGCATCTACTATTGCACTTATTAAATTATTTGGTACATCTTCATAGTTTGCTCTTAATTGTTTAGTATCTTTTGGAAGACAATATCCTCCATATCCAAAACTTGGGTTGTTATAGTGATTTCCAATTCTTGGATCTAATCCTACACCCTCAATTATCTGTTTTGTACTAAGATTATGAGTTTGTGCATAAGAATCAAGTTCATTGAAAAATGCTACTCTCATAGCAAGATATGTATTTGAAAAAAGTTTAATTGCTTCTGCTTCTGTTGAGTCTGTAAATAGTATGTTTATCTCTTCTTTAATAGCTGCTTGTTTTAGAAGTGTCGCAAAAATTTCGGCTCTTTTACTTTGTTCACCTACTATTATTCTACTTGGATATAAGTTGTCATATAAAGCTAAGCCTTCTCTTAAAAACTCAGGACTAAAAATAATATTTTCACATCCAAATTTCTCTTTTAAAGATTTTGTATATCCAACTGGAATAGTTGACTTAATAATCATCACTGCATCTTTATTTATACTTAATACATCTTTTACTACTGCCTCAACACTTTTTGTATTAAAATAGTTTGTTTGAGTATCATAGTCTGTAGGTGTTGCAATAATTACAAAATCTGCATCTTTATAAGCTTCATTTTTATCTAAAGTTGCTTTAAAATTTAAATCTTTTGTTTGTAAATACTCTTCAATCTCTTTGTCTTCTATTGGTGACTTTTTATTGTTTAATAATTCTACTTTTTCAGGGATAATATCAAGGGCAACTACTTCATTGTGTTGAGAAAGTAAAACTCCATTTGATAGTCCTACATATCCAGTACCTGCTATTGCTATTTTATAATTTTTATTTTGCATGATAATTTATACCTTATTTTTTGATTTTATTGTATAAAAAAAGTAGTTAATAGTTGGTTAGGTAAATAATATAAATAGTGCCTTGAATGAATTCGAGATTCCAAGATTAAAGACTCGAATTTATTCGTGCAGTGTGATGGAGGCGCGGATTTATCCGTGCAATGCCCCGAATGAATTCGGGGTTCCTTTATTTTAGATTTTTGAAAAACTCTAGTGTCATTCTTACACCTGCTCCACTTGCTCCAAAAGGGTTATATCCCCATGCTTTTTCAACATATGCAGGTCCTGCTATATCAAAATGTATCCATTTATTTTTGTTTTCATCTTCTATAAAGTTATCAAGGAAAAGTCCAGCTGTTATTGCTCCACCATATCTTGTACTTGCTATATTATTTATATCTGCAACTTCTGATTTTATTGTTTTTCTTAAAAATCTATTAAAATCAAGAGCTGTTGCATACTCTCCTGAAGCCAATGCATACTTCACTGCCTCTTTTTTAAGTTCATTACTATTTCCCATGATTCCAGTTGTGTATTCACCAACTCCTACTACACAAGCACCTGTAAGTGTTGCATAATCAAAAATATAATCAATATTTTCTATCTCATCTTGTGCATAACATAAGCAATCAGCAAGTACTAATCTTCCTTCTGCATCTGTATTTTTAACTTCTATTGTTTTACCATTTTTTGCACATAATACATCATCTGGTTTATATGCATTTCCACCAATCATATTTTCAACTGCACCCACAATAGCATGAACTTCAATTGGTAAATTTAACTTAGCAACTGCATCTATGATTCCAAGTACTGCACAACCACCAGATTTATCTGATTTCATTGTAGTCATAAAATCAGCTGGCTTTAAAGATAATCCTCCCGAATCATAAGTAAGCCCTTTACCTACAAGTACAACTTTTCTTTTTGCATCTTTAGGTTTAAAACTTAAATGAATTAATTTTGATTCATGAATAGAAGCTCTTCCCACACTTAGCATTGCATTCATTCCATTTTTTTCTAAATACTTTTCCCCATGGATTTTGTATTCAAGTTCATTTTCTACTGCAATCTCTTTAGCAATTTGAGACATTACTTCTGGATAGAAATCAGCCGGAGCTGTATTTACCATATCTCTTACTTTATTCACAGATTCACAAATAACAATTGATTCATTTACAACTGCTTCTAATTTTTTATCAACAGACTCAACTACTATATTAAGTTCTTGCTTTTTACTCTTTTTTTGTTCTGATTTATAGTTTGTAAACTTATAATCAGCCAAAAGTGCACCCTCAACTACTGCTTTTAAATTTGTTGTATCTTTTAAAACTACTTTTGCACTTTTTATTGTAGTTGAATTAAATTTTTTTATAGCTTCAGCAATTGCAATTGCTATACTATCATAATCATTTGATTCACATCCTACATATATTTTTGCACTTTGTATTAAAAGAACACAAGATTCATCTTTTGGTTCAAAATTTAATGCTTTTAATACTTTTTTATCTTTTGCAGTATCTAAATCATTTAAAATAATAATCTCTAAACCTGATTTTAACTTCTTATCTTTATCTACTAAATTAATCTTCATAGTTTTTATCCTTTTTTTGAGTAGCTTTATTAAAATAGTATATTATGCTTCCACCAAATACTATTGCAAATGGCAATGCAAAATACCAATGTTCTTTTAAAAAATGTAATACTTTTAAAATCTCTTCACCAAAATACCAAACAGGAACTATGGTAATAGCAGCCCAAAGCCATGCAGAAATCAAATTGATAAAAGCAAACATTTTTGCACTATATCTAGTAAGTCCAATTGATATAGGTATTATTGTTCTCATTCCATACATATATCTTTGAATAAATATTATAGGCCATCCATGTTTTTTTAGAAGAACATGAGCTAATGCAAATTTTCTTCTTTGTCCTTTAAATTTTCTATGAACATAGCTTTTATTAAATCTTCCAATATAAAAATATACTTGATCACCTGCAAAACCACCAAGTCCAGCTACAAATATAGCTATATATAAACTCATATCTCCTGTATGAGACAAAAGCCCTGCCATTACTAAGCCTGCTTCACCTTCTAACATTCCCCATGCAAAAAGTATTATATATCCATACTGTTTTAATAAATAAACAAATTTATTCTCAAAACCGCTAACAGGAGCATGATATAAATTATAAGCTAAATATGAGAAAAAAACGATTACAACAGTTGCTAATATCTTTCCTGAATGAGGTTGGACTTTTTTAAAAAATTTTTCCATAACAATACTTTATTCAAAACTAAGTAAGCTTTTTGCTTGAATCATATCTTTATCACCACGTCCAGATAAACTAACTATTATAATTTTGTCTTTAAACTTTTCTTTAGCTTTTTTCAAATATGCAATTGCATGTGCACTTTCAAAAGCAGGGATTATTCCCTCTTTTTGACTAAGCCATACAAATGCATCTAAGGCTTCTTTATCTGTAATCGAGTCATACTCAACTGTTTTATTATCTTTATGAAAAGAGTGCTCAGGCCCAATTCCTGGATAATCAAGTCCTGCACTAAATGAGTGTGCTTCTGTAACTTGCCCATCTTCATCTTGTAGTAAATATGAACATTGTCCATGAACAATCCCAGGTGTTCCTTTTTCTAAGCTACATCCGTGTTTATTTGTATCAAGTCCTAAGCCACCAGCCTCAATTCCAATACAAGTAACTTCTTTATCTTCTAAAAAATGAGAAAACATTCCTATTGCATTTGAGCCACCACCAATACATGCAACAACATAATCAGGTAGTCGATTCTCTTTTTTAAGTATCTGTTTTCTTGCTTCATAGCCAATAATAGCTTGAAAATCTCTAACCATCATAGGATAAGGATGTGGACCTGCAACAGTTCCAATTATATAAAAAGTATCTCTTGCATTTGTAACCCAATACCTAATAGCATCATTCATTGCATCTTTTAAAGTTTTGCTACCACTTTGTACAGCAACAACTTTAGCACCTAAAAGCTTCATTCTAAATACATTTAACTCTTGTCTTTGTACATCTTTTGCACCCATAAAGACAGTACACTCTAAACCTAAAAGTGCTGCGATTGTAGCTGTCGCAACTCCATGTTGCCCTGCACCAGTTTCTGCTATCACTTTTGTTTTCCCCAATTTTTTTGCAAGCAAACCTTGGGCTATTACATTGTTTATTTTATGAGCACCTGTATGATTTAAATCTTCTCTTTTTAAATATACTTTGGCTTGAATCTCTTTACTAATTGATTTTGCAAAATATAAAGGATTTTCTCTTCCTACATAATCTTCTAAAAGTTCATTTACCTCTTTCCAAAAATCCTTGTCAAATCTATATTTTTTGTACTCTTTTTCTAACTCTTCAAGTATTGGCATCAATGTTTCAGGAACATATCTTCCACCAAATTTTCCAAAATGCCCATTTTCATCAGGGTCAAATTTACTCTTTTTTGGGATATAATCACTCATTTTCATCCTCTTTAAAACTTTTTATAAACTGTATGAAAAATACTAAGAAAATAGATAAAATAAATCCAGTCACAAAAGATACTACTACTATTAGTTTTTTCTTTGGTTTGATAGGATTTTTATGCTTAAGAATCTCTCCTTCTGCATAAGTATTTTTAAAATAATTTGTTTTTAGTTTTCTTTTTTCTTTTAATAACTTTTGATTTAAATCATAAATCTTTTTTGGAAGTTCTATATTTAAGTTAACTTGCAACTTTTTTAAATCTTCATTTATTAGATTATTTTTTTCAAACTCTAACTCTTCTATTTGTAGTATTAAAATATTTTGTTTTAATTGCTTTAAATCTTCAAGTTTGTCTTTTGCAGACATAACAAGTGTCTGAATAGTTTGAAGTTGTGTAGCTACTAAAATACCTTCGCTTTTATTTGCAGTTTTATTTTTATTTATTTTTATTATATTTTTTTCATACTCTTTTAATTTCTTTTCATAAAATTCAATTTTATTACTTATTGTATTAAGTTTTACTTTTTTGAGAAAATTTATTTTATTTTCTATTTTTAAAGTTAACTCTTTTTCTATTTTTTCTATTTCTTTTTCTATTTTTCTTTTTTCTACTTTTTCTGCATAGTTTAAATTATACTGTAAATCTTTGATTTTATTTTTTGTATTTATCAAAAACTCTTCATATTTGTACTTATAATCGTTATTTATAAAATCTAAAACTTCTTTATTTTTACTTAAAAGTTCTTTATTTGAAAGACCTTGTATTTTTATCTTTAAGAAATTTTCAACACCTTTGACTATTTTTATCTCAGTGATTTTTGGATTGTTTTTTTCTATCTTTTTATCTGGATTATCTACATTAAAAATAAGTCTTAACTTTTGTTCTAAAACATTTGGTTTTTCTATAAGTTTATCTCCAATAAATCCTATTCTATAAGTTGAATCAATTTCATAAATAGGTGTTCTTGTAAAAGCATAAACAGCTCCTAAAACTGTTATTATTAAAGTAAAAACTACTATAAAAACTCTTTTTTGCCATAGTGTTTTAAATAACTCTTTTAAATCAATCTCATCTTCTTGTATAGTTCTTATCTCTTTTTCCAACTTTTTCTCCCCAGATTTGTTTTATACATCAAGTATTGTATATACAGGTGTGTGTTGCTCTACTCTTTGTTTTCCATTTAAAAAAGTAAGGTTTAATAAAAAACAAGCTTCAACTAAATTTGCTTTTACATTTTTTATTAGTTTTGCAGATGCATTTGCTGTACCACCAGTAGCAAGCAAATCATCAATCAAAAGAACTTTTGCATCTGTTTTTCCATGAAAAGCATCAAGATGTATCTCAACTTCATCAAAACCATACTCTAACTCATACTTTTCACATACAGTTGTACTTGGTAATTTTCCTTTTTTTCTAACTGGAACAAAACCTATATTTAATCTATCAGCAAGTGCTGCACCAAAGATAAATCCTCTACTATCAATACCTGCAACATAATCTAAATTATACTCTTTATATCTTTTTTCAAGGTGATTCATCAAAAGACTAAAAGCATTTTTATCATTTAGAAGTGTTGTTATATCTTTAAATACTATACCCTCTTTTGGAAAATCTTGTACATCTCTTATGGCATTTAATAGTATTTGTTTCTCTTCTTGTGTTAATTCAGTCATTACTTTATCACTTTTTTGATTTTTTCTATTGTTTTTGTTGTGCTTTTTCCATCTACAAACTCAACTAGTTTTGTTTCAAGGGCTATGTCACTTCCTACAACTTCTTTACCCTCATAATCAGCACCTTTTACTAAAACATCTGGTTGAACTTTTGAAATAAGCTCATAAGGTGTATCTTCATCAAAGATTACTACATAATCCACACACTCTAAAGCAGAAACTATATAAGCTCTATCATCTTGTGTGTTTATTGGTCTGTTTTCACCTTTTAATCTTTTTACACTATCATCTGAGTTTAATCCCAAAATCAAAACATCACCAAATGATTTGGCAACATCTAAGTAACTTACATGACCTTTGTGTAAAATATCAAAGCATCCATTTGTAAATACTATCTTTTTGTTTTGTTTTTTTAATCTTTCAGAGATTTTTTCAATGTCTTGAACTGTTTTTATATGTAATTCAATTGAACTTTTATTTAAACTTGATTTATACTCTTCAATTTCATCAAGACTAACAGTTGCACTTCCAAGCTTACCAACTACAACTCCAGCTGCTAAATTAGCAAACTCTAAAGCATCTTCAATACTATTATTTAAACTAAGTGCAAATCCAAGTGCAGCAAGAACAGTATCACCAGCACCAGTAACATCAAAAACTTCTCTTGCTACTGTTGGTCTAATAATCACTTCATCATCTTTTAAAAGAGCTATTCCTTGGTCACTTAAAGTGATAATTGAGTAGTATAAATCTGCTTGTTCTTTTAATTTTTTTAAAGCCTCTTTTAAAGTATCATCATTTTCAATCTCTATTTTAGAAGCCTCTTGTGCCTCTTTTTTATTAGGTGTTAAAAAGTATGCACCTTCATATTTTGAGTAGTCTTCTCCTTTTGGATCAACTATTACTCTTTTTTCATATTTTTTAGCATAATCTATGATTTTTTTTGATAATTCTTTAGTAATTACACCCTTTCCATAATCTGAAAAAAGGATAATATCGTATCTATTTATTATCTCTTGAAATTTCTCAAAAATTCTTTTTTCACTATCAAAAGAGATAGAGTTTTTACTTTCGTGGTCATATCTTACTACTTGTGAGTGAGAAGCCATTATTCTTGATTTTTTAGAAGTTTTTCTTCCCTTTTGCTCTATTAAAAAAGATTTTGCTCCCTCTTTATCTAGCATAGATTTTAACTCTTTTGCAGTATCATCATCTCCTACAACAGAGATAACACTTACATCAGAGCCAAGAGATAAAAGATTGTTAATAACATTTCCTGCTCCACCTAAAACAGTTGTCTCTTTTTTTATATCAATAACTTGTACAGGTGCTTCAGGTGAAATTCTATCACACTTTCCCCATAAATAATGATCTATCATAAGATCACCAATAACTAAAATATTTGGCTTTTTATCATATTTAATCATCTTATTTTACCTCATCATTAAAAAGTCTTTTTATCTCAGGAATATATGCTTTTATTCCATCTTCTAACTCAAATCTTGCCTCAAAATCTAAATTTTTCTTTGTCTCTTTCATATTTGCTTCTGTATGAAATTGATATTGACCAATATATGGATTTGGTATATATTCTGTTTGAAAATTTGTACCAAGCTCTTTTTGTAATGTATCAGCTATTGCTTGAAAAGATCTTGCTTTTCCTGTTCCTACATTATACACTCCACTTTTTTTAGGAGCACAAGCTTTTATATTTGCTTGAATAACATCTTCAATATAAATAAAATCTCTAAGTATCTTATCACTTCCTTCAAATAATTTAGGAGCATTTCCTTTTAATATTTGATGCCCAAACTGAACAACAGTTGAAGCTGTTTTATTTTTATAAAACTCTCTTGGACCATAAACATTAAAATATCTAAGTCCAACAATTGATATATTTGGATTTTTGTTTATATAAGAATAAGAGATATTATCCATCATTAATTTGCTAAATCCATAAACATTACTTGGTGCTTCATTCCCTACTGTTTGAGGGCTTGAAGCATCTCCATAAGTAGCACCAGAACTAGCATAAACCATATTTGCATTATGATTAATAGCAATTTTTAAAAGCTCTTCATATGCATTTACATTTGTTTTTATCATCAAATCTTGCTCATTAACTGTTGTATCAGAAATAGCTGCTTGATGGAAGATATAATCAAAGCTATACTGTATAGCCAATCTTTTTAAAAGATCAGTATCATTTATATCGCCACTTATTACAGTTCCTTTAAATCCAATAAGGTTTTTAAAATGCCCAAAACTTTTCAAATTTCCATTTGAGAAAGTCTGCCCAGACCTAAAGCAATCAAGAGCAATAACATTTGCATCAGGAAAATTTTCTTGAAAATAAAAAGCCAAATTAGAACCAATAAATCCAGCAGCCCCAGTAATCAAAATTGTTTTATTATTAAAATCTATATCATTATATTTCATCATATCTCTCACTTATGTTTATAAAGTCTTACATTTTAACTAAAATTCAATTAAATTAGCTTTTTGCAAGCAAATATCGGAGGCTCGAATTTATCCGTGCTAAATTGCCCCGAATAAATTCGGGGTTCCGAAAATGCAAGTGAAATCGGAAGCGCGGATTCATCCGTGCCAAATTGCCCCGAATAAATTCGGGGTTCCAAGATCTAAAAAACACTTAACCAATCTTTCAACTTTACAATAATATAATTTTTCAAATTATTTTAAAGAGTTTTCATGAAGAAATTTCTTATTATATTTTTCTTTTTTCTATCGTCTTATGCAAATAATCTTCAAAAACCTATGACTTATGACAATCAAAACATCAAAGGCTGGTATATGAGTGAAAAACTCGATGGTATAAGAGCTTATTGGGATGGGAAGCAACTTCTTACAAAAAATGGTAATAAAATAACTACAAAAAAAGAGTTTACAAAAAATTTTCCAAATTTTGAGCTTGATGGAGAGTTATGGACTAAAAGAGACGATTTTGAAAACATACAAAGCATAGTACTAGATAAAAAAGCTTCAAAAAAATGGAGTGAAATAACTTATAATATTTTTGAAGTACCAAATGCAAAAGGCAATTTTAAACAAAGATTAAATAAAGCAAAAAAATGGTTTAAAAATAACCCAAATAAATATATAAGATTTATTCCTCAAATAAGATGTAAAAATAAAAATCATATGCAGGAATATTTAGAAAAACTTGTATTAAATAAAGCAGAAGGAATAATAATAAAAAATCCCCATAAAAAATATTTTAAAGGTAGAAGTCAAGATATATTAAAAGTAAAAAAAATTTTTGATATGGAAGGAAAAATCATTGGTATTAATTATGATAAAAAAAATAAACACAGAATGAAAAGTCTAATAATAAAACTTCCAAATGGTATTACTTTTAATCTAGGAGGAGGTTTTTCAAATAAGCAAAGATATAAACCACCTAAAATAGGAGAAATTGTAACTTTTAAATATTATGGTTTTACTAAATATAACAAACCAAAATTTGCTTCATTTTTAAGAGTAAGAAAAAAGGAGTAAAAAGTTCACAGGAAGCGCGGATTCATCCGTGCAAAAAAAACCCCGAATAAATTCGGGGTTCCGAAAGTTCACCGGAGGCTCGAATTTATTCGTGCAGTGTGTTGGAAGCTCGAATTTATTCGTGCCAAATTGCTCGAATAAATTCGGGGTTCCTATATACAATAAAAGGTTTATTTATGTACAAAAAACTCCCCCATATAAATTTAAAAGAGCATTATCAATTTATCACTTTTCGTACAAAAGATAATATTGATTTTTATCTTAAAAAACTTGAAAATGATTTATCATTAAGTAACCATATTAGACAATACAAAATTGATAAGTACTTAGATAACTCTTCTTTGGGTGCATATATAAATAGTGATTTTATTGATAGTGTAAAAGATATTATATTGGAAAATCAAAGTAACCTTTATGAAGTCATAATATTATGTATCATGCCAAATCATATTCATATTTTAATAAAGCAGTTTGATGATATTGATAAAATCATAAAATGTATAAAAGCAAAAACTGCCCTTAGATTAAATGCCAAGTTAAATAAAAAAGGAAGTTTTTGGCAAAAAGGTTATTATGATAAAGTAATAAGAGATGAAAAACATTTTGAAAGAGTTTATAATTACATATACAATAATCCAATAAAAGCAAAATTAAAAGATTGGGAAAGAAGAGTTTATAGTTTATATGAGTAGTGGTTCGATTTAAATAAATTATTTTAAAAAGGACTCGAATGAATTCGAGTTTCCAAAGAAAGGAATGTGTTGGAGGCACGGATTTATCCGTGTAAAAAACCCCAAATGCGCAATTGAAATTGGAGGCTCGAATTTATCCGTGCAAAAAACCAAAATGCACAAGAATGCCTCGAATGAATTCGCAGTTCCAAAATGTGATAATATTATAATTTTATTTTTTCTATATCTTTTATACTATTAAGTACATATGTTGCTAAAGATTTTGTTTGGTCAAACTCTTGTCCTGATTTTACTTGAATACTATATTTAATACCTGCATTTATTGCACATTTTATATCAGAACTTTTATCTCCTATTAACCATGAATTATCTAAGTCTATATCATAACTTTTTAGGATTTCATCAATCATTCCAGTATTTGGTTTTCTACAATTACATTTTTGTTCTGGAGAGTGTGGACAAAATTTCACTTCTTCAATAAAAATTCCTTCATTTTCAAGTCTATTTAACATCCAAGAAGTTAACTCTAAAAACTGTTCAATTGTATAATAGCCTCTTCCTATACCTGATTGATTAGTGATAATAAAAAGTTTAAAACCTTTTTTTTGTATATATTTTAAAGTAGGAATCACTCCTTGAATAAACTCAAAATCTTCAATCTTATACACATAACTTTTATCAATATTTATTACACCATCTCTATCTAAAAAAAAGGCTTTTTGCATATACTTTCCTAATAAAGTGCAGTTTTAGTATCTTTTATTCCTGCATTACTTAACTTTTCACAAATAGTATCAAGTGTTTCATTAATATTCAATTCAAGTTCTTGTTCTTGCTCATTTACTCTAATTGTAATACAATCTTGACCTGAAGACTTATATGTAATTGTTTTATTGTCAATTTGCCAATTGTTATTTCCTAAAGTTAAAGCATCATTGATATCATCTATTTCTCCATGGAGTAAAAAATATGATTGCAAAGAGCTTGTTATTGTAGCAATATCTCTTTTTACAGTAGTAACAACAGCTGCTTGTTTTGTATTCATATATTTAGGTATAGCATAGCTTCCAATTAGTGCTAATAAAACCAACACAAAAATTAGTTCAAGTAAAGAAAAAGCGCTTTTCATAAGAAACCTTTAAATAATTTTTTAAATTATATAAAGTTTTAAATAAAAATAAAATTATTAGTTATTTTCTGCTTCGTCTTTTTTCTCTTCTATATAATCACTAATTGCTTCTTTTATATTCTCTAATTTTTTTGGATTTCCTTGAAGTCTTTGAAAATGCTTGTTTATATCTTCATTTTCATTTATCTTAAGATCAGCAATACTAGAACAAATATCTAAAAATACGCTATATGGTACTTCATCTCCTCTTTTTAAAAAGTGTATTGCTCTTTGTAAAGATACAAAAGGATTAATACTAATTTTACTTAGATTATTTACTTTTGTTTGAATATAAGAGATAAACTCTTCTCTTATATCACTTTTAACAACTGTTACTTCTTTGCTATTTAAATCTAAAACACACTCAAAACCAATTTTTGTAGAGTCAAAATCAAAACCATCAACAGTAAACTCTAAAGATTTGTTTTCAAATTTTGGTCTAAATACAAACTGAAATATCTCATCATGAAACTTATATGTTAAAGAGTTATTCTCATACTCAAAATAGCTTTGATCTAAACATTGGTTTAACTCTTCCATCATTTGCTTTGAAGGAAAAATCATATCAATATCTCTAAAAGTATCTTTTTTAATACATGAACCAGCTAAATAAAAAGTGACTTTTGAGAAGTGTGGCTTTCTTACAAGTAAATCTTGGAAAAAATAGTTTAAAATATTTATTACATTACATAATCTAATATCAAAACTCATTTGCAATTCATAAGGAATAAACTCATCATACTTTTGCCAATGCTTCTCATAAATCATACTTACCCTTTATCTTTTAATTTAGCTTTTAAAATCTTTTTACCAGACTCAACACCTGGTTGATTATATGTATTTATTTGTACAAATTTACCAACAACTGAAGTTAATAATTGATAATTATACATTAGTTTTGCAATATTAAACTCATCAACTCTATTTATTGTAATCACATCATGTGGAATATCTCCTAGCTCTTTAAGAGATTTTATAGTTGCATTTGCTTGTTCATCAATTAGTTTTGCAAAAGTTAAATTATCTACATAATCTAAATCATCAAAACCTTCTAAAGTATTAGCTGGTATTTTTGTTTCATCTTGGAAATCTGCTACTTTAATAAAAGTAACTGTTTTATCTCGTTTTCCTTCTGCTATTAATTGTAAAAAAGAGTGTTGGTCAACTGGTCCAATTAAGCCAATTGGAGTTAATGCTTGTTTTGTACCATTTATATTGATTTTTCCCAAACTTTCACCCCAAAGTTGAATATACCACTTATTAAACCCTTCTAAACTTGCAGAATAAGAAAAAACTACATTTATGTTAAACCTATTTTTATTTTCAACCATAAATCTTGCTTTTTCCATGATAATATCATAGTACTCTTTTTGTTCAAAAAAACTATTATGAACCTCTTTAGCACCTTTTAATAAATTATCAATATCCACACCCAAAATTGCTAAAGGTACAAGCCCTACTGTTGAAAAAACAGAAAAACGCCCACCTACATTTTTAGGAATATCAAAAGTTGTCATTTTGTGTTTATTTGCAAAAGCTGTTAATTTACTATCATTTTCACTAATAATAGTGCAGTTTTCATTACTCATTTTTATTAAAGATGAAAGGTATTTAAAAATTGATATTGTTTCTATTGTAGTACCAGATTTACTAATAATTAAAAATAAAGTATCTTCTAAATCTAGTTTTTTTAATCTTTGCTTTATATCCGTAGGGTCAGTAGTTTCAAAAAAGTGTAACTTTTTATCAAATTCACTTGTTCTTTTTAAAAACTGATAAATAGCAAACGTTCCTAAAGTACTTCCACCAATTCCAACTATTGCAATATGTTTTTTTGAAACTTTTTTCGCATACTCTTTTATTTTTGTAGTATCTTGAAAGGGCAAAGAATAGTAACCTATTTGTTCTATTTCATCTTTTACATAATTAAAAATTGTTTGACTTGATTTTATTTGATAAAAACTTTTGCTATATTGCATCTATTACCTTTTATTTGTATTATATGAATTTGAAACTGGTATTTTTTACTCGAATAAATTCGAGTTTTCTAAATTTTCTTATAAAAATGATTTGTTGCTTTTACAAAACCATCAATACTTCCGCAATCAAATCTAACTCCATCAAATTTAAACCCTAAAACCATTCCTCTTTTTGCTTGTGTCATCAAAGCATCAGTAATTTGTATCTCTCCACCTTTTCCAGGTTTTGTATTTTCTATTATTTCAAAAATATCAGGTGTTAAAATATATCTTCCAATTATTGCAAGATTTGAAGGTGCATCTTGTGGTTCTGGTTTTTCAACCATATTATCAATCATATAAATACCATCTTCAATCTGTTTTCCAGCAATAACTCCATATTTGTTTGTATCTTCTTTAGGTACCTCTTCAATAGCTACAATACAGCACTGATATTTTTCAAATAGTTTTACCATTTGTTTTAAAACTCCTTGAGCTTTACTATCGCATAAATCATCAGCCAAAAGAACAGCAAAAGGTTCATTTCCTATTAGTGTCTGCCCAGTTAAAATGGCATGACCTAAACCTTTCATTTTTGTTTGTCTTGTATATGAAAAAGTACAATTTTCTATAACTTCTCTTATTTCTGTTAAGTAGTGCTCTTTATTTGTACCTTTTATTTGGTGTTCTAACTCATATGAGATATCAAAATGGTCTTCAATTGCTCTTTTACCTCTTCCTGTTACTATTGCCATTGTTTCACACCCTGCATCAATTGCTTCTTCAACTCCATATTGAATAAGAGGTTTTGTAAGTACAGGTAACATCTCTTTTGGTGTTGCTTTTGTTGCAGGTAAAAATCTTGTTCCATAACCTGCTGCTGGAAATAAACATTTTTTAATCATCTAAAATCCTATAAAATCACTTTTTTTATAAAAAATTATACCTAAAATCCATTAAAGAATTTGAGGTACATCTATATTTGTCTCTTTATTTGTATCTGCTACACTTTCAAATACAACTTCAATGGGAGCATCTGCGCTACTTTGTTTATTTACAAATCTCGTGTACTGTTTTTGGAAATCAAGTTTAACTGTTCCTATTGGTCCATTTCTTTGTTTACCTATAATAATTTCTGCTTCTTCAACAGGTTTGTTTACAAAAGTAGATTTATACTCTTCACCTTTATCTTTTGCTTCTTTCTCTTTTCTTGCTTCATCTCTTTCTTTGTAAACATCATCTCTATAAACAAACATAATAATATCGGCATCTTGCTCAATTGCACCAGACTCCCTTAAATCAGAAAGCATTGGTCTTTTATCTGGTCTATTTTCAAGTCCTCTATTTAACTGTGAAAGTGCAATAATTGGTATTTTCATTTCCCTTGCTAACATCTTAAGTCCCCTTGAAATATCAGATACTTCTTGATGTCTATCTTTATTTCCTGTACCTTGCATAAGTTGCAAGTAGTCAATAATAACCATTGAAATATTATTGTCTTCATTTTGCGCAAGTTTTCTAACTCTTGCTCTTAATTGATTGATATTAACACTACCACCATCATCAACAAAAAGTTTTTTTTGATTTAAATCATCAAAAGCTCTTGATAAATTACTCCACTGGTCATCATCCATATCACCTTTTCTTAAATTCTGCAAAGGTATTGATGTTTTTGCTGCAAGCATTCTTAACATTAACTGTTCAGCAGGCATCTCTAGTGAGAAAAAAACCACTCCTTTTCCTGCTTCAACATTTGCTAAAGCCATATTTAAAACAAGTGCAGTTTTTCCCATGGCTGGTCTTGCTGCTATAATTACTAAATCACCTTCATTAAATCCTGTTGTTCTTTTATCTAAATCATGAAAACCTGTTGTTTCACCTATTAAGTGTTGGTTTCCTAACTCTTTCATTTTTTTGATATAGCTTAAAGTATCACCCGTGATTTCTTGCATATCTTTTAATTCAGATGTTGCACTATCAGTTGAGATTTTATATAGTTCACCTTGAATAGTATCTAATGCCTCATTTGCAGGAACTTCATCTTCAATTGAAACTTTTTTAATTGTCGTAGCTAATGAGGCAAGTTCTCTTTTAATACTTCCATCTTTTATCTCTTTTACATATGCAAGTGTATTTGTAATTGGATTTGCTGAAAGTATTTCAATTAGTATAGAGTCATCTACATCTTTTGCACTAACTCTTTTTCTTATAAACTCTTCATCTACTGGCATATCATCACGATAAAGATTCGTCATAACTTCAAATATTTTTTGATGTGCTGGTAAATAAAAATCTTTGGGTTTTAAAATTGATAAAATCTCTTCAATTTCGTCAGGGTTAAAAAGTATTGAGCTTAATACTGCTCTTTCTATATTTATACTATATACACTATCCATAAAATCTCCATATTTATATAAAGATTTTATTATATCTAATAGTAACTAACAAGCAAAGAAAAGCAAAGACTATTTCTTCTTTGCTTCTTCTTCTACTTCTTGTAAAAATCTATCTAATAGTTTATCAGTAGGAAGTTTTGCTACTGTTTCACCTTTTTTAATAATAAGCCCACTTCCTTTTCCATAAGCAATAGCTACATCAGCAGCTTTTGCTTCGCCAAGAGCATTCACAACACATCCCATAACTGAAACATTTAAAGGTGTTTTTATATGTTTAGTTTTTTCTTCAACTTGTGCTACTGCACTTACTAAATCTGCTTCTATTCTTCCGCATGTTGGACAAGAGATAATATTTAATCCCTCTTTTACTAAACCTGCATCTTTTAGTATAGCTCGCCCTACTTCAATCTCTTTTTCAAGTTCACCTGTCATTGAAACTCTTAAAGTATCACCTATTCCATCAAGAAGTAAACTTCCAAGTGCAATTGAAGATTTAATTGTTGAGTGAAATTGTGTTCCAGCTTCTGTCACACCTAGATGAAAAGCATAATTATTCATAGGTCTTAAACCTCTGTATGCTTCTACTGTTCTTTGAACATCACTAGCTTTTAAAGATACTTTTATATCTGTAAAGCCCAAATCTTCAAGATATTTTATATTATAATCAGCACTTTCAATCATACCTCGTGCTGTTTGTCCATATTTATTTTCGAACTCTTTTTCCAAAGAACCACAATTTACGCCAATTCTAATTGGAAGATTTCTTTGCTGACAAGCTTTTACAACCTCTTGTACTCTTTTTTTATCCCCGATATTTCCAGGATTAATCCTAATACAATCTACTACTTCAGCAGCAATCAATGCAAGCCTATAATTAAAGTGAATATCTGCAACTATTGGTAAACTAACTTGCTGTTTTATCTCCTTTAAAGCATTTGCGGCTGCTTTATCAGGTACTGCTACTCTTACTATATCAGCCCCTGCAAAATGCAGTCTTCTTATTTGTTCAACAGTTGCTTTTACATCTGATGTTTTAGAAAAAGTCATAGATTGTACAGGAATTGGTGCATCACCACCAATAGGAACATCTCCTACATAAATCTTTTTTGTTGGGTATCTTTTAATCATGGCAAAATTTTATCTAATTATTATTAATCTTTGATGAATATTTTTAATTGATGTTTTTCTTAATCTTATGTAATAATTCTGTCATATTTTAATTGAATGAAAGTTTTACAAATGTATAATAAAATTATCTAAATTTATAATTAAAAGACTTTTAATGCTATATAGACAAAACAAGCTAAAATTTTTAGCTTTATTTATTATTTTAACATTTAGTATTATTATTTTCACTTCTTTATATATTCATACAAAAGAGAAAGCTTTATTAAATTCACGATATAAAGAAGCAGCTACTGCTACTGATAAGCTAATTGAAAATTTGATCGAGAATAAACAAAACGCTACACTAACTATTGCAATTTCATTAGCAAAAGATGATAGATTATATTCATATATGAAAAACAAAGATTATAAAAACTTTGAATATGAAAAAATAGCTGAACAAATGAGAAAACATACAAAATTTAAAAATGTATGGTTTCAATTAATTAATAAAAACGGAAAATCAATTTACAGGTCATGGACAACTAAAAAAAATGACAATCTTCTTTTTAGAAAAGATTTAAGACAAATGCTTGAAAAACAAGATATTACTACTTCTATTAGTGTAGGAAAATATGATTTAAGTATAAAAGCAAGAACTCCTATTTTTGATACAGAGAATAATTTTTTAGGTGCTCTTGAAGTAATTACACACTTTAATTCAATAAGTAAAAAACTAAGTAATAATAATATTTCAACTCTTATTTTAGTTGATAAAAAATATAAAAATAGATTAACAAACTCTTTAACACAAAATTTTATTGATGATTATTATGTTGCAAATTTAGATGCATCAAAAGAGTTAATTGAGTATGTAAAAAAAGATGATATAAAAAAATATCTAAATATTAAAGATTACATAAAAGAGTACAAATATTTAGTTAACTCTTATACTTTAAATGACAAAGAAGGTAAGCATTTAGCCTCTATTGTTACTTTTGAAAATATTAAAGCAATTGATATTCAGGCTATAAAAGATTATAAAAAGCAAATGATAATGTTAGTAGTAATTGCACTAATTATTATCACTTTTATATTTACTTTTTATATTTATAATATTGATTCTAAAAATATAAATAGATTAAATGATAGGCTTAAAAAACATATAAAACAGTTAAAAACACAAGAGAAGAAAAAACAATCAATTCTTGATTCTCAATCAAGTATTATTGTCATTACAGATGGTGTAAATATTATAAATGCAAATAAAAAGCTTCTAAAATTTTTTAAGGATGTAAAAAATTTAAAAGAGTTTAAACAAAAATATATTTGTGTATGTAAAGCCTTTTTACAAATGCAAGATAGCTCTTATATTGTTGATAAAGATTATGATGGGAAAAATTGGGCTGAATACATACTTTCAAAACCAAGCAAAAACTATAAGGTTGCTATGTTAAACCATCTACAAAATATAAGACACTTTTCAGTTAAAGTATCAAAAGGTGAAGAAGATGACTATATTATAGTAACCTTAACAGATATTACATCTGAAATTGAGCAAAAACAACAACTTAAATATCTAAATAATAATTTAGAGAAATTAGTAAATGAAAAAACTTTAGAACTTAAAAAACTAAATGAGTCTTTAGAAGATAGAATAAAAGAAGAAATTTATAAAAGTCAAGAAAAAGATAGACTTCTTTTTCAGCAATCAAAAATTACAGCAATTGCAGAAACATTGAGTAATATTGCCCATCAATGGAGACAACCATTAAGTACAATTAGTACAGCAACAAGTGGAATGCAAATACAAAAAGAGATGAATATTTTAGATGATAAAAGCTTTAATGACTCTTGTGACATCATATTATGTAATGCAAAAAAACTATCTAAAACAATTGATAACTTTTCAAACTTTTTTACTCAAGAAAAAGAGAAAAGTCAATTTACATTAAGTGAATCAATACAACAAACTTTAAAATTTTTAAACTCTACTTTTGAAGAGAAAAATATAAAAATAGATTTTTCAATGGATAAAGATGTAGAAATTTTTGGTTATAAACAAGAGTTTCAGCAATCCCTTGTAAGTATTTTTGATAATGCAATTTTTGCAATAAGTAATAATCAAGATAAAAATAATAGAGTCATCATAATACGAATAAAAAACAACTACTTAAGTATAAAAGACTCAGGAAAAGGTATCCATGAGGAGGACTTAGAAAAAGTATTAGAACCATACTTTACAACAAAACATCAAGCTTTTGGAATTGGGATGGGACTTTATATGGTACAAGAACTTTTAACAAAACATATGAATTACAAAATAGATGTGAAAAATAGTAGCTTTTGTTACGAAAATAAAGAGTATTTTGGAGCTGAGATTATTATAGATTTTAATTAAACTTCTATTTGGAAAAACTTAGTTATAATACGCAATATTTATAAAAGGAACTAAGTTGCAAGAGTTTACTATTTTTGATATGGTTGTTGCTGGTATTACCGTAATTTTAGGTTTAAAAGGTCTATTTAGAGGTTTTATCAAAGAAGTACTAGGAATTGTAGGAATTATTGGAGGTATTTTCATAGCTTCAAGATTCTCTTTAGAAGTTGGAAATTTAGTTGCACCAATACTTGCTTTAGAAAATGAAGCTACTATAAAACTTATTGGATTTATAGCTGCTTTGATTGGATTTTGGGTTGCTGTTTATTTTATTGCTTTAGTTTTAAGTAAAATAACTGACTTAAGTGGTTTAGGTGTAGTAAATAGAGTTCTTGGATTCTTATTTGGAAGTGCTAAAATATTTTTAATCTTCTCTGTAATTGCTTATGCTTTATATCAAGTACAATCATTCAAATCAGTAATAGATGATAAAGTTGGAAACTCTATTACTTTCCCTTACTTAATCGATGTTGGTGGATATATAATAAAACTTGACACAACAAAAGTTACTAAAAATATCGAAGAAGGTGTTGATAGCGTAGTAAATAAAACAAAACAAACTATCAATAAATCAATCGAAGAAAAAGTTTCACAAGAAGTAGAAAAAGCTACAAAAGATGTAGTAGAAAATGCAACACAAATCAAAAATAATATAGAACAAAATGTTGAACAAACAGCAAACGAAGTTGAAAATAGTAATACACAAGAAGAGACTAAAAAATAATAGCAAAGGATAAATAGATTGTTTGAAAATAAATATATACAACAAAGAATAGAAAAAGCAAATACTTTAAAAGAACTAGGTGTAAATCCATATTCAAATGCAAGTAAAAGAAATACTACTATAAGTAAATACCTAAATGTAAATACTGATATTTTCCAAAAAGAAGATAAAAGAGATGAAAAAAGAAATTATACAGTTGCAGGAAGAGTTAAATTCTTTAGACTTATGGGGAAAGCTAGTTTTTTAAAAATAGAAGACGAAAGTGGAATATTACAAATTTATGTAGCAAGAGATAATTTACCAGAAGGTTTTTACAATAATATTTTCAAAAAAAATGTAGAAGTAGGTGATATTATAGAAGTAAGTGGATACCCTTTTGTTACAAATAAAGGTGAATTATCATTACATGTTCATGAACTAATTATTTTAACAAAATCAATTTCGCCACTACCAGAGAAGTACCATGGAATTCAAGATAAAGAGTTAAGATATAGACAAAGATATTTAGACTTGATTATGAACTCTCAAGTAAGAAAAACTTTTCATATTAGAAGTAGAGTTATTAGTCTTACTAGACGATTTTTTGAAGATAAAGGTTTCTTAGAAGTTGAAACTCCTATGATGCACCCAATTCCAGGTGGAGCAAATGCAAAACCATTTGTTACACATCATAATGCTTTAGGTGTTGATAGATTTTTAAGAATTGCTCCAGAGTTATACTTAAAAAGATTAATTGTAGGTGGTTTTGAAGCTGTATTTGAAATCAATAGAAACTTTAGAAATGAAGGTATGGATGCAACTCATAATCCTGAATTTACTTCTATTGAGTTTTATTGGGCATATAAAACATATAAAGACTTAATTGAGATTACAAAAGAGTATTTTGAATACCTATTTGAACATCTTGATTTACCAATGACTTTACCATATGGTGATACGAAAATTGATTTTACGAAATTTAGTGAAATTCCACTAATTGAATCTTTAACAACAGTTGGTAATGTACCAGCAGAAGTAACAGAAGATAAAGAAAAAATATTAGCATATTTAAAAGAGCACAATTTAGAAGCAGATGAAAATTTAAATCTTGGACAACTACAAGGTGAGTTATTTGATGCTTTTGTTGAAGAAAAATTAATAAATCCTACATTTATTACAGAGTATCCAGTAGAAATCTCTCCACTTGCAAGACGAAGTGATGAGAAACCTCACTTAACAGATAGATTTGAGTTATTTATTGCAGGAAAAGAGATTGCAAATGCATTTAGTGAATTAAATGACCCAATTGACCAACTTCAAAGATTTGAAGGACAAATGGCTGCAAAAGATAAAGGTGATGATGAAGCACATGAAATGGACCAAGACTTTGTTAATGCCTTATCTTATGGAATGGCACCTTGCGCAGGTCAAGGAATAGGTATTGATAGACTTGTTATGATGCTTACAAATGAGCACTCAATTAGAGATGTAATCCTATTCCCAGCAATGAAACCTATAAAAAGTGAGATAGATTTACACGCAGACGAAGAGTAGAAAAACATTAGGGAGTAAAAATGAGTTATATAACAAATGAGAGATTAGAAGAAGCAGATAAAGAGATATACTCTTATGTAAAAGAAGAGTTAAAAAGACAAACAAATCATTTAGAGATGATTGCAAGTGAGAACTTTACAAGCCCAGCT
>NZ_NXIF01000067.1 GCF_002837275.1 Malaciobacter halophilus | reverse complement strand
AGCTGGGCTTGTAAAGTTCTCACTTGCAATCATCTCTAAATGATTTGTTTGTCTTTTTAACTCTTCTTTTACATAAGAGTATATCTCTTTATCTGCTTCTTCTAATCTCTCATTTGTTATATAACTCATTTTTACTCCTTAAAACCTACTTCTTAAATTTCAAATTTATGGAAGTATAGCTAAAAATTTTTTTTGGCACAATCCAGATATTGCTATTTATTTAAAACTATCATTTCTTGGATAGATAAATGATAATGTTTGCTCTTTAAATACCTCTTTTGGATTCTCTTTTGCGAACATAATAATCTTAACTTCTAGTGGTGTATCTTTTTTATCTGATAAGAATAGTCTTTTTTTAGTCTCTAATATTAGAACTTTTTTAACTCTTCTATCTGCATTTAATTTAAATGGTTTAAATCTTTTTATTTTAAAGTTTTCATTATCTACTATTTTAATATCAAAAGTGTATGCTTTTTTATCTCTATTTTGTATTGTTAATAAGTAGTTGTTTGTTACATGATTGTTTTGTTTAATATCATAAAGTTTAGTAGTTTTATTTACATTTAATAGAAAATACTCTTTTTTTGAAGCTGATACAACTAATAAAACAAAACATATAGCAATGGCAACATAATACATAATGTTTCTCATACTAAAAAATTCTGTTTTTTTATCTTTTAATACTTCATTTGTACTTCCCCAATGTACAAGTGTTTTTTTACCAAGTTTACCCATTACATCTGTACAAGCATCTACACACTCTAAGCAGTTAATACACTCAACTTGAAGACCTTTTCTAATATCAATTCCTGTAGGACAGATTTTTACACAAGCTTCACAAGCTGTACACTCTTCATGTTCTTGTAGCTGTTTAGCTTTAAATATAGTTTTTTCACCATTTTCATAAATATTCCCTCCTCTATTTGTATCATAAATAGCTTGAATAGTATTGTCATCATATAAAACTGATTGAATTCTAGAGTAAGGACATACATAAGTACAAAAATGCTCTTTTGTAAAAACTATATCATATACTAAAAATAGTGCAACTGTTACTATGAACATTACCATAAACACATGTTCATCAGGCTCTTTCATATATCTAAAGAAATCTTCTGGTGGAACAAAATACCACATAAAGTTTGTTGCAATTATTAGACATAACATACCAAAAAGAGTTATAGAGAAAACTTTTTTTATTTTATTTTCTGTTTTTGTATAATCAACTTTTTTTTGTTTATTCTTAACTCTTCTTAGATTGAAGATTTTTCCTTCAATTAAATCTCTATAAATAACTCTAAAAATAGTTTGTGGACAGGCCCAACCACACCAAACTCTTCCACCTATTGCAGTTGTTGCAAAAATACCAATAAATAAAATCATAAGTAAAAATGGCATTATATAAAGTTCTTGCATCTCAAAAGCAAAACCTACAAAGTGAAACTCCATTCTATCAAAAGATAGTAATAGCATATGGTTTCCATTTATTGTTATAAATGGTAATACCAAAGTAAAAACTGTAATTGCAAAGAAGTTTAAATATCTCTTTTTTGCATAACTCATAAAAGCCTCCTAAAATATTTAATAACACTTTAGTGACATTTGGTGGCAAAAAAGTAAGCTCTAAAAGAAAAAGTGAGAAAAAAGTGACAAATTAGATAAATTTATCTAATTTGTCCATCTCCATAAATTTTGTATTTAAATGTTGTAAGGTCATTTATTCCCATAGGACCTCTTGAGTGAAGTTTGTTTGTAGAGATACCAACTTCAGCACCTAGTCCAAAAGCTCCACCATCAGTAAATCTTGTACTTGCATTTGCATATACACAAGCTGCATCTACTTCATTTAAAAACTTATTAACAGTTGAGTAGTTTTCACTAATTATACACTCAGAGTGACCAGAACCATGCTTATTTATATGATTAATTGCATCAGTTACATCTTTTACTACTTTTATTGATAGAATATTGGCTAAATACTCCGTATCATAGTCTTCTTGTGTTGCACATGGTATATCAATATATTTTATTGTTTCTTCACAACCTCTAAGCTGAGTATTTTTACTAATAAAATTTTCATGTAGTGGTGGCAATACATAATTTGCTACATCTTTATGTACTAATAAAGTCTCCATAGCATTACATACCCCTGGCCTTTGACATTTTGCATTAATTGCAATATCTATTGCCTTTTTACCATCTGCAAACTTATCTATATAAGTATGACATAAACCCTTATCGTGTTTTACAACAGGTATAATTGAATTTGCACTTATATATTTAATTAGTGCTTCTCCACCTCTTGGTACAAGTAAATCAACATATTTATCTTGCTTTATAAACTCTGCTACACCCTCTCTTGTAGAGTTAGGTAGTAGTGAAATTGCTTGTTCGGGAAGTTTATTTACTGCTAATACATTTCTTAGAATATCTGCAATTGCCTTGTTACTATTTTGTGCCTCTTTTCCACCTTTTAATATACAAACATTTCCACTTTTAAAACATAGTGCAGCTGTATCGCTTGTAACATTTGGACGACTTTCATAAATAATACCAATTACTCCAATAGGAATAGATACTTTTTGTATATTTAAACCATTTTCTGTAACCCAGCCATCAAGAGTTCTTCCTACTGGTTCTTTAAGTGAAGCTATTTGTTTTATAGCTTCAGCCATAGCTTTTACTCTATCTTTTGTTAGTAATAGTCTATCTTTTAAATCGTAACTTAGATTATTTTGTTCTGCTGCTTGCATATCTTTACTATTATTATGAACAATAAAATCGCAATGTTCAATTAATGCATCAGCCATCTCATTTAGTACTTTATTTTTAACTTCTCCACTTAAAGTGGCTATTTCTCTACTAATTTTTTTTGATTGTTCTAAAAATTGTTGCATTTGAATTTCCCTATATATACAGTAAGTATTTGTATTTTATCGAAAGTTTGTTTATATTTTAGGTTTTTTGTGAGGTTTATTATACTTTGGATTCTATAAAAGGGCATAAGCCCTTTTTTTATGAAAGTGAATTTAATTTTTCTATTAATGCTTGTTTTGAAGTAGCTCCAACCATTTGATCAACAATCTCACCATCTTTCATAAAAATAATTGTTGGAATAGATCTAATTCCATATTTTACTGCTAAGTCTTGTTGTTCATCAGTATTTACTTTACAAATATTTGCTTTTCCATCAAACTCTTCACCTAATTCTTCAATAACAGGAGCTAACATTCTACAAGGTCCGCACCATGGTGCCCAAAAATCAACTAATGATACACCATTTGCTACTGTTGAATCAAAGTTTTCTGCTGTTAAATCTATATATTTTCCCATAATTTTCCTTTATTATTTTTCATATTTTTTTATAATAGCAAAATTTTATCTATTTAGAAACTAAATGTCAAGTATGTACTTTTCAGTTTTATAGTAACTTTTAAGTAACTATTAAAATATTAAGGAGTAAAATATAAAAAACTAAAAGGCTTTCTAATGGAATCAAATAAAAAGTATAACTGTTTTTTTCAACTTGCTACTGATATTATTGGTGGAAAATGGAAAGGTATGGTTCTTTGGGCTTTAAAAAAAGATGTTAAAAGAAATGGTGAGTTAATGCGTCTAATCCCTAATATCTCTCAAAAAATGTTAACTCAACAACTAAGAGAATTAGAAGAAGTTGGAATAGTTAAAAGAGTTGTATATCCAGTAGTTCCTCCAAAAGTAGAATATAAATTAACAAAAGCTGGAGAGAAATTAATCCCTATTTTATATCAATTACATGATTGGGGAAAAGAGTATGCAACTAATAATGAAATTGGTCTAAAGTTTGATGAAGATGCAAATTGTGTAATAGATTAAACTTAATTAGTTTAATCTATTTTTACTAAGTATCTTCCGCTTACTTTTGAGTTTAGCATTTTTTCGTATGTCGCTTTTATATCTTCTAAAGAGATTTGAGTAACTAAATTATTTATATTTGAGACTTTATATTCTGAGGCTATTTTATTCCAAATATACTGCTTTTTTTCTAAAGGTATTTCAACTGAATCAATTCCTATAAGTCTTACTCCTCTTAAAATAAATGGAAAAACATTTGTATTTAGTTCATGAGAAGATGTTAATCCACAACAAGTAGCAACTCCACTATGCTTAAGTTGTTTTAATGCATGAGCTAGATATTGACCACCAACTGTATCAACAACTGCATCATAAACTTCACTTAACATTGGTTTTTTATTATCAATATCAAATTCTTCTCTTAATATTACTTCTTTAGCTCCAAGGGATTTTAAAAACTCTATTTTATCTCTTTTGCCTGTTATTGTAGTTACTTCATACCCAAGTTTATTTAAAATTGATACAGCAATACTTCCTACTCCTCCTGTTGCTCCTGTAACTAAAACTTTACCACTATTTATAGAGTTTTGTTGAAGTTCATTTATGCTAAGTGCTGCTGTTAATCCAGCTGTTCCATAAATCATAATCTCTTTTTCATCTAGTCCTTGAGGAATTTTTATAACCCAAGATGCTGGAACTTTAACATACTCTTGATGACCTCCATTTGTATTCATTCCTAAATCATATCCTGTTACAACTACTTTATCTTCTTTTTTAAAATTTTTGCTATTAGATTGAATAACTTCTCCTGATACATCTATACCTGTTACGTGTGGAAATACTCTTGTTACACCAGGATTTCCAATTGAACTTAATGCATCTTTGAAGTTTAAAGAAGAGTAAGAAGCCTTTATAAGTACTTCATCTTTTTCTATTTTTGGAATATCAATATCTTTTATAGAACTAATAAATTTTTTCTCTTCAGTTTTTTCTACTACAAACGCTTTCATTAATTTTCCTTTTTTTAAACGATTTAAAAAAGTTTAGCTAAAATAAATAAGAAGCACAAGAGCTTACATAAAAGATATATAGTTTCAAAAAAGATACTAAAGAGGTTATATAAATGAATAAAGATATTGATATGATAATAGATAAAGATAATGAAAAATGTCCAGTTGAAACTGCCCTTGATGTAATAGATGGAAAATGGAAAATATTAATTCTTTGGTATTTAAGAAGGGATACAAAAAGATTTAATCAGCTACAAAAATTAATGCCAAAAATTACACAAAAAATGTTGTCTCAAAAACTAAAAGAGTTAGAGTCTCATGGTGTGATAAATAGAGTTGTTTATCCAGAAATCCCACCAAAAGTAGAATATTCATTAAGTGAATATGGAAAGAGTTTAAAGCCAATTTTAAAACAGTTATATTTGTGGGGTGAAGAGCATAAAAATAAAGAGTTTTAAACTCTTTATTTTTTTATAGTTCTTTATTAAAGTTTTTATCTAATGCAGTTCTTACTCTTAAGTTTACTTCATTATATCCAAGTATTGCCATAATATCATAAACAGAAGGAGCTTGTGTTCCACCAGTAAGTGCTATTCTTATTGGTTGAAATAGTTGAGGAAATTTTAGTTCAAACTCTTTAATAAAAGGTTTTGTAATCTCTTCATAATCGCAAGCTAAATGTAAAGACTCTTTTTTCTCTTCTAGTGTTTTTAAGTATGCGTCTAAAAATTTTGGTGTATCTTCTTTAATAAACTTTTTTACACCTTTTACTTCATACTCAGTTGGTCTATTTATAATCTTATTTACTGCATCTTTTAATTCAACTAATGTTTGTGCTCTCTCTTTTGATAAATCAAGAAGCATCTCTTTTTTATCATGTCCATTTAAATAACAATCAAAAAATTCTAACTCTTTTGCTAATCTATCATTTGATACATTTTTAATATAGTGTGCATTTAACCATAACAATTTTTCTTGATTATATGATGATGCAGATTTATTTATATTTGATGGGTCAAATAGCTCTAACATCTCTTCCATTGAGAATATCTCTTGGTCTTTATTTGACCATCCAAGTCTTACTAAAAAATTTAATAATGCTTCTGGTAAGTACCCTTGTCTTTTATATTCCATAACATCCATAGCACCATCTCTTTTCGATAGTTTTTTACCTTGTGGATTATTAATCATTGGAACATGATAGAATTTTGGTATATCAAATCCAAGTGCTTCATAAATTATAATCTGTTTTGCAGTATTTGTTAAATGGTCATCTCCTCTTATTACATCAGTTATTCCCATTAATGCATCATCAATTGCAACAACAAAATTGTAAGTTGGATTTCCATTACTTCTTGCAATAATAAAATCATCTACTTCATTGCAGTTTATATTCATAATAGATTTTACGCCATCAACAAAAGTTATTTTACCTTCTAAAGGAGCTTTTATTCTTACAACTGGTTCAATATCACTTGGAGGTGTACCTGTAAAATCTCTATATCTTCCATCATATCTTGGAGTTTGTTTATTTGCCATTTGCTCTTCTCTTAAGGCTTCAAGCTCATCTTTACTCATATAGCAATAGTAAGCTTTTCCTTCATCTAAAAGCTGTTGAATATATTTTTTATAAATTTCCATTCTTTTTGATTGATACTCTACTTCACCATCATAATTTAATCCAACCCAATTAAAAGCTTCTAAAATTGCTTTCATTGCTTCATCATTATTTCTTTGAGTGTCTGTATCTTCAATTCTTAATCTAAATTCACCATTTGTTTTTCTTGCCCATAAATAACTATATAAAGCTGTTCTTAATCCACCAATATGTAAATACCCTGTTGGACTTGGTGCAAATCTTGTAACTGCCATTATTTTTCATCCTTATTTTTATTACTTCTAAAAAATCCAATTGCTGTAACTATCGCAACACCACTAATAAACACTATCATTGCAATATCAAGAGCTTCCATTTGCTTCCTTTTCTTTTAATTGACCACATGCTGCTGAGATATCAAGACCTTTTGATTCTCTAATAGTACAAAGCAATCCTTTATTTATTAAATACTCTTGGAATTTTACCATATCTTTACTTTCTGGTCTTTGATATGGTGTTCCTGGATACGGATTAAAGTATATTAGATTTACTTTTGCTTTGATTCCATTTAATAGTTTTAAAAGTTTTTCTGCTGAAGCTATGTCATCATTTTTATCTTTTATTACTAAATATTCAAACATAACTTTTTTTCTTGTATCAACTGGAAAATTTCTTACTGCTTGAATGATACTTTCAATATTGTAAGCTTTATTCATTGGAATAAGTTCACTTCTTAATTCATCATCAACTGCATGTAAAGATATAGCAAGTTGTATTCCTAAATCTTCTTTACCTAATTTTTCAATCTTACTACTTATTCCAGATGTTGAAACAGTTTGTCTTCTTCTACTAATTGCTAAACCATCAAGTTCACTAAATACCTTTACTGCTTTTACAAAATTTTTATAATTATCAAGTGGTTCACCCATTCCCATATATACAATATTTAGTGATTTGTTTTCAGGGATATTGTTATCTCTTTTGATATTAACAATCTGAGCTATATACTCTCCAACACTTAAATTTCTTACAAAACCACCTTTAGCAGTTAAGCAAAAAGTACACCCTACTTTGCATCCTACTTGTGATGAAATGCATACAGTATATTTCTCGCTTCTTTCTATTATACCTTCATCATTTACTTTTTTCTTTTTCATTAAAAGTAAAACAGCTTCAACTGTAAGTCCATCATGAAGTTGAAAAAGATATTTTATGCTTCCATCTAAACTTTTCTCTTTTTTAACTATTTTCATAATATCTAAAGCATAGTTTTTCTTTAATTTATCTTTTAAATCATTTGGTATATTCTTCATTTCATCATATGAAGAGGCATACTTTTTATATAACCAGTTATAAACTTGTTTTGCTCTAAAAGATGGTTTTAATTGTTCTTTTAATTCATCTAATGTAAAGTCATATATTGATTGCATTCTTACCTTTCTTTTACATCTTTTATTAGTTTGATTATACCCTTTTTCTACCCTATTTCTGCTTTTATGAAACTAAAATTCTTTTAATAATAAAATATTTATATGTTGTAAGATTTAATTATTGTTTCACGTGAAACAATGAAGTGAAATATGATTTTTTTATAAAATAAAGTTAAGATGAAGAGTTTATATTTCATATAAAGAGTTTCTATAAAAGAGAATAAAATAGAGCTTTTTATATAAAGTAGTCTATAAACTATTT
>NZ_NXIF01000066.1 GCF_002837275.1 Malaciobacter halophilus | reverse complement strand
TCTCCTGCTGTTGCTGCTTCTACTGCTGCATTTAAGCTTAAGATATTTGTTTGGAATGCTATTTGGTCTATTACTGTTATTGCTTCATTTATTGAACTTACTTGTTCATTTATTTCATCCATTGACCCTGCTGTTTTACTTGCTAACTCTCTTCCATTTGTTACTGAGCCTCTTACTGTTGTACTTAGTTCTGCCATTTTATTTGCATTATCTGCATTATTTCTTGTTATTGATGTTATCTCTTCTACTGCTGCTGCTGTTTGTTCTAGGCTTGCTGCTTGTTCATTTGCTTTTGCTGCTAGGTTATTCATTGAACTTTTCATTGTATTTGAGTTCC
>NZ_NXIF01000065.1 GCF_002837275.1 Malaciobacter halophilus | reverse complement strand
CAGGAAAAGGCTTTGCAGTAGTAGCACAAGAAGTGCGAAACTTAGCAAGTAGAAGTGCCCAAGCAGCAAAAGAGATAAAAGATTTAGTAGAAAATGCAACAACTAAAGCAAGTGAAGGGAAAGTAATATCAGATGATATGATAAAAGGGTATGAAGAGTTAAATACACATATAAATGAAACAATTCATATAATAGAAAATGTAAGTGCAGCTTCAAAAGAGCAAATGACAGGAATCGAACAGATAAATGATACAATAACAATGTTAGATAGAGTAACACAAGAGAACGCAAGTGAAGCAACACAAATATCAAATATAGCATCAGAAGTATCAACAATGGCAAAAGAGTTAGTAAATGATGCCAAAAGTAAACAATTTTAACGGAGCTAAATATGGCAGCAGGACAAGAAACAGTATTAGATGAATATGCATTTTTAGTAAGTGAAACAAATGAAAAAGGTATAATATCATTTGCAAATGATGATTTTTGTAAAATAGCGGAGTATAGCCTAGAAGAGTTAATGGGACAACCACATAATATGGTAAGACATAAAGACATGCCCAAAAAAGCCTTTAAAAGTTTATGGGAAACAATACAAAGAGGTGAGATATGGACAGGGTATGTAAAAAATGCTACAAAATCAGGAGG
>NZ_NXIF01000064.1 GCF_002837275.1 Malaciobacter halophilus | reverse complement strand
ACTTACATAACCTTTATGCTCTTTTAAGTATATTGCTACTATACCTAATGTAATTGCTGCTACTACTATACTTGATATTGTTGCCATTTTATGTGCATTAATTACTTCTAATACTGGTATATTTGCTAATTTTGCTACGAATATATTATGGGATAATCCAGGACTTAAAATACTTCCGTAAGTTCCACTAAAAACTGCTGCTGCTGCCATAACAGGGCTTACACCAGAGTGAATTAGTAAAGGAATAAAAATGGCTCCAATAGCCGCTGCACAACCAGATGCAGAGGGAACAGCAATATTAATTGTAAAAGTTAAAAGTGTAGCTACAGGAACTAAAAAAATTCCTGTTCTTTTTAATACCCCTGCTAGCATATTAATCATATGTTTATCACAACCAGTAATTTTCATAACTGCTGCAAAACCTAAAACAGAACATATTGCTTGAATAAGACCATCTGTGGCCATTCTATTTGCAAAGGAATTAAATGCTGTCATTGGCTCTAATGCAACTAAAGCCATAAAAACCCCAGCAACTAGTAAAACTAGTTTAGTATCATACTTTTTTACTAAAAAGTATACAACTGCAATAATTGTTAGTAGTGCTAATGAGATTTTGAATGCTTCCATAATAATATCTTTTTTCGATATTATATTAAAATTATGCTAGCAAAGTGTTTATAAGATAGTACCAAATATTATAAGTTAATATAAGGTACTATCAAAAAAAGATATTTTATTGTTTTTTACTTACCATTCTTGGTTTAATCATATTTTCAGGTTTAATAATTTCATCAAGTTCACTTTGTGTTAATAGCTGTTTCTCTAATACTATGTCATAAACTGACCTTCCTGACTCTAGTGCCTCTTTTGCTACATTTGTTGAATTCTCATATCCTATATATGGATTCAATGCTGTTACTAATCCTATACTATTTAACACTAAACTTTTACAATGCTCTTCATTTGCTGTTATTCCATCTATACATTTCTCTGATAGTGTCTCAAATGCATTTTTCATCATATTTATTGAGTTAAATAAGTTATATGCGATTACTGGTTCGAATACATTTAATTGTAATTGTCCTCCTTCACTTGCCATTGTAATTGTCACATCTGCTCCTATTACTTGGAATGCTACTTGATTTACTACTTCTGGAATTACTGGATTTACTTTCCCTGGCATTATTGATGACCCTGGTTGCATTGCAGGTAGGTTAATCTCATTTAATCCTGTTCTTGGTCCACTACTTAATAGTCTTAAATCATTACATATTTTTGAAATTTTAATTGCTACTCTTTTTAGCACTCCTGATATTTGTACATATGCTCCTGTATCTTGTGTTGCTTCCACTAAATCTTTTGCTGTTACAAATGGTCTTCCTGTTACTTCTTGTAATCTTTGTTCCACTTCATGTGCATATTCTGGATGTGAGTTAATCCCTGTTCCTATTGCTGTTGCACCTAAGTTCATCTCTCTTACTAGTTGTTGTGCTCCGATTAGTCTTTCTATATCTTCATCTATCATTGTTACATATGAATGGAACTCTTGTCCTAATGTCATTGGTACTGCATCTTGTAATTGTGTTCTTCCCATTTTTATCACATCTTTAAACTCTTCTGCTTTTACCATGCATGATTTTCTTAGTACTTTCATTGAGTCTACTAATTCATATAGTTTCTCAAATAATGCTATTCTAAATGCTGTTGGGTATGAATCGTTTGTTGATTGTGATTTATTTACATCATTATTTGGGTGTAAATGTTGGTATTCACCTTTCTCATGTCCAAGTATCTCTAAGGCTCTATTTGCAATTACTTCATTTGCGTTCATATTTGTTGAAGTTCCTGCTCCTCCTTGAATTACATCCACTACAAATTGGTCATGTAATGATCCATTTATTATCTCATCACAAGCTTCACATATTGCATTCTTTTTGTGCTCTTCTAATAAGTTTAGATTATAGTTTGCTAATGCACAAGCTTTTTTTACTTTTGCTAATGATGTTATAAATGTTGGAAATTGTGATAATGTTACTCCTGTTATATGGAAATTCTCTTGTGCTCTTGCTGTTTGCACTCCATAATATAGTTCGTTATCGATCTCTCTGTCACCAATTAAATCGTGTTCCATTCTTTTAGTCATAATATATCCTTTAGATAATTTTGAAAAACTAAGTCTTAATTTTTTTATTGGTTTAATTTTTCACTTATTGAAATTCTATACCTCTAAAATGAACTAAAAGTGAACTTTAATAAATATTCATTCATTTTATTGTTTTTTTCTAATTTTCTTGATTTTTTTAGCTAAAAGTAGTAAAAAGTAGTAAAATAGATAGGATTTTCCTATCTATTTTTTATAAGTCATTTTTTATTTTTTCTTTTAAAGAGTCAATTGTAAATCCAAACTCTTCGAATAAATCTTTTGCAGGAGCACTTGCACCAAAACTATCCATACCATAAACAACATCTGCATATTTATAATATTCTAAAGCTCTAGCTGCTTCTACTGCAAAAACTTTTGTATTTTTATCGATTATATTAGAGATATACTCTTTATCTTGTTCAACTAATAAATCAAAACAAGGAACAGATACAATATTTGCTAATATTCCATCTTTTTCTAAAGCACAACCTGTTTTAAGTGCTAACATTACTTCACTACCACTTGCCATAATTGTAACAGTTGCACCTTCTCTTTTTTTAAGTAAGTAAGCACCATTTGATACATCACCAAACTCTTTATTTGATTTAAGAACTTCTAAATTTTGTCTTGAACAAACAAAAGCACTTGGAGCATTTAATTTTAAAGCAACTTTCCAACAATCAACATTTTCTGTTGCATCAGCTGGTCTAAATACATAAAAATTAGGTAGTGCTCTAAATTGAGTTAAATGTTCAATTGGTTGATGTGTTGGACCATCTTCTCCAACACCTATTGAATCATGTGTCCAAATAAAATGATGTGGAATATTTGATAATGCAGCAATTCTTGCACTTGGTTTTAAATAATCAGAAAATACAAAAAATGTAGCACTATAAACTCTAAATAATCCATATAAATTCATAGCATTACAAATAGATGCCATTGCATGCTCTTTTATTCCAAAATGTATATTTCTTCCTGTTGGGAAATCACCCATATCTAAAAGTTCAGTTTTATTTGAAGGAGCTAAGTCTGCACTTCCTCCTAAAAATCCTGGAATTGCTTTTGCTATTGCATTTAATATTTTGTGATTTGAACTTCTTGTTGCTACACTTGTTCCTTCTTCAAATTCTGGATAAGAGATTGCATCAAAATTAGGATTTTTAAGCTCTTCTATTTTTGTTTTTATTTCATCACTTAAAGATTCATTCCATTCATTTTCAGCTTCAACACCTTTGATTAATTTATCAAATGCACCTTTAATATCATAAGGAACAACAAACTTCTCATCTGGGTTGAATCCTGCTTTTTGTTTTGATGCTCTTATTTCATCTTCACCTAAAGGTGCTCCATGAGTATGATGACTTCCTTCAAGTGTAGCTGCACCTTTACCAATAGCAGTTTTTGCAATAATAAGAACTGGTTTAGTTGCTTCTTTTGCTTTACTTAATGCTGTATCTATTTGTGTAAAGTTATGTCCATCAATTTCAATTACTTCGAAATTAATAGCATCAAATCTTTTCTTAACATTTTCGCTCCATGCAATAGAAGTATCTCCTTCAATTGTAATTGAGTTTGAATCATAAATAATAACTAGATTATCTAATCCTAAATGTCCTGCTGTTGCACATGCTTCATAAGAGATACCTTCTTGTAAATCTCCATCTCCACATAAACAATAAACATTATGATTAATTACATCTTTTCCTAATATATTTTGAGCATATTTTGAAGCCATCGAAAAACCAACGGCATTTGCAATACCTTGTCCTAAAGGACCTGTAGTAATTTCAATTCCATGAGTATGACCATATTCTGGATGACCTGGTGTTTTAGAGTTATGTTGTCTAAAATTCTTAATATCTGAAATACTTACATCAAATCCCCATAAATGAAGAAGTGAGTAAACAAGCCCTGTTGCATGACCACCACTAAATACCAATCTATCTCTATTTAGCCATTTATCATTTGAAGGGTTTATATTTAAGTGATTACTTAATACTGTAGCAATATCTGCAAGTCCCATTGGTGCACCTGGATGTCCTGAGTTTGCTTGTTGAACCATATCAGCAGCTAAAAATCTAATTGTATTAGCCTGTTTTTGGAGTAATTCTTTCGACATAATTTTCCTATTTTGTTGAAGTTTTATTTAAAGTAGTGCTGATTATATCTAAAAAGCTTTAAAAAAAATATGAAGCATTTCAGATTAGAAGAGATACAAAAGAAAAAGAAGAAGTTAAAACTTCTTCTTTTTTAAATATCAGGGTCAACTGAAACATCTTCATCAATTAAAATTTTAATATTTGAATTCCCACTTGTTCCTTCATAAACACTAAATCTTTCTCCATCAATCTCTTCTGTAGTATCAGATTTAGTCCAGTTACCTTCAAGTCTTACACTATCTTCTCCAGACTCATCACCAAAGATTTTTAAGATATTTTCATCATCTGTTAAATCTTCAATACTTTGTTCATCAACAATAATATGATTTGCTAAATCATTTGTTAAATCAATAGCTTCAATATTATCAACTTTTGTTGAAATATTTGACAAGTCTATATCTTCATCATTTAATACTTTTAAAGTATCTTCCCCCTCACCTGCATCAACAATATCTCCTTCATGATAAATAATCTCATCATCACCTGCACCTGCATTAATATTTGCATTTGAACCATGTGAATCAAATCTTTCATCTGCATCAGTACCAATCATATTTGAAGACTCTTCTACTTCAAGTTTTGCAGTTGTTTCAGTAGTTTTTTGCTCACCATTTAAAGATTCTGTTGAAGTTACACTTGCTTTCATTGAATTAATTTCTGTGTTAGATAATTCTGTTGATGATACAACTGTGTATTCTTGTTGTAAACCTTCATTTGATGGTAAAGATACTGTTCCATTAGAAACAGTATATTCATTTCCACTACTATCTTTTATACTAGTGATTGATGAAGGTAAATTTTCAATTGTAATATTTGACAATGTTTCACTTCCATCTTTATCAGCTAATACAGCTGCTAATACAATAGTGTAATTATAAACAGTTGTACTCATTGGTGAACTATTAAATGCATTTGAATCACCTATGATGTGTCCATCTTTAAATTTAATGTTTTCAAAATCTTTAATATGACTTTGAATATAATCTTTATTGTAATAATAATCACTATATGTATAATCTTTTAAATATATTGAATCATTACCTTCTCCACCAAATACATAACCAGAAACTTTGTCTTCAACTGTAATAAAGTCATCTCCATTACCTAAATATATAGTTCCATTGTCTTTAATATCATCTCCAACATAAACAACATCATCTCCACCAAATGTTTGAACTATACCTTTTACATCATCATTATATTTTATATACTCAGCCTCATTTGTATATCTTTCTCCATAATAATCACTGTCATGTTTCACATAATCATAATCATGACTAATTACTTGGCTACCATTATCTTCTACACTAAAATCTAATCTTGGAGTAGTTACAGTATCATCAATATTATTTTCAATATTAATGTTTACTTTTACACTTGCTTTATCTCCATCTTCATCTTGAGTATTTACTACAAAGCTTTCTGTAAACTCTTTTATATCATTAAATTTTCCACCAAAGCTATAATCTCCTGTTTGGAAATTAAAATCTAAAGTAGCTCCTGAACTAGTTAAGATTGTAACAATATTATTTGATGCATCATCTATTGTATAGATATTTCCATCTACAACAATTGACTCAACAGAAATTTCACCATCACCTCCAGATATATTATCTAAAATATTTCCTTCAATTTTTTTATAAACATTCTCAACAAGTCTATCTTTTAAATCATTTTCATCTTCTATGATTGTCACATTTGTTTTTACATTACCAACATCTTGTGCAACTTTATCTAAATAAGTAGTATCTGTAATACCTTTACCTATTCCTATTACATTTAACTCTTTAGCATTGTTTTCTAAAAAGTCTTTCCAGTTTTCTAAGTATTTACTATCAATAATTCCATATTCATCATACCAACCATCATTATTTTCAACACTTGGTTTACCATCAGAGATGAAATAAACTGTTGCTTTTTCTCCATTTGTAGGAGGAGTATAGTTTGAATATGTCTCTTCTAGTGCATCTTCATAGTTTGTACCACCACCTGCATCAAATTTATTTATAACTTTTAATGCATCTTCTGGACTATACCAACCATCAATAGGAGATACCCACTCACCATCTACATATGTTGAATCATCTAAATCATCTGCAGTTCTTGCAAAAGAAGTTAAATTAATTTTTACATTTGAAAACTCTTTATATGTATCTATCATATTTTGTAAAGCATCTTTTGCTAATTGTAATCTAGTTATCCATGAACCGTCTTCTTGTTGAACATAATCATCCATACTTCCTGAAATATCTAAAACAATTACAATATTTTCATCTGTTTTACTATATGTATCTCCAAAATCCAATACTTGTGATTCATCTTGTGCAAAAGGAACTGCATCACTGTTTGTTGTTTCTTTATAGTTTGTTCCATCTTCATTATCATTTGATTCACTTGCTCTTGCTGTAATAGTTAGATTAAAATCACCTGCACTATCTTCAGGAACTTTTAATTTTAAATTGTCACTTATAGATGTTGCATCTGATGGAACTTCTACACTATATGAACCATCACTATTTTTTGTAATAGTATAAGTATCATCTATACTTTCAAGTGTAGCACCCTCAGGAACTCCATCAATTTTTACACTTAATGTTTCACTTCCATCTGTATCAGTTAATGCAGCACTAATATCTACATCATACTCAAATGTTTTTGTTCCCTCTTTTACAAGTTCTCCATCAATAACATCATAAACACCATCTTTAAATACTAATTTTTCAATACTATATAAATTATCACCCATTTCATAAGTATCTAAACCTTGATTGTCAGGATGAGACCAACCTTTAGATGCATCATATCTAGTATCAATTACATTTATTCTAACATTTGAACCATCACTAATAAATGTAATTTTATAATCATCAAAATTACCTCTGTATATTACAGTATCAGTTCCATCTGAAACAGAAGGTAATGCTCCTTCATGTCCTCCATAAATAGAATCATCTCCTTCTTGTCCTAAGAATACATCATCCCCATCATAACCTATCATATTATCAGATAAGTCTTTTCCATCAATAAAATCATCAGTATTGTTAAATCTATCTGCTGATAAATAATCACCATGTGATTCAGTACCTTCAATATATGTATCAGAATTGTCTTTTAATTCTTGAACATAACTATCATAATCAAAGTCTGAATTATCAACTATTATAGTTGCATTACTAACAGAAATTGAAGCAGTTGGTGCATCTGCTACTGCTTTTACTTCAACTGATGTTGTATACTCCTCATCATGCCATGTAGTTCCATCTGAAACTTCAAATTTAAAACTACCATCTTCATCACTATTTGAATCAGGTTCAAAAGTAACTTTTCCAGAAGCAATGTCAGCTAAAGAGATAACTTGATTTTCTGCAATTTCAATTGTTGTATCTTCTGTAACCACATAAGTATTACCCTCTTTATCAATAACTGTTTGTCCACTTGTTACTTTATAGTATAAAGTTCCATTTTCAGGAATTTGTGTAATTTTAAACTCCCTTACATCTTTTCCAAGCTCACCAAAATCTGTTTCTGTTAATACATATGTTGTATCTTCTGTAACAACAATATTATCATTTGTTGAACTTAAATCATCTTTGAAAGAATCACTTAAATCAAATGAACTATCAGTTCCATTTACTTTTTCATAATTTCCACCAACAATCTCTTTTACAACAATATTAATATCAGATAAATCATCAAAATCTTTTGCATCAACAGTTAGTACACCTCTTCCAGTAGCATTTAAATCAACCTCATACTCTTGTCCATTTACTTCAACAATAGCTTTTGCTTGACCTTGAGGTGGATAGTTTTCATCTACTTGAATATTAAATGTAACTTTACCTTCAGATGTATTAATATTTGTAATCTCTGGGTCAATAACTTCTGTATATGAGATTTCATTTATTAAATAATCATCATCATGCCCTGGTGCACTAAACTCTACTTTATCAAAAGCAGTTGGTTCACCATTTGCATCTGGAAATTCAAAAGTATAAGATAAATCAACTCTATCTGTTCCACCTTGAGCTTGAACTGATTTTAATAAATTACCATTTACATCATAATAATTAACAGTTGCATCCGTACTAGAACCACCTCCAGTAACTTCTGCATACCCTAACTCTTCTGTATCATTAAAAAATGTAACTCTTGCTGTCTCTCCATTATGTCTCCAAGCAAAAGCTACATCTAATGAATCAGCATCATTAGTAAAATCAAAAACTATTTTTTCACTAACCCCATTATTTCCATGACCTAACTCTGAACTTGCACCTGAACCTGAAGTATTACCTTGAACACCAAATCCATCGTGATTTGTTCCTTTCACAACAGATAAAGTACCTTCATTCCCATATACATCATAAGCAGTTACATTAATACCAGTAGCTTCTCCAAATTCTGTATCAACATCAATAACTTTTGGAGCAGTTGCAACTGCTGTTACTGTTACATCAATAGCATCTATATCATCTGTTACTTTAAAAGTATTGTCTTCGTTATTATATGAAACTTCACCTTGATAATTACCTCCCTCATGGCTTACAATTTCTGCATTGTATTCATCATCTTCATTTTTATATTTATCATCTTCTCTTACTTCTACATCAAATGTTGCTGAAGTTTCTCCTTCTTTGATAATAACTTCTTTAGTTTCTCCATTTATATTAACTATTACTTTTAAGTCACTTTGTGGAGCAATATTAACATTTAGTGTATATGTAGCTTTAGTAGCATTTTCATCTACATCATTTGGAGAGTCTAAAGTTATTAAAACCTCATTATCTAAGATTGTTCCTGTTGCATCTACTCCACCTACAGAAATCTCATACGATTCTGTATCTTCTTTTAATGCATCATCTACTGTTGGTGTTGTAATTGTAAACTCTGTTACTCCTGCTGGTACTGTGATTTTT
>NZ_NXIF01000063.1 GCF_002837275.1 Malaciobacter halophilus | reverse complement strand
TGTTGATTTAAAAATGAGAACTTCTTTACCTGGTCTTTATGCTGCTGGTGATGTTAGAATTGATGCTGCTAAACAGGTGGTTTGTGCTGCTGGTGATGGTGCTACTGCTGCTGTTGATATTATTGAGTTTTTAGGATAGAAGTTTTTCTATCCTAATTTATAAGTGCATCATGCCACTGAACAAGTGTGAATCTATTTCCACTTGTAACTTCTAAAACCTCATGAGTAAATACAGGATTGCTTAAAAAAACTATCATATCACCACTATTTGCTCTTAGTTTAATTATGTTTTTATTTTCATCATATAAATAGTTAAAAACTAATTCACCACCTTCATAATCATCACTTAGAAAAAGTACAGTAGTAAGCTTTCTTTGATGTGCAACAGTAGTAAAACCTACAAGTTTGCTATTTTTTAGTATCATATTTGAATCATCACTATGAGCTTTATAAAAGCTACCTTTTGTATATTCTAAAACTTGTGGTTTTGTAGAAGTTGTCAAAGCCAAGCTAAAATAGTCTTCTATTTGTTTTTGATAAAAGATAAACTGTTTTTTATACAAAGTTTTAAACTCATGTGGAAGTTTATGTATTTTTGTTTGTCTAATTGATTTATCTATTTTTCTATCAATAATATTTATATCTTTTTTCCTAACTTTTGCTTGTTCTACATCCTTATCAACTCTTAAAATCTCATTTAATTGATGAAGATTCTCTTTTGAGAAAAAATCTTTAATGATTAAAAAAGGATAATCATAATATGGATTTGGTAACAATTTTGTTGGCATTTGCAACTGCATTATCTCTTTTGGACAATAAATTTTATTACTAATTTGATACATTTTACTCTACTAATTTGAAATTTGAGCATATACTTTAAGAAGTTTTAATATATGCTATTTTGGAAAGAGTGATTTTAAGTATAAATCTACTTTTAAATCTTTATATAATTATAGTCTAAAAAAGTCAGAAAAAATCTAAAAATAATCTTAAAGCAAATTTAATATTAAACTTAAAATAAATACAGATAAATAAGATAGAATTTACATAAATGAAAGGAAAAAAATTGAACCTATTTTTTAAAAATAAATATTTGATATTTATAATATTTATTTTATACCTAATTACTTTTAATATTTTAAGTTATAACTACTTTTTAGAAGATTTCAAAAAACTAGAAATAAGAGAAAATAAAAAAAATCTATCTTCTTTAATAAATAAAATAGATAATAATTTACAAACAATTTATAATATTACTAATGATTATGCAAAATGGGATAAAACATATGATTTTATCTATACAAATAATCAACAATACATTTATGACCTTTTTAGAAATAATAGTAATACTCTTCATGATTTAGGTTTAGATTTTATGATTTTTCAGAATCTAAATTATGAAACTGTTTATTCAAACTTTAATAAATCCTATAAATTAAAAGAAAAAAAATCCGACTTTATTAGTAATCTTACAAAAAAATACAATAAAGAAGAGCATGCAACTATACTAAAAATAAATAATGAATATTTTTATACAGTAAAAGCAAATATCTTAAAAACAGATTCAACTGGTAAAATTAGAGGTTATATCTTTGCAGGGAAAAGATTAAAAATTAGTAGTTTAAATAGTTCTTCAACTTTTAATAAAATAGAAGTAGACAAAAGTAAAATAAAAAAAATAAATGATTTTATTAAAAGTCAATATCTTCATAAAGTAGGTATTTATACTATACTAAAAGATAAAAATATTAACTCTTATTTATATTTTTACAATCATAATAATGAAATAAAGTTTTCACTAAAAGTTTCACAAAAAAAGGATATATATCTAAAAGGACAAAAGCAGATATTGATTTTTAATACAATAATCTCATCTTTATTTATAGTATTATTATATATTTTATATATCCATACTTCATACCAAGATAAAATACAAAAACAGTTACATGAAAAAGTAAAAGAAGAGATAGATAAACAAAGAAAACAAGAGCAGTTACTAATACAACAAAGTAAGTTAGCAGCAATGGGAGAGATGATAGGAAATATAGCTCATCAATGGAGACAACCACTAAATGCATTAGGATTAGTAATGCAAAATATACAGTTTGCATATAGTGTAGGAGATTTAGATGATGAGTTTATGCAAAAAAGTATAAAAAAGACAAATACACTAACAGCAAATATGTCAAAAACAATAGATGAT
>NZ_NXIF01000062.1 GCF_002837275.1 Malaciobacter halophilus | reverse complement strand
TAATCATCTAAATTCTTTAGTGACTTGAGATGATAGTTAACATATTTATCATCAAAATCTTTTATAAATTTATAGAAGTTAATATTGTTTAATGTTATTGCTTTTTGTAAATAGTTTTTATTATTTATCTCTTCAAAGCAGAAATGTGTATTGATATATCGTGCTTGATAATTTGAAAAACTATAATTATTAAATTGTTTATTGATTTTTCCTTTTTCAACTATTGTAGTACCTTTATCTCCTACTGCAGGACAATTTTTATCTATATAAATGGAGTTATCTAAGTGTGCACTTAAAGGATAATTTTTACAAATAGAAGGTCTTTTCTCATAAATTGAACAAAGGTTATTTTCTACATATCTGCAAAACTCTTTACCATTAGTAAGTAAAATGACAGGTTTTAAATAGCCAAGTTCTCCATAGATAAAAAGTATTGGAAATTTTTTATATACTTTTTCAAAGTCTTCAAGTATGATTTGAGCATATAGTGTACCCATTTCTCCATTACAGCAGTGAGCCTCACACTCTTTACATGAACTAAAATAAAGTGTTTCATTTTCAATTTTTTGGAAAGTTTTCATAAATAATGTTTTAACATAATCTTTTTTATTTTTTTATAAAGTTTGAAATTATTTAGTCATATATAATAATTCTTAGATAAAATAATCAAAAATTTTAGGTAAAAAAATGAAAAGAAAACTAATAAATATAATAAAAGAAGCTTCAAAAATATTAATTGAAGGCTATTATAATGAAAAAGATGTAAGGTTTAAAGCTAAAAAAGATCTTGTGACGAAGTATGATGTTGCAGTTGAAAACTTTTTGAAAAAAAGATTTAGTGAAGAGTTTAAAGATTTTAATGTTATTGCTGAAGAGTCTTATGATAATAGCTTAAAATTTGATAATTCAATTATTATAGATCCAATTGATGGAACAACAAATTTTGTAAATAGAGTTCCTCATACTGCAATTTCAGTTGGAGTTTATAAAAATAAGAAACCTTATATTGGAATTGTTTATAATCCTATTTTAGATGAATTATATTATGCAAAAGTTAATAAAGGTGCTTTTTTAAATGGTAAGAAAATAGAAGTTTCTAAACAAAAAACTTTTCAAAAAGCACTAATTAGTACAGGGTTTCCTTATAGTAATGGAAGTTGTGAAAAAGACCTTAATATGGTAATAAAACAGATGAGAAAAGTTTTGCCAAATTGTCAAGATATTAGAAGATTAGGTTCTGCTGCACTTGATTTATGCTATGTTGCAAGAGGTAGTTATGAAGGCTATTATGAAATGAATTTAAAAGCTTGGGATGTAAGTGCGGGTATTATTATTCTTACAGAAGCAGGAGGAAAAGTTTCAAATGAAAAAGGTAAAAAGTATAGACTTTTTAAAGATAAATATATTGTTGCAACAAATAAAAAAATTCATAAGAAGCTTTTGGAACATTTATAATATAAAAGAAGAAATTTAGCAATTTTTTAGTAAAATATTAGCTTCAAATTATAAATTAAGGTTTAAATTATATGTGTGGAATAGTTGGATACATTGGTGAAAAAAATACTACAAAAGTGCTACTTGATGGACTTAAAGAGCTTGAGTACAGAGGGTATGATTCTGCTGGAATTGCACTTTTAAATGCTAAAGGCATTGATGTATACAAAGCTTTAGGAAAATTAGAAAACTTAAAACAAAAAACAAAAGATGTATTACAAAAAGAGTTTACTTTAGGAATAGGGCATACTAGATGGGCTACACATGGTAAACCAACAGAGCTAAATGCACACCCTCATTTAGGAGAGTACTCTTATGTGGTTCACAATGGAATAATTGAAAACTATAAAGAGTTAAAAGATGAATTAATAGAACAAGGACATAAGTTTGTATCTCAAACTGATACAGAAGTTATAGTTCACTTATTTGAAAATATTAATAATAAAATTAATGACTCAAAACAAGCTTTTAAAGATACAATTTCAAAACTAAAAGGTGCATTTTCTATTCTTTTAGTTTCAAAAGCAGCTCCAGAAAAAATCTTTTTCTTTAAACATGGAAGTCCACTTATTATAGCAAAGGGAAATGAGCAAAAGGAGATTCTTTTCTCATCTTCGGATGCTCCTTTAATAGGACTATGTAAAGAAGTTGTATATTTAGAAGATGAAGTTGGTGGTATTGCAAGTGCAGATGGAATAGAGTTTTTTAGTAATAACTATACTTGGAGTACGCTTCCTGAATCTAAACAGTATGCGCAAAAAGATGGTTTTAGATTTTTTATGGAAAAAGAGATTTATGAACAAAGTGATGTTGTAAGTGATTGTATGCTTGGAAGAGTAAATGATAACACAACTTCATTTGATGAAATTGATGACTCTATTTTAGAAGGAATCAATGAAATTAAAATTTGTGCCTGTGGTACGAGTTATCACGCAGGGATAACATCATCTTACCTTTTTGAAAGATTAAGTAAGATTAAGTGCAATGTTGAAATTGCTAGTGAATTTAGATATAAACAACCTTTATTGACTAAAGATACACTTTTTATAGTGATTTCACAAAGTGGTGAAACAGCAGATACTTTAGAAGTATTAAAGATGGCAAAAAATGCAGGTCTTAAAACTTTAGTTATTTGTAATGTTGATAATTCATCTATGACAAGACTTGCTGATTATACGATTTTAACGCGAGCAGGTATTGAAAAAGGTGTTGCTTCGACAAAAGCATTTTCAACTCAAACAGTTGTACTTTGGATGTTAGCTTTATATTTTGCAAATATTAAAAACTCTATTTGTGAAGATACGATGCAAAAAGAGTTAACAGCTTTAAGAGAAGTTCCTAAAGCATTAACAATTGATGATAAGATTCATGAAAAAACAAGAAGATTATCAAAAAGGTACCTTCACGGTCACGGGTTCTTTTTTATAGGAAGGGATGTATTTTATCCTTTAGCTTTAGAAGGAGCTTTAAAACTTAAAGAGATTTCTTATTTACATGCAGAAGGTTATCCTTCTGGTGAGATGAAACATGGTCCAATTGCTTTAGCTGATCCAGAGTTATTTACAATTGCACTAATGCCTGAGAATCTTCTTTATGAAAAAGTGAAGTCAAACGTTGAAGAATTAAGTGCTAGAGATAGTACAATTTGCTCAATTTCACCACTTGACTTTGAATTAAGTGATGATTTTATAAAGATTAAAAAAACTAATCATTATATGTTAGAGTTTTTTGAGATGTTAGTTGTATTACAACTTTTATCAATGGAAATTTCAATTAGATTAGGTAATGATGTAGATATGCCAAGAAATTTGGCTAAATCTGTAACCGTAGAGTAATATTCAACTTGCTGCTATATTTGTTATTTTTTAAGCAGCAGTAATAGTAATTAAAAATAATGGAAAACAAAGATGGAAAACCTAAGAGGAAAACAAAAATGGAAAACAAAAATCAATATTTATTCACTTCTGAAGTAGTAAGTCCAGGACACCCTGATAAGTGTGCTGATATTATTGCAGATAGTATAGTTGATAAGTTAATAATTGAAGATAGCAATAGTAGAGTTGCTTCTGAAGTGTTTGTTGCAGGTAAAAATGTAGTAATTGGTGGTGAAGTTAAATCAAATTATCACTTAAGCGATGAAGGGTATGAAAAGTTAGTTAAAGATGCCCTAGCAAAAATTGGATATGATGGAAAATCATCTTTTACAAAAGAACAGTGCTTGCATCCTGATGACGTAAATGTAAAAGTATTATTAAATCAACAAAGTCCTGATATTAATCAAGGAGTTGATCAAGAATCAGGTGAAATTGGTGCTGGTGACCAAGGTATTATGTTTGGATTTGCTTCAACTGAAACAGCAGATTTAATGCCAGCAGCAATCACATATGCAAGAATGCTTTGTGATAAAGTATATAATTATGCTTTAAACCATAAACACAAGCTTGGTGTGGATATTAAAACACAAGTTACAGTTGATTATGGAACTAAAGAAAACTTTGAAAATTGTAAACCACAAAAAATACATACTATTGTAGTTAGTGCTCCATCTGTTGATGGTATGCCAATTGAAGAAGTAAGAGAGTTAATTCAAGGATTAATTGATGATACTGGTCTTCCAACATCAATGTATGATAAAGATAATACTATAATTCATATTAATCCAACAGGAAGATATGTTTCTCACTCATCCTTACATGATAGTGGAGTAACTGGAAGAAAACTGATTGTGGATTCTTTTGGTGGATATGCACCAATTGGTGGTGGAGCACAAAGTTCAAAAGATTATACTAAAGTTGATAGAAGTGGTCTTTATGCAGGAAGATGGATTGCAAAACAGATTGTTGCAGCAGGTCTTGCAAAAAAAGCTGTAGTTCAAATCTCATATGCAATTGGAGTAGCTAGACCAACATCAGTTTCTGTTGATACAATGGGAACATATACAAGTGTAAATGATGATGAATTATCTAAATTTGTAATGGAAAACTATCCATTAACTCCAAGATGGATTACAGAAAAATTTGGATTAGATAAACCTTCAGAAGAGACATTCCTTTATGCTGATGTAGCAAGTAGAGGACAAGTGGGGCAAAGTGATTACCCATGGGAAAGACTTGATGAAGTTGAAAAATTTAAAAATATTAAATAAATTATATATAATAGTTTAGTAAAGGATTTAAAATGGATTTAAAAGACTTGTTTAGCAAAATATCATTTGATAGAAAAAAAGAGCAACCAACTAAAAAAGATGCTCCTTCACACTGGGTTAAATGCCCTGAATGTAGTGCTTTAATGTTTTTTAAAGAGGTAGAAAACCAAGATAATATTTGCCCTAAATGTAATTTTCATATGAGAATTGGTGCAAAAAAGAGAATAGAAATTTTAGCAGATGAGGGATCTTTTGTAGAGTATGATGCTGAGTTAAAACCAGTCGATCCATTAAATTTTGTTGATAAAAAGTCATACAAAAAAAGAGTAGATGAAGCTCAAAAGAAAACAGGTAGAACTTCTGCTGTTGTAAGTGGAGAGTGTACAATCAACTCTAAACCAGTTCAAATAGTAGTATTTGATTTTGCTTTTATGGGTGGAAGTTTAGGTTCTGTTGAAGGTGAAAAAATTGTAAGAGCTGTTAATAGAGCAATGGAAAAACATCAAGGTTTAATTATTGTTTCTGCTTCAGGTGGTGCAAGAATGCAAGAATCAACTTTTTCACTTATGCAAATGGCAAAAACTTCTGCAGCACTTAAAAAACTTGATGCTTTAGGTTTACCTTATATCTCAATTTTAACAGACCCTACTATGGGTGGGGTATCTGCTTCTTTTGCCTTTTTAGGAGATATTATAATTGCTGAACCTGGTGCATTAATTGGTTTTGCTGGACAAAGAGTTATTAAGCAAACAATTGGTGCAGACTTACCAGAAGGTTTCCAAAGAGCAGAGTTTTTACTTGAAAAAGGTTCTATTGATATGGTTGTAAATAGATCTAAAATGAAAAAAACTTTAAGTGATCTTTTAACAATGTTTTATAAAGATAGCGAATCAACACAAGCTAGTTAATGAATCCTACTAAACTTGAAGAGCTTTTAAACATAAGTTTAAAAGCCTCTTTTAATAATATTTATGCTTTATGTGATTATGAAACGTTAAATAAAAAAGATATTAGCTTAGAGCAGTTTGTAAAAATTTGTAAAAATAAGAGTGTAAAACTTATTCAATATAGAGATAAAATAAACTCTGATAATATTCAAATACAAAATATAAAATATTTAAAATCAAAGCTTGAAATGCCGATTATTATAAATGATAAACTAAACTTAATAGAGTATGCTGATGGCCTTCACTTAGGACAAGAAGATTTTCATAAAGTTCATAAAAATAAAAAAATTGCAATTAAATTAATTAGAAGTAAAATAAAAGATAAACTTTTAGGACTTTCTACTCATAATGAAGTAGAAATATTACAAGCTAATGAACTTGAGTTAGATATGATAGGTCTTGGTGCATATAAAGCTACTAATACAAAAGATGTAAGTACAGTTTTAGGAGATAAAATCTCTTATTTAGCAAAGATGTCAATTCATCCAGTTTGTGCAATTGGTTCAGTAAAATGTGATGATAATATTGAAAATATACATTTTAATGTAGTAGGAAGTGGGCTTTATGAAGATTAACATATACTCTATAATGAAACAATCAAATGATGAATTTGAAAAGTTAGTTAATGAGTTTGTAAAAATGAGTTCTAAATATGCAAAAGTGCAGATATATTATATTTTTAATAAAAAAATTTCAAAAGCTCAAACTTTAAGTGAAGATGAGGCAAAAAAATCATATAGTGAAGTATATGAACCACTTTTAAAAAATACATCTTTAAATATAGCTTTAGATGTATTAGGTAAAAAACTTGATAGTTTTAAATTTTCAAAACTATTTGAGAATAGTTCAGAAGTAAATTTCTTTATTGGTGGAGCATATGGTTTTGAAAGAGAGTTTTTAAATAGATGTCATAGGGTAATTAGTTTAAGTGATTTGACTATGGCTCATAAAGTTGCTCATCTTGTTTTATTAGAACAAGTTTTTAGAGGACTGTGTATTAAAAATAACCATCCTTATCATAAATAATTTATTAAAAATTTTGTATAATATCTAAATTTTTAATAAGGGATGAGTGTGGCTAGTACAAAACAAATCGAAGAATTAAGGAATACTTTAGTTATTAGAAGAGAGCAAATAATTAAAAGTATTGAAGATAGCAAAGAGAGTATCAATTCTTTAAAAGATAGTGTATGTAATGATGATTATGATTATGCAGAGATTTCAAGTGACAGTTTTAAAGAGGGTATTATTGCAAATCAACAAATTAAAGAGTTAAAAGAGATAGAAGACGCCTTAAAAAGAATAAAAGAAGGTAAATATGGTGTTTGCGAAATGTGTGATGAGTCAATTGCACTTGGAAGATTAAGAGCAAAGCCATTTGCGAAGTTTTGTACACCTTGTAGAGAAATATATGAGGTAGAACAACAGTAATAAAGGAAGTAGTTGTGGGACTAAAGAAATATATAGTATTTTCGATTTTATTAATAATTTTAATTTTTGGTTATGTATTTAGTGTAGAACCTGGTGAATACAAAATCACTGTTCTTGATATTTCACTTACATTACCAGTTGCAGTTTGGGTTATATTACCTTTAATTGTTCTTTTCATAGGAAGTGTTTCTCATATGGTTTATTATAGCTTGAAAAGCTATTTAAAGTATAGATCAATTACTAAAGATGAAGAGAATGTTATGCAAAGTATTAAAGCATACTTGTTGCAAAAAGGTGATAAGACAACTTTTAAAACAAAAGCGTTTAAAGACTTGACAAATATTCTTTCGCAAGTTAATTTTGAAGTAAAAAAAGATACTACATTTACAACTTCAAATGATGAAATTAATAAAATAGTTTCACTAATTAAAGATATTAATAATGGAGTATATGTTCAAGATAAGACTATTAAACTTGATCCAACTTCTAAACTAGCGCATCAAAATTTATTAAATAAAATAAATGCTGAAATTGATTTTTGTGTTGAAGTTTTAAAAAAACCAATGAATTATAGCTCTGATGTTATAAAACAAGCATTTTTAAATGTTGTTGAAGAAAAGAGTATGACAACTGTTAAGAAGCTTTATGAAAATGTTACTTTAGATAAAGAAATGGGTAAAAAATTATTTGAGAAGAGTGCTAAAAATCCTGATTTTGCAATAATCAATGAAGAAGTAATTAAAATTACTAAAAATCTTGAATATGACAAAAATGATTTTTTAGATTTAGCAAAACTATTTAAAGACTCTTTTCAACCAGATGATTTAATCTCACTATTTGAAGATTTATCTAAAGAGATTGAGTGCAGTACAGAAGCTTATTTTTATGTTTTATTTGAGTTTGAAATGATTGATAAAATAAGAGAACTTTTAAATACTTATCCAGATGAAGATTTTCTTGCTTTTAGAGCAATGATAGATTTAAAAGACTCTGGAAAGCAATACTCTTTAGAAAACCTTTGCTATAGAAGCTAATGAAAGAGAAAATAGATTTTAGCCAACCCCTAGTGGTGTTGGCACCGCTTGCAGGATATACAGATTTACCTTTTAGACAGGTAGTAAAAAAATTCGGTGCTGATTTGACAATATCAGAGATGATATCTTCTAATGCTTTAGTTTACAAATCAGAAAAAACATTAAAAATGGTAGAAAAATCACCTAGTGAAGATCCATATTTTGTTCAAATTGCTGGTAATAAACCTGAGTTAATTAGAGATGCAGTTGAAATATTAAATGATATTGATGGAATAGATGGTATTGATTTAAATTGCGGTTGCCCAGCTCCTAAAGTATTTAATCATGGCTCTGGTTCAAATCTTTTAGGAGATTTAAAAAAGCTTGAAGAGATTCTAAGTACTGTTAAAAAGTATAATAAAAAAAGATATACAACTGCTAAAGTAAGGCTTGGAGTTAATGATAAAATTCCTGTTGAAATAGGAAAAGTTGTTGAAGCTTGTGGAGTTGACTTTGTATCAGTACATGGAAGAACAAGAGCTGGAAAATATAAAGCTCCTGTTGATTATGATGCAATTAAAGCCATGAAAGAAGCTATAAATATTCCTGTTATAGCAAATGGTGATATAAAAGATTATGAAAAAGCAAAAGAAGTATTAAAATATACTAATGCAAATGGTGTTATGATTGGTCGTGGAGCTATTGGAAAACCATGGGTTTTTTACCAATTAAAACATGGAATTGAAGATATATCAAATGAAAAGAAAAAAGAGATAATTTTAGAACATTATGATGCTGTGATTGATTTTCATGGTGAACATGGTGCAAAAATGTTTAGAAAATTACTACACTCATACTCTAAAGGTTACACTGGTGCCAATGAATTTAGAGATATTATAAATCGTGTCGCAGATGTAAAAATTATGCGTGACATGATTGAAAACTTTTTTTAATGAATTTTAAACAGATATTTAGATAAAATATTTCACTTTTACAAAAAGGAAATATTTGTCTGAATACTATTTTGAATTAAAAATTAAGCCTGAAAAAAATTATGAACAATTTCTTGAACTATTAAGTGCTTTAACTAATAATGCTATTGAAGAGTCTAATGATACTTTAATAGCAAGAAGTGAAGAGGACTTAAGTGAAGTAGAGTTTGGGATAAAAGAGTTTGCAAAAAGATTAAATATTTTTTGTGAAACAAGTTGTGAGAAAAAAGACAATCAAGATTGGATAAAAAATTATCAACAAAGTGTAAAAGCTGTGGAAGTTGGAAACTTTTTTATTAGACCTTCTTGGGAAGATAAAAAAGATGACAAAATTGATATAATTATTGACCCAGCACTATCTTTTGGTTCTGGTCATCATGAAACAACATCTTCTTGTATTTTAGCAATTGATCAGTTTGTTAAAAAAGGAAGTGATGTACTTGATGTGGGTTGTGGAAGTGGTATATTATCAATTGCAGCTTCTAAATTAGGATGTAATGTAGATATTTGTGACACAGATGAAGTTTGCATAGCTGATACAAAAGAGAATTTTAAATTAAATAGTGTAAACTTTTATAATAGTTGGATTGGTTCAGCTAATAATGCAACAAAAAAATATGATGTAGTTATAGCAAATATAGTTGCAGATGTGTTAGTTATGATTCACAAAGATTTAAAAAAGTGTTTAAAAGATGATGGTATTTTAATAGTATCAGGAATTTTAGATAAACATCTAGATAGAGTTTTAACAAAATTCAAAGATTTAAAAGAATTAGAAGTTATTCATAAAAATGAGTGGGTAACAATAGTATTTTCTAAATAAAAAAGGAGTTTTATTTTATGTCAAATAAACAAGACAACAATAACAATAATGGAAATGGAAATAATTTTTTTAATAATAATCCATTATTAGTTTTTGTTTTATTCTCTGTGGTTACAATATTAGCTTTTAAAGCCTTATTCCCTGAAGGACAGCAAGGTACTGGAAACTCAAATATTGCAGCATATGGAAAAACAAAGCATAAAACAGTAGCTTATTCAGAATTAAAAAAGATGATTTCTGGAGGACAAATAGAGTATGTAGGAATTGGAAATACTCAAATTAAAGCAGTTTCAAAACCAAGTGCGGGTGAAGTAACTACTTATACAGCAAGAAGAGTTGTTCCTGATGAAACTTTAATAACTACTTTAGAGAAAAATAGTATTGAATATGGTGGAATAAATGAGGAGAATTTATTAGCTGATATTCTATTTGGATGGGTTTTACCAATTTTTATATTTTTCGCAATTTGGATGTTCTTAGCTAGAAGAATGTCTAAATCAATGGGTGGCGGAGGAGGCGGTGGCCTTCTTGGAATTGGAAGTTCAAAAAAGATGATAAATTCTGAAAAGCCTAAAGTTAAATTTGAAGATATGGCAGGTAATAAAGAAGCAAAAGAAGAAGTTCAAGAAGTAGTTGACTTCTTATCAGACCCAGATAGATATGTAAAATTAGGAGCTCAAATCCCTAAAGGTGTTTTATTAGTTGGACCTCCAGGTACAGGTAAAACTCTTTTAGCAAAAGCAGTAGCAGGGGAAGCTGATGTTCAATTCTTATCTGTATCGGGTTCAGCATTTATTGAGATGTTTGTTGGTGTTGGTGCAAGTAGAGTAAGAGATTTATTTGAACAAGCTAAAAAAAGTGCTCCAGCAATTATTTTTATTGATGAGATTGATGCTATTGGTAAAAGTAGAGCAAGCGGTGGTCCAATGGGTGGAAATGATGAGAGAGAACAGACTTTAAATCAATTATTAGCAGAAATGGATGGTTTCTCAACTGAAGCTGCTCCTGTTATTGTATTAGCTGCTACAAATAGACCTGAAGTTCTTGACCCAGCTTTACTTAGACCAGGAAGATTTGATAGACAAGTATTAGTTGATAAGCCTGATTATGAAGGAAGAGTTGAAATTCTAAAAGTTCATATCAAAGATGTAAAATTAGCTAAAAATGTTGATTTAGAGGAAGTTGCAAGAATGACAGCAGGACTTGCAGGTGCAGATTTAGCAAATATAATTAATGAAGCTGCTTTATTAGCAGGTCGTGCTTCAAAAGAAGAAGTTGAACCAAGTGATTTTAAAGAAGCAGTGGAAAGACAAATCGCTGGACTTGAGAAAAAATCAAGAAGAATCTCTCCTAAAGAGAGAAAAATAGTTGCATATCATGAATCTGGACATGCTTTAATTGCAGAAATAACAAAAGGTGCTAAAAAGGTAAATAAAGTATCTATTGTACCAAGAGGACTTGCAGCACTTGGATATACTTTAAATACACCAGAAGAGAATAAGTATTTAATGCAAAAACATGAGTTAATTGCAGAAGTAGATACACTACTTGGAGGACGTGCAGCTGAAGAGGTGTTTATTGGTGAAATTAGTACAGGTGCAGGAAATGATTTAGAAAGAGCAACTGATATTATAAAATCAATGGCATCAGTATATGGTATGAGTGATGTTGCAGGACTTATGGTTTTAGAAAAAAGACAAAACCAATTTTTAGGTGGACAAACACAAAAAGATTTTTCTGATGAAATGGCTAAGAATTTAGATGATTATGTAAAAAAAGTTTTAAATGATAGGTATCAAGCTGTTTTACAATCATTAAGAGATAATAGTGAAGCAATTGAACAAATGACAGCTGAATTATTAGAGATTGAAGTGATTTCAGGGCAAAGAGTAAGAGAGATTATTATAGAAAATGGTGGAGAAGTTTTTGAAGAAGAGGATTTACACTCAGAAGCAATAAATGAAGAGGATAAAACAACTTCACAAAATAAAAAAGATGAGTCACAAGAGTCTAAAGATGTAGAAGATAATACAACTTTAGATAACTCTACAACTGAAGAGTCAAATAAAATTGATGAAAATAAAGAAGATAATAAATAGGCTAAATAATGCTAGATAAATATATTTTAAAGCAAGGACAAAAGGTAGCTTTATACCTTTTTGTTTTTGCTATTTTTTTACAAATAGTAGACTTGGAGTTTCTATCAGTGTTACTATTTTTTACTTTTATTTTAGCTCTTTATGTTTATAGAGTAAAAGAAGTAAAAGTTGATAGTGAAGCAAAAATTGTTTCTCCTGTAAGCGGGACAGTTGAAGCAATTGATTTTAATGAACAGTATAATTTTGTTTATTTAAATGTGTCACTATTTGATAGTTCAATCTTAGTTTCACCAGAAGATTCCACTTTAAAAGTTGAATCTATAAAAAGAGGAGTTTTTTTATCTTTAGATGAAAAAAGTGCAAAAAGCCTAAATGAACAAATGAGTTTAAAAACAGAAAATACTACTATGAAGCTTTTAGCTTCATTTGCTACTGCACAACTTAATAAACCTATAGAAAAAGAATATTCTAAAGGAGAAGCTTTAGAAGTTTTCACACAAGGTGAATTAATATTAAGACTAAAAAAAGAGTGTAAAGTTGCTTTAAAAATTGGTCAAAAAGTTGAAGCTGGACAAACAGTTTGCTACTAAAAGTATTAGAAAGATAATTTTCTAATACTTGTCTTATTTAAATTATAAATAATTCTTAAAATATATTTTTGACACTAAGTTTTACTATTATATTTATAATAGTAATTTAATATACTATTACTGCTTTATCATAAGTTGTTAATTTTAACATAATAGTTACATATGCAAGAAATTAATGATATAATGAAATAGTATAAATAAATTATCTTATTGACCAAAGGATAAATAATGATAGATTTAAAGGATATTTTAGGATATTTATCAAAAATCTCTATTTTATATGTAGAAGATGATAAATATACACAAGATGAAGTAAGATATTTTTTAGAAAATAAAGTAGCAAATTTTTACTGTGCGAAAAATGGTCAAGAAGGTTTAGATATTTTTTATAAAGAACAGGTTGATATAATAATCACAGATATTCAAATGCCAATACTTACTGGCTTAGAAATGGCAAAAAAGCTTAAAGAAGAAAACTTCAATGTACCTATTATAATTACAACTGCTTTTAATGATACAAAATATCTTTTTGAAGCAATTAACTTAGGTGTTACAAACTATATTACAAAACCTTTAAATTTAAAGCATATGATAGAAAATTTAGTCTCAATAGCAAAAACAATAGTTTTAGAAAAAGAGAATAAAGAGATTTATAACTCCTTGATGCAATATAAAGATATAGTTGATGAGCGTTCTATAATCTCAAAAACAGATATAAATGGAAATATTACTTATGTAAATGAACCTTTTATACAAATCTCAGGTTATCAAAAAGAGGAACTACTTGGGAAATCTCATAATATAATACGTCATCCTGATGTTAATAAAGAGTATTTTATAAGTATGTGGCATTTGATAAAAGATGAAAAAATCTCATGGCAAGGGGAGGTTAAAAATAGGGCAAAAGATGGTACAACATACTATCTTGATATGATTATTAAACCTATTTTAAATCTTGAAGGAGAGATAATTGAGTTTATATCTTTATCAAATGATATTACATATTTACGCCAAACAAAAGAGTATTTTAAAAAGCAAACAGAAAAAAAAGCTAATGATTTAAATATATCAATGAATATTATTGAACAGTACGAAAAAGCTATTGAAAAAAGCAATATTATAATAAGACTTGATTTAAATAGAAAAATTACATATGTAAATGATGCTTTTGTAAATGCTTTAGGATATTCAAAAGAGGAGTTATTAGGAAGTGATTACTCTATATTGAAACAGCCCCAGTTAAGTAAAGAAAAGTATGAACTGCTTGTTGAAGATATATTTTCATCAAATGGATGGAAAGGTCAAATTACAAATCAAAGAAAAGATGGTTCTTTAATTCATTTTAATGTAAATACATTTCCTCTAAAAGATTTAGATGGAAATATTTTTGAATATTTAGGTATTAGACATGATATTACTGAGATTATAAATTTGCACAATGAGTTAGAACAAACACAAAGAGAAGTAATATATACATTAGGTGATGTAGGAGAGAGTAGAAGTCAAGAGACAGGACAACATGTAAGAAGAGTTGCTGAGTATTCAAAACTTTTAGCTCAAAAAGCAAATTTAAGTTCAAAAGATATTGATATTGTTTTTACAGCTTCTCCTATGCATGATATTGGAAAAATAGGAATTCCTGACTCAATTTTAAATAAACCTGGAAAGTTAGATGACAAAGAGTGGGAGATTATGAAAACCCATGCACAAATTGGTTATGAAATCTTAAAGAAATCAAAAAGACCTATTTTAAAAGCAGCCTCAATAATTTCATATACACATCATGAAAAATGGGATGGAAGTGGTTATCCTAATAAATTAAAAGGTGAAGATATTCATATATATGGAAGAATAACAGCAATTGCAGATGTTTTTGATGCACTTGGAAGTGATAGAACATATAAAAAAGCATGGCCTTTAGAGGATATTTTAAAACTTTTTACAGAACAAAAAGGTAAACATTTTGACCCATATTTGGTTGATTTATTTATGGATAATTTAGATGACTTTCTAAAAATAAGAGATGAATTTAAGGATTATTAATATGAGTAACTTTACTAAACAGACTTTTAAAGATATTACTCTTTTGTATGTTGAAGATGATGAGATGACTTTAGAAGAGATTTCATATTTTCTTAAAAGGTATGTAAAAAAGCTTTTAATTGCAAAAAATGGAGTAGAAGGTTTAGAACTATTTAAAAATCATAAAGTTGATATTGTTATTACTGATATTCAAATGCCTAAATTAAACGGTCTTAATATGGTAGAAAAGATGCTTGAGATTAATCCTAGTGTTCCTGTTGTAATCACAACTGCACATAGTGAAAGTACAAATCTTACTAAAGCTATTGAATTAGGAATTGATAAGTATTTATTAAAACCTATTAATATGCAAGAGATACTTGCAATTATCAAAAAAAGTCTATATTTAGAGAGTTTAGAGAAGCAAAATAATAGTTATGAAGATTATATACAGTTTATTTTAGATAGTAATTCGACATTTATGTTTGTAATGAATTCAAATAGTATTGAGTATGCAAACAAGAGTTTTTTAGAACTTTTAGGTTTTGAAGATATGTTTAGTTTTAAAGAACAAATTAAAAAGTGTGAAGATTTATTGCAAATAGATGATTTAAATACAGATGAAAATTGGATAGAGCATCTTATAAAACATCCTGAAAAAAGACATTTAGTTAGATTAAAAAATAGTACAAAATGTGAAAGACTTTTTAAAAGAGAGTTTTTTGTAAGTTATAAATATTTTGAAAGTATGAATAAAAGTGTTTTTGTTTTTGTAGATAAAAATGAAGAAAAATTAGAACAAATTAGTGAAATTATTTCAAAGATGATTGATAAACTAAATGAAGGAGTATCAAGTCAATCTTTAATGAATGAACTAAAAAATATATTAAATATAACCAATAGAAGTTAGTATGAAAGATTTAAGTATTAGACTCAAATTAATTTTAATTTTTATTTTAATAAAAGTTATACCTCTTTTATTAATTGCATATATTGCATTTCAAGGAGTGGTAAAATTAGATGAATACTTCTCGTCTAGCACAAAACAACTTTTTTTAGAGAATAAAGAGATTATTTCAACAACTGCAAATAAAGCTATTAGTGATAGTATTGAAATGTTGGATAAAAAATCTCAAGCTTCAATAGAGAGATTGACCTTTGAAATAGCGAAAAATGTTGCTAATTTTTTATATCAAAGGGATGAAGATATTCTTTTTCTTTCTGAACTTAATATAAATCAAGAGTTACTTAATAAGTTTTATAAAAGCAAACAAAGAGAGATAATAGTACATGAGAAGTACTATTATGATGAAAGAACAAATAGTTGGAAAAGAGATAAAAAGAGAATAAATAAAAAAATAAGAGAAGAAAAAGCCCAACTAAAAGATAATG
>NZ_NXIF01000061.1 GCF_002837275.1 Malaciobacter halophilus | reverse complement strand
AGATATTAGTAATAGTGGTTATGCAACACTTTTAGCAAACTCTGTTTCAAATGAAGGAACTATTAAAGCTATAAAAGGAAGTGTTAGACTAATTGGAGCCAATGAAGTAAGTATAAATCTAAATGGAAACTCAATAGTAGATTTAACTGTAGATAAGGGAGTGTTAGACTCACTTGTTGAAAATAAAGGTGCAGTATATGCTGATGGTGGAGAGATTTTTTTAACAACAAACGCAGTAGATGAACTTCTTAAAGGGGTTGTAAATAATACAGGTGTTATTGAAGCTAATAGCTTAGATGGTGTAACTGGATATGTAGAACTTTTTGCACATGGAGGTGAAGCTAAGATTGGTGGAACAATTACTGCTAAAGAAGGATTTGTTGAAACATCAGGAAAAGAGTTTACTTTTAATGATGCTAAGATAGAAGCTGGTGAGTGGTTAATTGACCCTGTTGATATCACTATAGACCAAACTCTTGCAGATGCAATTGAAGAACAACTTAATAGTGGTAATGTGACTATTGAAACTGATGCAACCAATACTCCTGATACAACTAATAATGAAAATACTGATGGTGGTGGAGATATTTTTGTAACTGGAAATATTGAATATACAGGTATGAACGATAGTAGTCTTACTTTAAAAGCTTATAGAAATATTATCTTTGGTAATTCATATAATCCTAAAGCTAATGGAAGTATCTCAAGTACAAATGCAGCACTTGACGTAACATTATGGGCAAGAGCTGGTGGAAATAACGAAGCAACTGATTCAAGGGTTGGTTCAGTATGGCTTCCTCAAGGTTCAAGTATCTCAACAAATGGAGGAGATGTAATAATAGGTGGTGGACAAGATGCACTTAATGGTTATACCCTAGGTCAGTATACTACATCAGGTGAAAATAACTCTTTATACAGAGGAGCCTCAATTAATGGAAATATTAATGCAGATGGTGGTGATATTTCAATAAGAGCTAAAGCTGGACAATCTGGAATTGCAGCAGCAAGAGGTGTAAGCATTGCAGGTGATTCTACTATAGAAACATCAGGAACGGGGAATATTAGTATCTATGGTATTGCAAAAGGTAATTCTGATGCAGTAGCTATTGGAGATTCTTATTTTGGAAATGATACGACAGGTCGGGGAATAGTTTCAGTTAGTGATGGTGATATATACATAGAAGGACTTAAAGGAAATGGAGCCAATAGTGAAGCTTTATATATGAGTAATGAGTCAGAGGTTAATTCACAAAATGGGAATGTAATCATTACTGGTTCTCAAACAGGAGATATTAAAGTAGATTTAAGAAGTAAAATAACTGCTGATACTCTATTTATTTATGATGCGAATAATGTTTATTTAAATAATTTTGAAATGGGTAGTGGCCATATCATTAAAAATATTGTTGGTTCAAATATAAATGGAGAATTTAATTTTACAAATAGTGAAGCATTTACTATTGGAGATTTTTTATATAATTCAAACTCTTTTAATGGACTAGTTGCAAATGGAGATATAAATTTAAAATCAGAGGGTAAAGGTTCAGGTATTAGTATAAATAAAAATATTTACTCTATTTCAGGAGATACTTTTGTAAATGGTGGAATCCACATAGATGTAAATACTAATCTCTTTTGGGACACACAAAGTAAACTAACACTTCAAGCAGAGTATGTAAATGTAAATGCAGAAATTAAAAATACAAACACTACAAATGGTGGAGTATATTTTGATGCACTTGACAATACGGGAGCAATTAACTTTGATACAAATGGAAAAGTTGTAATTAACAATATTCATCAACTTCAATGGATGGATACAGCATTATTTGGGAACTATGAACTAGGAAGTGATATAGATGCTAGTAATACGATAAACTGGAATAATGGTGCTGGTTGGAATCCAATCGCAGGAGAAGTAAATGACTGGGAAGGTTTTAGTGGAACTTTTGATGGGAAAGAACATTCAATTAATAATTTATTTATTTTTAATACTAATGGTAAGACAACAGGATTATTTGGAAAAGTATTAAACGGAACAATAAAAAATCTTGTATTAGATGATTTTGATATAACTGGTGATTTTTTTACAGGTTCACTAATTGGTCATGCAAGTCCTAATTCACATATTGAAAATGTCATAGCACAAAATGGCTCAGTAACAGGAGTAAGAAGAGTTGGAGGCTTAATTGGAGCACTTTGGGAATCAGATTTTACGGTATTAAACTCTCATGTTAAAAATGTTGATGTTGTAGGTTCTTATATTGTTGGAGGATTAGTTGGTCAATTAAATGCTTCAAGAATAGTAAACTCTTCAGTTCAAGGTGGTAGTGTAATTGCTTTATTTAATGAAGGAGCAAATGATGCAAGTGGTGATGAAGTAGGAGGACTTGTAGGTTCAGCTTATGACTCTGAAATTTTAAACTCTTATGCAAATACTAATGTTTCAGGAGAGAAAGATGTAGGAGGAGTTGTAGGTAAAGCAGGAAATACTATAATTCAAAACTCTTATTCTAATGGAGATATAAATGGTGTTTCAAATTTAGGTGGTATCTTAGGATACTCAGATGGAAATATAGATATTTCTAATAGTTATAGTCAAGTAGAAACAACTATCGTGTCTGATGTTTATGGTGGAAATGAGAACATTGCTGGAATTATAGGGAATAATGATGGGACTATATCAAACTCATACTACGATAAAACAAAAAATAAAAATAAGTATGATGAAGAACTTTATGGAAAAACAACAGCACAATTACAAGATATAAATACATTTAAAGATGGTTCAAAAGAAGATTGGTCAATAGTAGAAGACTCTACACTAGATAAAGGAACGCCTATTTTATCTTGGCAAGTAAATAAAGATGGAGAAAATAAGCCTATTTGGATAATTGGTACAAAAGTTACTACAGAACCAGAAAAACCAACACCTGAGCCTGAATTACCAGAACCTGAAAAGAAACCA
>NZ_NXIF01000060.1 GCF_002837275.1 Malaciobacter halophilus | reverse complement strand
ATAAACATATTGTAAGCCAGTTTTACCATCAAAAGCAGCACCACTTCCAAGTGCAAAAAGACTTAATGCTTTCCAGTCATAATCTCTTTTAAAAGGACCAAATGTTTGTCCTACCATCTCTGTTTTTATTGCCATCTTACTCTCCTTATTTGCATATATAAAAATAAAAAAATCCTATTTATGTATAAGATAAAAAAAGCATTAATTAATTGAAATACTAATCATGATTTTTTTATAATCAAAATAATACAATAATCATGATTTTTTGTCAAGAAGTTTTATAAATAAAAATTAGTTTTTAAAATAAAGTTTTTTTAAGAAATAAGAGTAAAGCTCTATTTTAGAGCATTTTTAAATTATAAAAAATGCCCTAAAGATTCTTTTTTTATTTCTAAATAGTTTAGATTGTATTGATTTTTTGGTGTTATAGAAGGAATTCTGTGTAAAACTTCAAACTTTTCTAAAGATTTAATTTTACTTGGATTATTAGTTATCAAGTTTATTTTTTTAATTTTATAGTAATTTAATATATACTCAACAATTTCATAATTTCTTAAGTCAGTTTCAAATCCTAATTGATGATTAGCTTCAATTGTATTAAAACCTCTATCTTGAAGTTCATATGCATTAACTTTATTAAATAGACCTATACCTCTACCTTCTTGTCTTAGGTATATTATCATTCCATTTTTTTTAGATATTAATTTTAATGCATGGTGAAGTTGTGCTTGGCAATCACATTTTAAAGAACCAAGAGCATCTCCTGTTAAACATTCACTATGAATACGAAGTAAAACATCATTTAGAAGTGGTTCTTTAAATATTACTAAGTGTTCTTTATCATTTTCTTTAAAAGATTGTATTTTAAAATCTCCATATTTAGTTGGAAGTTTTGCTATGTTAGATATTTTAATATTCACTGCAAACTCCTTATTGATTGTTTCTAAAAAATTCTGCACTCATTTTTAAAGCTTCGTTAGCCTCTGGCATAATTTTAGTATAGTGTAAGAAAGCATGCATTACACCTTTATATATTTGAAGTTGGCAAGGTATATTATTTATTTGTAATAATTCATTTAATGTTATACTATCATCTAATAAAGGGTCAAGATTTCCTACACACATGTAAGTTGGTGGAATATTATAAGACAAATCAGCACTTAAGCAGTCATAATATTTTTTATCGTTTTTGTTATTTTCAAAGTAACAATCCTCATAATATTTTATATCCTCTTTTGTTAAAGAATCATATTTATTTCCTAATAGTCTTCTTGAGGTTGAGTCTTTAAGTCCATAAAGTCCATAATATAAAATCAATGTTTTTATATATGAGTTATTTTTATATTCATCTCTTAAATATAGATTTGTATTAAAAGCAATATTAGCACCAGCAGAATCACCCATAAGTGAGATTCTATTTTTGTTTATATTAAAATTTTGTGCATTTTCATGTAAATAGTTTGCAATAAATGCACACTCTTGTATTGCTACTGGATATTTATACTCAGGAGAGAGCTTATAATCAATTGCTACAACTACGCTTTTGCTATATTTACAAAAATATTTTATCATTCTTTCATGTGTTTTAGGACTGCCGACAATAAAACCACCACCATGTATAAATAGAGTGCAACTTAGGTTATTATTGTTATTTGGATAATAAATATGTATATTTATATCTCCATGTTTTCCTTGAATAACTCTTTTTTCTTCTTTTAAGTTAAGACTATTTTCATTCCAGTAAGCTCTTTCTTTTATGTAGTTTTCTCTTCCTTCTTCAATACTGTTTAAAATTGCAGGATTTTTTTTCGCAAACTCTTCTTGAAAATCAAGAACTTCTTTCATCTGTTTTGTTATGTAGTTATTAATATCTATTTTATTCATTATGTTAACCTATAATCATGATTTAATTTTATAATTAGCATTATATATTTATCATGATTATTTGTCAACAAAAAATCGTCTTATGTAGTTTAATAAAGTAGCAAATCTATTTTTTCATTAATTTTTTATAATACTCTTCTAAAATCTTTTTATATTCTGGTTTTAAATAGAAACCAAAAAGTTGATAATAATACTTCATTGTCATTTGAATTGCTTCATCTTTTGTAAGATTACTCTTTTTTACATCTTCTATAATAGTTTTTGTAAATCTTAAACAAATATCATTAAAATCATTTGCATTCTCTTCATCTAAATATCCATCTTTAATACAGTTATCAAGCATTGTAAAACTTCTTGAGTAGATATTGTTTAAATGATACATTGTATTTAAAAATTGAGGAGTCTGCTCTTCCTTACTTGGATATAATTCATAATATTGATTAGTATATTCTTCAAACTTTTCTCTATCTTGAGAGAAAAATAGTAATTCAAATATATCTGGTTCACTGTATGCATGTTCACTAAAGCATAAACATACTGACATATATACTTCAATAGAGTTTTTGCATTTTGCTACACTTTTATATAGATGTCTATTATAGTTTTCAAGATGATTCATAGTTGCTAGGAAAACAAGATGTGTTAAATTGTCAAAATAATTATATAGTGTAGCACTTGTATATCCTGCTAAATCAGCAGTTTTTCTAATTGTTACAGCTTCAATTCCTTCTTTTTGGATTATCTCTTCTGCCGATTCTATGAAGTATTTCATAATTCTTTCTTGTTTGATTTTTGCTCTTTTTTGTTTTTGTTGCAAAGTTTTCAATCTCCTTTTTAATTTACATAAATTAAATTAATAATAAAAATTTATACTTATATAAAATATAATCATGATTATAAAGAAATTTTTATTTTATAATGCTGAATAGAATTTTTTAGTTTTGCATTGAGAGTTTAAGGTTTATTGCATCTTCATAGGCAAAGGCCCAATATTTTATAAGTAAAATTGAGATTAAAATTCCTGAAAGAATTATAATCCATGCAAATGTTTTATCTTTTTTGTAATCTGATATTTTGCTCTCTTTTTTAGGTACTATGTGTAGATTGGTTTGAAATATTATCTCTTCTTTTGTTTTTATTTGATTTCTTGAGCCTAAGATACCACATAAAATACTCATAAAAGTAGCAATAAAAAAGGGGTCTAAAAAATTTTCCAGAGGTAAATTAAAATACTCTTTTAATAATTTTGCAAAAATAAAAGTGATAAAACCACTAAACATCGCATAAAAAGCACCTCTTTCAGTAAGTTTTTTGCTCCATACACTAGCAAAGGCAACATATCCCCATGAAGCAGCAATTACAGTACTCGCAAACCAAGCTATAACTCTTATTGAAAGAATATTGTAATAAGCAATAATTAATATAACAATACTAAAAGTAAAAAGGACAACTCTTGTGAAATTTAATTGTTTTTTTTCATCTTTAAATTTAACATCAAGAATATCACTTGAAATACTAAAGCTAACAACAGATAAAAAAGTAGATGCAGATGAGAGTCCTGCTGCCATTATTCCTGTAAGAAGTAACATTCCTATAATTTCTGGCATAGTTTTATATGCTGCCCAAATAATTACTTCTTCAGGTTTATGCATATTTGGATTGATTTGAATGATACTAATTGCAATTAAATATAGATAAAAAAGAAATAAAACAGTTAATAAAGCAGTTAAAACTCCTGACCTAAAAATCACATGTTCATTTTTTGCCATAAGATTTCTACCTGCTTGCCAAGGACTTACACTAACAGTAATCATCCAAATAATACCCATAGTAATTGCATAAAAAACAGAGTTATCACTACTTCCTTTATAGCTTAAAATACCATCTGGAGCTAAAGGGTTATTTACTAAATTTGAAACTAGATTTGAGACTCCTCCTGTAGAGTTGAAGACATAACTTCCAGCAATAATTGTTATACATAAAAAGAAAATACACATAATTGTATCAGTTAAAATTACACCTTTTGAACCAGAATAAAGAGTGAAAATCATGATACAACCCCATGAAAGTAAAAGGGCAATTGTTTCATTAAAACCTGTAAGAGATTCCATTAAGATAGATGTCCCTTTTATAACACTTAGAAAATATGCACTAAGTGATATAACAGTTACGATTCCTGCAAAGCGTTTAATTCTTATACTATTAAACCTTTTAAAAAAATATGAAGGCATGGTATTTACTTTTGCTCTTCTAATAAAGCGACCAAAAAGTAATGGACCAATAATATATCCACAAGCACATATAGTATTAATCAAAACAATAGAGGTTATATGTCCATTATAAGCATAGGCAGTATCACCCATAAAACCATTGATACTAAGCATAGAAGCAAACATTGTTCCAGTTATTAAAAAAGTACTCGCATTTCTTCCTGAAACATAATAGTCTTCAATATTTTTTACTTTTCTGCCTGCATAAAATCCTGCTAATAAATATAGTAGTATGCTAATAACTACACCCCATAAATAGATATTCATAAGAAACCTAAAATTTTTTCTGTTTAGATACTAATTTTTCTTGTTCCTTATTAAGGTTTAAAGTTAAAATTAAACCTGAAAATGTGATACAACTTCCAATTAAAATTGAATATAAAATCTCATTCATATCTATTCCTATACTTAATTATTTTTTTTAAGTTATAATTATGATTATATAGAAATCGTGATTTTTTGTCAATTAATTTAACTTTAAATACTAAAATAAAATCTTAAAAATAATTTAAGAAAAATAGAGTTTATATCTCATTAGTTATTGATGCAATTTCATTGTTTTCGTTTACTAATACAACGGTTGGTTTATAGTTTTCTAGCTCAATTTCACTATATGAGGCATAAGCAATAACTATTATTTGGTCACCAATTTCAACTTTTCTAGCAGCAGCTCCATTTAGGCACATATCTTTACTTCCTGCTTCACCTTTAATTATGTATGTAGAAAATCTTTCTCCATTGTTAATATTTACTATATCTACTTTTTGACCTACTTTAAATTTTGCAGCTTTCATTAACTCTTCATCAATTGTGATTGAACCTACATAATTTAGATTTGCATCAGTTACTGTTGCTCTGTGTATTTTACTGTATAACATTGAAAAATTCATTTTGTATCCTTTATTTAAATATAGATATTCCTAGGGCTTCATTATAAGGAATTGCCCAATATTTGATAAGAAAACTACTAATTACAAAACCTGCAATTATAAGAGTCCAACCAAATATTCTATCTTTTTTATATTCACTTATTATTGTTTCAGAACTAGGTATTTTATGTAGATTGTTGAAAAAATCCACTTCATTTTTTGTTCGACTCTCTTTATATGAACCAAGTATTCCTAAAGTAGCACTACCAAAAATAGCAAGAAAAAATGGGTCAAAAATATTATCAAGTGGTAAATTAAATATCTCTTTTAATATTTTAGTAATAAAGAATATAAAAAAACCACCAACCATTGAGTAATATGCGCCTTTTTCTGTAAGTTTTTTACTCCATACACTAGCAAAAGCAACATATCCCCAAGAAGCAGCAATAATTGTACTTGCAAACCAAGCAATAATTCTAATAGAAGAGAGATCTAAATATGCTAGTCCTAAGGCAATTAAACTAACTATAAAAACAATAAATCTAGTAAAGTTAATTTTTGAACTCTCTTTTTTAAATTTTACATCTAAAATATCACTTGAAGTACAAAAACTAACTACTGATAAAAAAGTAGAAGCAGATGAGAGTCCTGCTGCCATTATTCCTGTTAGAAGTAATACTCCTATAAATTCAGGCATTACTTCAAAAGCAGCCCAAATTATAACTCTTTCAGGCTCTTGCATATTTGGATTGATTTGAATAACACTAATTGCCATAAGATATAAATAAAGTAGAAAAAATACACTTAACAAAACACCAATAGTACCTGCACGAAAGATTATATGTTCATTTTTAACCATTAAATTTCTACCCGCTTGCCAAGGACTAACTGCAACAGTAATCATCCAAATAATACCCATAGTAAAACCATAAAATAAAATATCAAAGGCACTTTTACCATAAGTATTCCCATGAAAGCTTAATAATCCATCAGGAGTATTTGGATTGTTTACTAAATTTGTAATTAAGTTTGATACTCCTCCTGAGGCATTAAAAATATATTGACCTGCAATAATAGTTGCAACAAGAAAGAAAATACACATTATTGTATCGGTAACTAAAACACCTTTTGAACCAGAGTAAAGAGTAAAAAATACAATACATGTCCAAGCAAGTAATAAACAAGTTTCTTTACTAAAACCTGTCATACATACCATTAAAATTGCTGTTCCTTGTAAAACACTTAATAAGTAAGCACTTAGTGAAACCACAGTAATTATTCCTGCAAATTTCCTAATTCTTGTGCTATTAAATCTTTGCCAAAAATATGTGGGCATAGTATTAGCTTTTGATCTTCTAATATATCGTCCAAAATACAAACCTCCAATAATATATCCACAAGCACAAATAGTATTTAATAAAACTAAAGTTGTAATATTGCCATTGTATGCATAAGCAGTATCGCCCATAAATCCATTTGTACTAAGCATAGAAGCAAACATAGTACCACTAATAAATATTGTAGTGGCATTTCTTCCTGAAACATAGTAGTCGTTTATGTTTTTAACTTTTCGTCCAACATAAACTCCTACTACTAAATAGACTAACATACTAAGTAATACACCTATAATATAGCTGTTCATAGTTTCTGTCTTTTTTTATTGATAGTTGTTGATAAGTTTTTTTGCTCTTTTAATAAATGATAGTTTAATAAAGAACCAACAAAGACTAAACAGCCTCCAATGAATAAAGAGAATACTATTTCACCCATAACTTTACCTTTATTATGAAAAAAATAGAGTTGGTTTTTACCAACTCTATTTATAATTAAAAGTAGAGGTTTCTACTTAAGCCTTAAACTATTTCCACTCAGCAAGAGCGAAGTTAAAATAGATCATTTGAGGGTCATTAGCATCAATAACTCTAAACCTAATAGAATTATCATCCCACTTCCAAATTTGAGTTTTAATAGTACAACCAGGGAAAAGAGGCTTAGTA
>NZ_NXIF01000059.1 GCF_002837275.1 Malaciobacter halophilus | reverse complement strand
TCATTTGAGGGTCATTAGCATCAATAACTCTAAACCTAATAGAATTATCATCCCACTTCCAAATTTGAGTTTTAATAGTACAACCAGGGAAAAGAGGCTTAGTAATTCTAGTTTTGAATCTAGTTAATCTATCACTATTACCATCTAAAATAGTATCAATGATATGTCTACAAGCAACACCAGCAGTACTAACAGCATGGCAGTTAGGTTTAGGATAACCAACTTCTTGAGCATAATCCCAATCAATATGTTGAGGATGAGTATCACCAGAAAGTCT
>NZ_NXIF01000006.1 GCF_002837275.1 Malaciobacter halophilus | reverse complement strand
ATGCATAAACAAATAGAAGATAAAAAATTACAAAAGATAGAACAAAAACAACAAAAAGACTAACCTTCATATAAATAGTTTAGTTATATAATTAAATAAAAGGTTATATAATGAAACTAAAAAATATACTACTAATTTTTACTTTTTTGTTTTTACTTACTTCTTGTTCTTCTAAAAATAAAAGTTTAGAATATTCAAATAATAGTTTAGTTTTTGTTACAAAAAGCTATATGAAAAAACAAGAAGGATATGATTGGACAAGTGTTAAGTTTGAAAAACTTGATAAAAATCAAACAAGAGTAATTATACGTTCAAGAGTGGATAAAAAGAGACCTACATGTACTTTTGATGGAATTGCTTATAAAAAAAGTAAAAACAAATACATTTCATATACTGCAAATGCAAATATAGTTTTTATAATTAAAAACAACAAATTAAATATAACAACAGAAAAAAATAGTAATGAAAATAGTCTATATTTTTATTGTAGTGGTGGAGCTACATTAAAAGCAGAATATATAAAATATAATAAAAAACTTGATTTGACTCAACTTGATAATACACAGTATCAAAAAAGTTTTTTTGGCAAAAAAGTTAATTTTTTTGTAACTCAAAAAGATAATATATTAAAAATCCAAGCTACTGGGTTGAAATATTCAAAAGAGCCATTTATACATAAAACTAAGGCTAAAGTTTTTCATAGTGAAATAGCAGATATAAATGAAGATGGTAATATAGAAATTTACATCTATTTGAAGGATAAAAAACAAACTAAAGTAATTGCTTATAGTGTAAACAATCATTTATCAGCAACACCTATTTATATATCTGATTTAAAATATAATAAAGAGGCATTTAAAGGTTATACTGGTTTAGATAATTTTAAAATATCAAATAATAAATTAGTAAGAACTTTTCCTTTAGAAAATGGAAAAACAAAGAGAATAGAATACAAATTAATAGCAGGTGAAGCAACTTGGCAATTAAAAATTGACAAAATTGAAATATATTGATTTTAAGATTTTTTAGTAAAAATAGCTTAGTTTTATTGAGATGTTATTTTTTTTTGATATAGTTTTAGCTTTAAACAAATAAAAGGAGAAGTCAATATGGCTATAGAAAACAATCAAGTAGTGTCAATCACATATGAACTAAAAATTAATGGGGAAGTAGTTGATAGCAATATTGACAAAGAGCCTTTAGAGTTTACATACGGAGTAGGTCAATTAATTCCAGGTTTAGAATCAAGAATGGCTGAAATGAACGAAGGTGATAGTGCAGATATTGCAGTACCAGCAGCAGAAGCTTATGGTGAGTATAATGAAGAAGCTAAACAAGCTTTACCAAAAGAGCAGTTTGAAGGTATTGAATTAAGTGTTGGTATGCCTTTACAAGGTCAAGGACAAGATGGTCAACCAATTCAAGTAGTTGTTGAAGAGATTAGAGAAAATGAAGTAGTAGTTGACTTTAATCATCCATTAGCAGGAAAAGATTTAAACTTCTCAATTACAGTTAACTCTATTAACTAATTTAAATGAAGTAAGATAACTTACTTCGTTTAACTACTTTTATATAAACTTCAAGCATTTTAGGCTAAATTACACTCATGGAAAATAAATATAATATCGGTGGACAAATTTGGGTTCAAAAAGATGGTGGAAACTTTATGGGACCTGGAAGAATTAATCTTTTAGAAAAATTAATAGAAAATAATAATTTAAAAGTTGCAGCTAAAAAAGCAAATATTGAGTATGAAGTAGCTTTAAAAAATATAGTTTCAATAAATAAAATAGCAAATGAACCCTTAGCAATAAAAGATAGTAGCAATGAGCAGTTATATACAATAACATCTTATGGCAAAAAAATTATACAAACATATAAAGAGTTAAAAAAAGAGCATGAACAGTTTTTAGAACAGATTAATATTAAGTTTGAGAAAAAACTTTTAGATTCTAAATAGGTCTTTAGGGTCTATATGGTAAGAGTTTTTTGTTGCTTGAAAGTTTAAAGTATCATTTACTCTTCCTATTACATACCCTTTTTTTATCCATTTACCAACTCTTAATGTTGGAGCTATTTCATCAAGATGAGAATAAATAGTATGTAAACCATTTCTATGTTGTACAATTACAACATTTTCAAGCATTCCTGCATTTTTCTTTGCATATACAATTTTACCATTAAATATAGAATAGACTTTTGCTTTAGGTCGATTTGTTTTTAATATTACAGATTCATTAAATAGTTTAATTTTATAAACTGGGTCATAATACTTACCAAATTTTTTCACAACCTTAAAATTTTTTAGAGGTGAAATAGTTTTTCTTCCTCTATATCTTGAAATCTTAACACCTCTAGTTGAAGAACCAAGCATTCTAACATCTAAATCAATATCTTGTGCATATCGCTTTTGAACTTCTGCTTTAGTTTCACTTTTACCTTTTCTTTGTTGTTCTCTTTTTTTCTTTAAAGCTAGTAATCTTTTTCTCTCTCTTTCTTTTCTTAATCTCTCTTTTCTAAGCTCTTTAGTTTTTAAAATATTTAGTTGACTAAGAAGTGAAGATAGTTTTTGTTGCTTTTTTATTACATTTTTAAGTTCTCTTTGGTAGCTTTCATGTTTTGCTTCTAATGACTTTAAAGAGTTAGAATGCTCTTTTATAAGGCTATTTAATTCTCTTTTCTTTTGCATTCTTTTTTCAATATAACCACTAATTTTATCTATTTGTCTTTCATTCTCTTTTTTATTTTGGGTAATAGCTTCATAGTTATTATTTAGTTTTAATATTTGGTCTTTTGAATGTTCAGAAAGAAGAGTATAAATTTCAGTATCAATAATCTCTTTTTCTGAACTCTCTTTTGCTAATTTTATTGCTATTGAAGAAGTAAAGTTTTCAATAATAGTATCTACTATTTGTTCTTCATTACTCTTTTTTTTCTCAATTAAGTTTTTTGATTTTTCTTGTAGTTTATTTAGGCTATGCTTTGATTGTTCAAGTAGCTTTTGATGTTCTTTTATATCACTGTTTACTCTTAAGATTTGAGACTCCAAATTTGTCAATTCACTGTTTTGAGACTCTATTTGTTTTGCAAGAACTTTTATTTTTAGTGTGGTTCTCATCTTTTGAGATTTACTTTTATTTAGTATAGATTTATTTGCTTCAATCTTTTTTTCAATACTTTTACTAGAAGCATATATAAAGTTAAAAGTTAAGGCAATTACTAATACTAATCTAATCATTTTTTATCTTATACTTTATTAATACACCAAAAATTGTAAGAATTGAAATACCAAGAGATAAGAAAAATAGTTTAAATAATTCACTACTTATAGATATTTCTACATCAACTATATTACTTAGTTCTTGTGGGAAAATTAAAATTAAGTTATTAACCAAAAATGTAAATAATCCTGCAACTAAGAAAAAAGCAATAAACGCACTAAATATTGCATATCTAATGATAGCAGAAGAACTATAAAGAATCGATGCACCATGAAGTTGCAAAATAGAGATTTTTTCTTGATGCTCATAAAACCAAATTTGAATCTGTTTTGCTAAAATTAATACTGAAAAAATTAGTATTACTATAAATAAAACTAAACTAATTTCATTTATTAAAAGTAAAAGAAGATAGACTTGATTGTGATTTTTAGAAAATATCTCTACTTTTCTAATATTTTTATTCTTATAAAGTTCATCTTTTATATTTTTTAATTCACTTGTTGTGGGAAATTCATCAAGATGAATTTTATAAAAATTTGGTAGTTTTTGTTTTAAAAGCGTAATAGAAGTTTCAGATAAATTTGATTTTATATCATCTATTATTTTCTCTTTTTTCAAAGTAACAATTTTACTTACTTTTATATTTGCAAGTTCATTTATTTTTTCTTTTATTAAAGGAGTATTTGTTATTACAACTATTGAGTAATCATCTGAAATTTTCTTTTTATATTGATTTACTGTGTTTTGTGCAAAAAGATATAGAGTAAAAGTTATAAGCATAGCACTTAAAGGTATTACAAAAGCAAGTATGTTTTTAAGAAACTTCATATATTATCCCATCTTCTATTGATAATTGTCTAAACCTAATTCCAAAGTTTTTTGGAACTCTGTGTGTTACAACAACAACTGTAATACCTAATTGTTCATTTGCACCTTTTAATAAATTCCATACTACTTCAGCAGAGTAGTCATCTAAGTTTCCTGTTGGTTCATCAGCAATAATCAGTTTTGGATTATGTGCTAATGCCCTTGCAACTGCAACTCTTTGTTGCTCTCCACCACTTAACTCATTTGGATAGTATCCAGCTCTATGACCAAGTTTTACATGGTGAAGTAGTTTTGTTGCTTGATCTCTTGAAATCTCATTTGAGTAGCCATTTATTTTAAGAGGAATCATAATATTCTCTTCAATTGTCCACTCTTGAATAAGTTTGTAGTCTTGAAATATTATTCCAATATCTCTTCTTACTTTTCTTAATCTTTTTGAAGAGATGTTATACATCTCTTGTCCATCAATATTTAAGCTACCATGTTTTAAGCCAATATCACCATAAAAAGATTTTAAAAGAGTCGATTTTCCACTTCCACTTGTACCACCTATAAAAATAAACTCTTTATTATCAATTTCAAAATTACCTTTTTTAATAATAAACTTATTTTCGTCATATGCTAAGTAGATGTTTTTTGCTCTTATCATTATTTTAAAATCTCTTTTAACCTTTCATGGGCTTTTATATTTGCACTTGTAGGAAGAGGTGTTCCTTGATAATACGATGCTTTATTGTTTTTTACATATATATATTTACTAAGTGGTCTATTGAAACTTCCAAATGTTACTTCAATCAATCCAGAGTTTGGCTCTTCTAGTAAAAATAAGTCTTCAATATGAATAAAAAAATTCTCATCAACCATAGGTTTATTTGAAATAATCTCTTTAAATTTTTCAAGATTTATTTTTCCAAAAGAGAAATCATGTTTTAAATCAATGTCTTCATCTTCTCTTTGACACTCTAAGACAACATCATAGATATTTTTACCTTGTTTTTTCCATCTGTCTTCATATTTACTTGATACTTCTAAATCTTTGTTAATATCAATAGTTATTCTTCCACTATTTAAGTTTGTTAAAAGTTCAGTACAATAATCAAAATACTTTCTACTATCTGTTCTTAATTCAAGTGTTCCTTTTGGCATAAGTACTCTTAATGCTTCATCAATGAACTCATTTGAATAGATTCTTCTATGAGGCTTTTTGTCCCATGGTACAGGAAAATGCACAAATATCTTTCCAACTTTATTTGAGTTTATAAACTCCATAAAAAGTCTTGCATCATAATTTACAACTAAAACATTTTCAATTTCTTGTATTTTTAACTGTTTTAGAAGTTGTTCAATTGAAGGTGTATGTATCTCTAAACCAATAAATTGTACATTTGGATTCTTCTTTGCTTGGTGTAGTAGATGTCTTCCACTTCCAAATCCAATTTCAATTTGAATCTCTTTATTAGTCTTAAAATCATTAACAAAATATTCAATATCTTTTAAATACTCTTTTTTAGGTTCAATTTTTTGACTAAAACTATTTGTATTAGAAAAAACTATATTAGCATCTAGTTCTTTTGAATAAGCATTTAAAGCATCTTTTACTAAAGTAACAGGAGTTACTCTTGTTACTTTATCTACTTTAAGCATTTTATTCTCACCTTTATCTTTTAAGGTTAATAAAAAATCCTTATTCTCATAATTTACACCAATTTTATATTCAGTTCTTCTATCTTCTTTTGTAAAATTAAATGATTTTGCACAAAAGTTAAAACTAACACCATCTCTTTGAAATGGTGTTTCTATATTTTTTTCATTATTAAATACTATATGAGGCATCTACTATTTTATCTCTCTTAATTTAGGTAGGATTAACTCTGTTGGATCTGTTCTTTTTGAAGCTATTCCAAACTCATCTACTGCTTGAATAGAGTAGCTATATGAAACACCTCTTACAATATCTTTGTCTTCATATCTTAAAGCTTTAATACCAGATATTTTAATTGTTTTTTTATTGAAAACTCCATCTTTTACAGTTTTATAAACATTAAAACTAACAGTTCTTTTGTCTGCACTTTGCCAGTTTAAAATCGCTTTTTCGCCTTGAATTTGTGCTAATGTTATTATTGGTTTATTTACTTTTGAAAGAGTAGAACCCATTACTGAATTTACATTTAAACTACTTTCTAAACCATCTTTATCTGTTGCTGTAATTTTATAAAAGTAGATTTTTCCATCTTCATTTATAAAATCTTCATAGTTTAAAGTCTTATTATTAACACTTTTTAAATATGAAAAACCACTAGTTGCACTTGAACTTTTATAAATATTATATCTTACAACATCAGATGATTCAGATGGTTGCCAGTTTAAAACAATCTTTCTTGGTTTATCATTTGAAGCTTTTAGTGTATATATACCAGCTGGTAGTGGTTTTGTTTGTGCTTTAACTATTTGACTTGGTTTTGTTGGAATATCATCAAAAGTATAAGCTGTAACCCTATAATTATAAACAACATTGTCTTTTAAATCAGCATCAATATATTCAGCTTGTAATCTTCCTTCTATTTCATCTAACTCTTCCCATTTTGGTGTTTGAGGAGAGCTTCTTTCTATTTTGTAATAAGCAATTCTTTCATTGCCATGAGGTCTCCAAACAATTTTTATTTGTCTTGGAAGATTTGATATTGCTTGAATAAAACTAATTCCTTCTGGTAAGTCTAGTGTTGAAACTATATAATCTTTAGTTGTTCTTGATTCAACATCACTTTTTGTTGCACTAGAAATTTTATAAACATATTTTGTATTTGGTTCAACATTCTTATCAACATAATGTGTTACATATTTATTTTCAATTGTATCTATAAGTTTAAGCTTTGTACCATCTTTTTGAAGGTTTGCTCTATAAAAATTATATCCATTAACTCTTGTATCATCAACTTTTTTCCACTCAAATGCAATCGCATTAACATCACTAATAGATCTAATTGAATTAGAATCTACTACTTCTAGTGTTTCGTCAATTTTTGGTTTTTTAGGAGACATAAGGTCACCTTTATAACTACAACCACTAACTAAAAGAATCAAAGCAAGTGATGATGTGATTTTCATCAAGTTTTTCATCAATATTCTCCATTTCAAAATTATTATTTAAAAATTGTTCTATATCATCAGGTAAATCTGCTTTAAAGCTCATTTTTTCGTTTGTTATAGGATGATAAAGATATAAACTATAAGCATGCAGATAAAATCTATTTATTTTATTTAATTCGCCCTTAAATCCATATAAATTATCCCCTAGTATATGCCTACTTATCGAACTTATGTGAACTCTTATTTGATGTGTTCTTCCTGTAAAAAGTTTTGCAGCAATTAGTTCATATTTTTCATTTTTACTTAGTGCAACTTTTGCAAAAGCAGATTTTGCATATTTACCATTTTCTACAATAGCCATTTTTAATCTATTATTTGGATTTCTAGCAATTGGTTTTTCAATAATAGTATTCTGCTTTAATGGTAAATCTATAATTGCTAAATAATACCTTCCCATTGATTTATCTTCTAGTTGTTTTGCTAGTTTTGTATGTGCTTCATTTGATTTTGCAACTACCATTACACCGCTTGTACCTTTATCTAATCTATGTACAATTCCATGCCTTTGTTCTCCACTTATTGTTGATAAAGAGATATTTTTAAGTTTTAACCAATCTACTAAAGTGGCATCTTTTACACTAGGTGCATCATGAACTGTTAAGTTATAAGGTTTATTTACAACTAAAATATGTTCATCTTCATATATGACTTTTATCTCTTTGCCTTTTAGTGAATCTTTTACAAAATTCTCATCTTTTGTTTTACTTATTTCAGTTTCTGGAAAATTTACACTAACTTTTTGTTCTACTTTTAACTTTAATCCAGTTTTTTTTGACTCTTTCTCATCTACTTTAACAAAACCCTTTTTTATAAGCTGTTCTATTTGGTTTCTTGATGCTTCAATATGTAATGATAGAAACTTATCAAGTCTATTTGGGCTTTGAACAATAAAAATTTTATCCATATTTTGCTACTCTTTCACTATGCGTTTATTTGATAAGAGAATTGTATCTCATTTTGATTATTTATTAATAATCTTAATTTTACCATTAATACTATTATCATACCATTTGATAAGTGAAACAAATGAAACATTAGCTAATAAACAGTTAATATATTTTTCACTTTCACTGCTATTTTTTATTGGTGTGTTTTTATTACCTATTAGAAAACATATAAGGCTAATTCCACTTTTTTATTGGATAGGTATCGCACTACTTTTAGCAGTTGAATTTTGGGGTGAGTCAAGGCTTGGAGCTAAAAGATGGTTAAGTGTGCCATTTTTAGAAACAACAATTCAGCCATCAGAAATAATAAAACCTGTGTTTATTTTAATGATTGGATATTTAGTCCAAAATAGGCCTCCACCACACAATGGCTATGGTTTAAAAGATTTTATCTATTTCTCTTTTTATATTTTGTTACCCTTTGTTCTAATTGCAAAAGAACCAGATTTAGGAACAGCTTTAGTTTTACTTTTAGTTGGATATGGAATTTTATTTGTTATTGGAGTTAATTGGAAAATTTGGGCAACGATTGCTTTAATTGTAGGAGTTAGTTCTCCTTTAAGTTATACTTATTTAATCAAAGATTATCAAAAGAAAAGAATAAAAGATTTTATTTCTGAAAAACCAAGTTATCACGTACAACAATCAATTATTGCAATTGGTTCAGGTGGTTTTAGTGGAAAAGATAGTGATGAAGCTACACAAACACAATTGAAGTTTTTGCCAATTGCAACAAGTGATTTTATCTTTTCATTTTTTGTGGAAAGATATGGTTTTTTAGGAGCTGTTTTACTAATTGTATTATATACACTTTTAGTATTTCACTTACTTTTAATGAACACCTACTTTAAAGATGATTTTGTCATTAGGGCCTTTGCTTCAGGAGTAGGGCTGTTGATTTTTTTAAATATGAGTGTAAATATATTGATGGTTATTGGTTTTGCACCTGTTGTTGGACTTCCTTTACCTCTTTTTTCATATGGGGGAAGCTCTTTTATAAATTTTATTGTTTTAATTGCAATATTAGAAAATCTTTTAGCATTTAGATTTATGGATATGTATGATTTTGAAAGAAAATTATAATCAATGTAAAGATAAAAAAGTAACTAAATAATTTAGTTACTTTTTGCTACTTCTTTTATTGAATCAAAAACATCTTTTGTAACTTTTGTAAAACCAATAATTTCATCTTCATTACTACCTTTATACTTTAAAAATAGAAGATTTAACTTTTCAAACTCTTTTTTACTTAGTCTTGATGTTGCTATATATGCATCTAATGGAATAGGATAACTTCTTGCTAAAATTCTTATTTTATTAGGATGTTTTTTTTGTGTATCATAAGCTATTTTATCATAAACAGCGCCAGCATCAATTGAGTTACTCAATAGTGCTTTTATAACTCTATCATGCTTTTTTAAGAAGTAACACTTTTTAAAATCTTTTTTATAATCAATACCTTCTTCTTTTAAAATATAGTTAGGAAACACAAAACCAGCAGTAGAATTTTTATCTGTAAATGCAAAGATTTTATTTTTTATATCTTTTACACTTTTGATTTGTGAATCTTGTGTTGTAATAATTAAGCTATTAAATGTGGAAGTTATTTTATTATTTAGTTTTCTTAATCCTGATGCAATATATTTTGTATTTTTTAAGTTTGTTTGATTTTTTATGTATAAATAACTTCCAATCATTGCAAAGTCAACTTCTTTTAATTTTATCATCTTAATAATGTCATTATAATCTTTTGCAATATGAATTCTAACTTTTTTATTTGTGTTCTTTTCTAAATAGTTTATAAAGGGTTTATAAGCGTTTTTTATTAGTTCATTAGATTTATAAGGAATAATTCCAAAAACTAAATCTTTTGAATATAAAAAGCTACTAAGAAGTATCATAGAGAAAAAAATAGCTTTTTTCATAGTTTAACCTTTAATACAATCTCTTCCACTATTTTTCGCTTCATAAAGAAAATCATCAGCTACTTTAAACATTTCATCTTTTGTTTTAAATTTACTATCATATTCAGTATAACCAAAACTTGCACTAATTTTTACAGAGTCTATTTCAATTGTTTTTATTTTCTCTTTTAGTTTATTACAAAGTAATAAGCAATTTTGTTCATTTGTATTTGATGCAATAATTAAAAACTCTTCTCCTCCAAATCTAGCAAGGGAATCAGTAGTTCTAATATTTTGTTTTAAAACTTTTGCAAATTCCACTAAGATTTTATCTCCCATATCATGACCATATTTATCGTTTATACTTTTAAAATGGTCAATATCTATTAAAATAATTGAAAATGTAGTCTCATATCGTTTTGCTTCGTTAAATCTATTTTTAAAAATTAAATCAATTTTTCTTCTATTATATACTTGTGTTAATTGGTCAGTTTGGGATAAATTTTTTAATTTCATATTATCTTTATGTACTTGTATTGCCATGCTTTGTATCCCTTTAGCAATAGCGTTTATTTCATGCATTAGATTTGTTTTATATACTCTTTTTACTTCTCTTCTTAATTGCATCAAACTTATTTGTTTATTGGAAAAAGCTGAAAGTATATTTGTTAATTTAGTATATGGTTTAAGATGTCTTCTTATGATAAAAAATAGAAATATTGATAAGAAAAATAGTAAAGAAACTAAAGAAATCAATAAGAACTCTTTAAGTTTATTTGTATCTTCTATCTCACTATTAACACTAGATTTAATATCTAGTATTTTAAATAAACTATCTTCAAAGTTTTTATTGCTAAGCTTTTTTTTAAAATCTAGTTTTAAAACTGTGCCTTTTTGAAGCTCTTTTAATAACTTATCATCTAATTTTAAAGCAAAGATAATATATCCCATTGGTAACTCAAATTTATCTACTTTTTTCCCAATAATTAAAGATAAGTTATTATCAATATTAGTAATTTTATAAAGTGAATCACTCTTTTTTAAGTTGTTGAAAAATTTACTATTTTTTAAAGAGTCAGAGAATCTAAACTCATCATGTGCTCTTGCAACAATTACCCCATTTAAGTCAACGAAAAAAATCATTTTATAATCTTCTAAAAATCTTTTTCCCCATTGAGTTAAAACATGATTATCATTAATTTTAATAGCATCTTTTACTTCATATACAGAAGATAAAATATTTATCTCTTTGTATATATTTTTTATATATGAATTTATTCTGTTATTTACTATTTGTTTATCTCTTAACTCTTTTGTTTTAAATGATGCTATTTGTTTATCTATTACATGAGAAACTTGAATTACACTAGCAACAATAATAATTAATAAAGGAATTAGTGATGATATAAAGATTTTAATATATAAATTCATACTTCGTCTTATTGTTTTTAATTATCATAACCAAATGAAAATAACAGTTAAATTAATTGTTTAATATAACCTGTAATGTACATAGATTCTTATTTTTGTAACCTCTTTAGGTCTTGGATAATCTTTGTATGCAATTTTTATTGTATCAATACTATTCTCATCTAAAACTCTATAACTTGAAGAATTTATAACTTTTAAGCCTTTTATATCTCCATTTGGATAAAGAAAGAATTCAACAACATTTACACCTTGTTGTTTTGTTCTTATTGCGATTCGTGGATAACCTTTTGAACTTAAATATTTTTGTGTAATTCTTCCTATATCTTTTAAGTTATTTTGTAAAAAAGCTTTTTGCACTTTAGTGAATTTTTCATACTCATCACCATAAAGTTTTATATAACTTTTTGTTACATCATCAAGTAACTCTTTGTCTAATACTGGATTTTCTAATAAAAAATTCTCAAGTGAGCTTTTATCCACAGTTTTTCTTCTTTCTTGTGGCTTTATCTCTTTTTTTACTTTTTTAAAATCTTTTTGTTTTTTTAATATTTTTTTAGGCTTTTTTATAACTTTTTTCTTTGTTTTTACAATATTTTCTCTTCTTTTTTGTGGTTTTATCTCTTTTTTTACTTCTTTAAAATCTCTTTTTTTACTCTTTTTTAAAGTAGGTTTTTCTTTTATGATTTTTGGTTTACTTTTTTTTATAGGTTTTGGCTTTTTTAGCTGTACATATGTAATAGAGCTTTTTTTCTTTTTGTTCTCTATTTTTTTATCATGAAAATTTTCTGGTTTTTTCTCTATTTCATAGTTGAATAAAAAAAGTATATGGATAATAATTGAAAAAATCAATGCTAGTATAAACGTTTTCATAACGGGATTATAGTATAATGTAGCTTTTAAATTTAACAAAGATAGGATATTAAATGTTTGATAAATCAATAACAGCATATGAAGAAGCAAAAAAAGTTATTCCTGGAGGAGTTGATTCTCCAGTTAGAGCTTTTAAAAGTGTAGGTGGAACACCTCCATTTATTGAAAAAGGTGAGGGTGCTTATCTTGTAGATGTAGATGGTAATAGATATTTAGATTTTGTTCAAAGCTGGGGACCTTTGATTTTTGGACATTGTGATAAAGATATTGAAGATGCAGTAATAAAAACTGTAAAAAAAGGTTTAAGTTTTGGTGCTCCAACAATTTTAGAAACAGAGCTTGCAACTGAAATTGTTGAGATGTATGATAATATTGATAAAGTTAGATTTGTAAATAGTGGAACAGAAGCAGTAATGAGTGCTATTAGATTAGCAAGGGGCGTTACAGGTAAAAATAAAATCTTAAAATTTGAAGGTTGTTACCATGGACATTCAGATTCATTATTAGTTCAAGCAGGTTCAGGTATGGCTACATTTGGAAGTCCAAGTTCTCCTGGTGTTCCAGCAGATTTAACAAAGCATACACTTCTTTGTGAATATAACAATATTGAAGAGCTAAAAAAATGTTTTGAAGTAAGTGATGATATTGCTTGTATTATTATTGAGCCAATTGCTGGAAATATGGGATTTGTTCCAGCAGATGAAGAGTTTTTAGCACAGTGTAGAAAACTTTGTGATGAAAATAACGCACTTTTAATTTTTGATGAAGTAATGAGTGGTTTTAGAGCTAGTTTAACAGGAGCTCATGGTGTAGTTAATACTAAATCTGATATTGTGACATTTGGTAAAGTAATTGGAGCAGGTATGCCAGTTGGTGCTTTTGCAGCAAGTAGTGAAATTATGGCTCATTTAAGTCCTGATGGAGCAGTTTATCAAGCTGGTACTTTAAGTGGAAATCCAGTTGCCATGGCAGCAGGACTTGTAAGTCTTAGAAAAATAAAAGCAAAAAAAGATTTATATGAAAATTTAAATAATAAAGTTGCAAAGTTATTAGCAGGATTTAAAAAAGCAGCAGAAGATAACAATATTGCATTTCAAGTTGATTCAAGAGGTTCTATGTTTGGATTCTTTTTTTGTGAAAAACCACCAAAAAACTTCAAAGAAGTTGGGACTTGTAACTTTGATAGATTTGCTAAATTTCATCAAGAGATGCTAAAAAGAGGTTTCTATTTTGCTTGTTCTCAATATGAAGCTGCATTTATGTGTGAAGCAATTAGTGATGAAGATATTGACAATTGTATTAAAGCTGCACAAGAAGTGATGGCTACATTATAAGATAGGAAATATATGGAAAATAATAATCAAGAACCAAAACATCAAGCCAAACTTAGAGCTTTAGATAATTTATCTTTAGGAATCTCTTTAGTTGCGGCTGTTGCCATAGGTTTTGGTATAGGGTATGGATTAAAGCATCTTTTTGGATATGATTGGCTTTTATGGCTAGGACTATTTTGGGGTATTGCTGCGGCAATTTTAAATATATTTAAAGCATATAAAAGAGCTCAAAAAGAGTATGAAGGTTTAGAAAATGACCCAAGATATTCCCATAGAGCAAAATATGGTGATAAAAAATTTGATGATGAAGATGATTAAAAGTTTTGCAAAGGTCTTTTTACTTGTTGACCTTTGCATTATAGTTTATGCTTTAATCTTTCAAAATTCATATTGGTTACTAAACTCACAAGTTGCTTTTTTTGCTTCTGTTATTATTACAGTTGCTTCTTTTATTTCATATAAGAAAAATGTACAAAATAGATTAAGAAACTATGATAAAAGCCTTGAAACAAAAGTTGAAGATAGTAGAGATAAAGTAGATGAGATAGATGATCCTTTTGATTTATATTCTGAAGATGTGGAACCAGTAAAAGAAGAGGATTTAACACCACAAAAGATTAAACAAATAATTCAAGAAGAGAAAAGTAAAGTAAAAAGAAACTCTTTAAAAAATACAGTATTCTCTGCAACTGGTTTTGTTTCTATTTATAGATTATTTGGATATGCAATATTAATATTTGGATTTTTTGCTTTAAATAACAATAATCTATTTTTACCAATTCCTTTTTTAATTGGTTTAGGTATTGTTCCTATTGCTGTACTATTTACAAAAGCAATTATAAAATCAGAGGTAAGTCAATAGCTATTTTTGACTTATCTTTTGTAAGAATAAAATATGAGTTGTTATCATCATAATTGAATTTAGTATAATCTGCAAAGTTTTCGCTTGCAATTTCAACTGAAATTAATGAGTATTTTTTCCCTTCAATTCTAATATATTCCCCAATTTTTAACATTACACTTGCTGTTACTGTTTCAGAAGTTGCAAAACACTCAAGTGTTGTATTTAGAAGTTTCATAAACTCTTTTGCATTTAATTTAAAATCAGGAATAGAAGGGTCGTAGTTTTTAATAAATTTAATAGTAGATTTTGATTTTAAAGCAGAAATAGATAAGTCAACTAAAGTAAAAAGATTTGTTATATCACTATTTTTAGTATTTAGCTTAGACTCTTTTTTTACCATAGTACTTTTATACAGTTTGATATTTATTGCTTCTTCATCTTCATATGAAATAGTAACTGCATAAAAAATATAGTTTTTCATATGTAAATCAACATAAGTAGTTTTTGCTCCAAAACTATTAGGTGCATATTTAACAGCTAAATCAAATATCTCTTTTTGAGATATTCGACTTAATAAAAATTGTGCTTCTTGATTTGAATAAAGTATCTTTCCCGTAGAAGAAAAAGAGATTATAGGATTTAAATCTAACTCTACCCAGCTTTCAAAGAAGTTATTGCTCATATATTAGCTCTCTACGTAATTTTTAAGATTTTTCCCAACTTTAGGGTGTTTTAATTTTTTAATAGCACTTGATTCAATTTGTCTTACTCTTTCTCTAGTAACACTTAGCTCTTTTCCAATCTCTTCTAGTGTTCTATCACTAGCATCTTCCATAAGTCCAAATCTCATTCTAACAACTGCTTGTTCTCTTTCATTTAATTGAGCAAGAATTTGGTCAATTTGACCTTGTAAATCCTCTTTCATGATATTGTCAACTGGTGTTGGTGCTTTTTCATCTGGAACAAAATCTCCAAACTTACCATCATCATCACTACCAATTGGGGCTTCAAGTGAAACAGGCTCTTTTGTGATTTTAATAACTTGTTTTACTTTATCAACAGGAAGTCCTACTTCTTTTGCAATATCCTCAACATCTGGCTCTTTACCATTTTCTTGGATTCCTTTTCTAATGATTTTATTAATTCTATTAATCGTTTCAATCATATGAATTGGAATTCTAATTGTTCTTGCTTGGTCTGCAATTGCTCTACTAATTGCTTGTCTAATCCACCAAGTAGCATATGTAGAGAATTTATAACCTTTTTTGTATTCAAATTTATCAACAGCTTTCATAAGACCTATGTTTCCTTCTTGGATTAAGTCTAAGAAAGGTAAACCTCTATTTGTATATCTTTTTGCAATAGATACAACAAGTCTAAGGTTAGATTTTGCCATTCTTGTTTTGGCTTTATCTGTAATTTGCTTACCTCTTTTAATCTGTTCTAAAACATCTTTTAATTCATCTGGTTCTAAATCAAAACCATCTTTACTAGCTTCTGCTGTTTGGAAAAGTTTTTTGATTTCCATATAAGTACTAACCATAGTAGCTTCTGGAACCATAGAAGTAATTTGTGCTTTTGATAAATTTAAAATATTATCTAATATTTTCTGGTGATTTTTCTTTAACATGTCATTAAAAAGAGGTAACCTATACTCTAATCTTTTTAATTCATGGTCAAATCCCGTATCAGATTTAAGTGCTGTTTCCATTGCTCTTACAATTTCACTAATAAGTTTTGATGTTGGCCCTAAATCTAATAATGCTTCTTTTAAAACTTTTTTCTTAAATGCAACTGCTAGGTTATATTGCATTTGGTCAATTTCATCATCAGATTTTGCAGACTCTTTTACTTGAAATTTTAACCAATCTTTTTTTGCTTTTTCTAAAACTTTAAAGGCTGCAATAATTGTTTCAGCTCTTTTATCAAGTTTTTTTTGTTTTTTACCTTTTTTGTCATCTTCCTCTTCTGAATCTACTTCTTCTTCAATATCATCATCTTTATCGTCAGAATCTTCATCATCAAAGTTTCTAAAAAGCTCTTTTACTTTTCTTTCTCTATTTACTAAAGGCTCTTTATACTCAAGAATAAAGTCAATTAAGTATGGAACATAACAAATGGCATCAAGAATAACATCTTCACCCATCTCTATTTTTTTAGAGATTTCAATCTCTTCTTCTTTAGTAAGAAGAGGAATTTGCCCCATTTCTCTTAGATACATTCTAACAGGAGAATCTGATCTACTCCACTCTAAAAGCTCTTTATTCTTTAGTAAGTCATAAACATCTTCTTCATTTTCTCTAAGCTTATTTCTATGTTCTGCTTTTCTTTTTGCTTCTTCAGCATTCATTCTTTTAGCTTGTTCTTGTGAACTAATTAATTGTACATTATATAGTTGAACTAAAGCTAGAAGTTTTTTTACATTTGCCGCTGAAGGTGCTTTTGGAAAGATTTTAATGATTTTTTCATAAGTTAATATAGAATCCTTGTACTCTTTAACAATTTGTTCTATGGATTTATTTAAATCTTTTGCACTCATTTAGTAAAGTTCCTTATTTAAGATAGTCATATATTATACCGAAATTAGTTAAAAAAATAATTAATTTACCCCATTTAATCTATAATTTTTGAAAAATTAGGTAAAATGCGTGTTCTTTGAAAACAAACTAAGATAAAATGGTATGGAGAAATACTAAATTTAAGGACAGAATATGAATGTAATTACTGGTAAAGTATGGAACTTTGGAGCAAACATTGATACTGACGTTATTATTGCTGCTAGATACTTAAATAGTTCAGACCCTGAACATCTAGCAAAATATGTAATGGAAGATGCAGACCCAGATTTTCCTAAGAAGTTAAGCAAAGGTGATATTATTGTTGCTGGAGAAAACTTCGGTTGTGGTTCTAGTAGAGAACACGCTCCAATTGCATTAAAAGCTGCAGGTGTTGCTGCTGTTGTAGCACCATCTTTTGCAAGAATTTTTTATAGAAATGCTTTTAATATGGGGTTACCAATATTTGAATTACCACAAGCTTTAGAGATTAAAGAAGGAGAGGAAATCTCTATTGACCTTGATAATGGTAAAATTATCAATAATACAACAAATAAATCTTATGAATTTATCCCTATTCCAGAGTTTATGCAAGAACTAATCTCAGTTGGCGGATTAATAAATTATGCAAAAGCTGAAATAAAGAGGGAAAAATAATGAAAAACTATAATATTTCAATTATCAAAGGTGACGGTATAGGACCAGAGATTGTAGATGAAGCAATTAAGGTTTTAGATGCAGTATCTTACTCTTGTGGCTTCTCTTTAGAGTACAAAGAGTACTTAATGGGTGGTATTGCTATTGATGTTACAGGAGAACCTTTACCTAATGAAACAGTTCAAGGAGTACTAAACTCTGATGCTTGTCTATTTGGAGCAATAGGTGGAGAAAAATGGGATACTTTACCAAGGGATAAAAGACCTGAAACTGGACTTTTAAAATTTAGAGAAGCTATGGAAGTTTATGCAAACTTAAGACCAGCAATTATTTATGATGAGTTAGTTAATGCTTCAACACTTAAACCTGAAGTTATTGAAGGTGTTGATATTATGATTGTAAGAGAGCTTATTGGTGGAATCTATTTTGGAAAGCCTAGAGAAAATGACGGTTTCAAAGCTTACAACACTATGGTATATACAAAACCAGAAATTGAAAGAATTGGTAAGCAAGCATTTGAATTAGCAATGAAAAGAGATAAAAGAGTTTGTTCTGTTGATAAAGCTAATGTTTTAGAAGTTTCTCAATTATGGAGAGATACTATGGAAGAAGTAGCACGTGATTATCCAGAAGTTGAACTTTCTCATATGTATGTTGATAATGCCGCAATGCAACTTGTAAGAAATCCAAAACAGTTTGATGTTATTGTAACTGGAAATATTTTTGGAGATATTTTATCTGATACAGCTTCTATGGTTGTTGGTTCTATTGGGTTATTACCAAGTGCTTCAACTGGAGATAAAACAGCAATTTATGAGCCAATTCATGGTTCAGCTCCTGATATAGCTGGACAAGGAATTGCAAATCCAATTGCTACAATTGAATCTGCTGCAATGATGTTAAGATACTCTTTAAATGAGATTGAAGCAGCAAATAAAATTGATACAGCAATAAAAAAAGCACTAAAAGATGGTTATCGAACAAAAGATTTAGCAGCATATGATGCTAAAGAGGTTGTTACAACTTCAGAAATGGGTGATATTATCGCAAACTATATAAATAAATAAGAGATTTTCTCTTATTTATAAAAATAACTTATTATAAATCTTTAGTTTCATTTTTTAAATTTTTATTGATATAATTTACTCTTTTGATATAAATTTAGATAAAATCTTTAAAAGGTAATTAAAATGGAAAGTATCATTGCTTTAGAAGAGCTCATCAAAGAGAATGAAATAAAAATTGCATTACAAGAAAGACAGATTAAAAACCATGAAACAGGTGTAAATAAACTTTCTCGTATGGGTTTAGCATCTGCTGAAAATTCACTTGAATTAGCAACACAATTAGTAGAAAAATATAAAAGTATGTTAGAAAAACTTCAATCAATTGAAGGAGAAGCCTTAAGAGAAAAAGAGCAACTTGCAATTTTGACAGAGCGAAAAAAATATTTTGATGCCCAGCCTTCACGAATAAAACTAAACAAAGAAGAAAGTAGTGATAAAAAACTTGAAGTTTTAAGAATTTTAGATGAATTACCTGAAGGGATTGAGTTTGAAGATAAAGAGCTATTTGAAATGGCTGAAAAATCTTTAGAATTAAATCTTTTTGAGCTAGAAGAGTTTCATGCTAAATTAGAGGATATTAAAAGTGAGTTTAAAGCTATAAAAGAGCAAATTGAAGATGAAAATTTGCAAGAGTTTCAAACAATAGATTTTTTAATTCCTATTGTTGTGCTTCATTTTTATGTTTTAAAATCCAATATTCAAGAGCATATTAAAAGTATGAATGAAAAAGCTTTGCAAAAACAAAAAGACTTGGAAGAAGAAAAAAAAGAAAAAATAAAAAAGATTGAAGAGTCATATAAAGAACAAGAAGAACTACTACAACTTAAACAAGCTGATAAAAATACAAAAAAACAAGAACTTCTTGATATTCAATCAACAATGAAAACCTTAAGTAATAAACTTTTAAAAACAAAAAATATTAAAATAGAAAAACCAGTTGAAAAAAGATTTCCAGGCTTCCCAAAATATGAAGATTGGTGGATAAGAGAGTTATGGTCGAGTCATCAAGCATATTTTGCATTATTTAGATGGAAAAAAATTATAAATCAACTATGTGTGACTACTGAGCAAAAAAAAGCTTGGTCTATTATTTTTGATAGATGGGTATTTATCAAAAAACTTTTAAATGATAAAGGAAAACTTGCGTATCATTATCATTTTGCATTTGATTCTTTATTAAGTACTTATGCCGAATTAGAAGAAGAATTAGTAGTAAAAAATATTGAATCAATGGAAACTATAATAAATAAAATTACTGCAAAAGAAGATTTTACAAAAAATGTAAGTTTTCATAAAGTAATTACTCCATATTTGGAATTTAAAACAGAAAAAATAAATAAAAATTCAGAACAAAAACAAGAAGATGTTTTATTTTAATTGATACATATACCAATAGTTCAAATTTATTTAAATTATGATAAAATTTTTCAAAATAATTAAATGTATGGGAATGTTATGGCAGAAAATAAGTATAGACTAGTAACTAGAAGTGATATGGATGGTTTAGTTTGTGGAACTCTTTTAAAATACCTTGATATTGTAGATGAAATAACTTTTGTTCACCCTAAAGATATGCAAGATGGTAAAATAGAGATAAAATCAACAGATATAACTACGAACTTACCTTATGTAGATGGTGTATATTTAGCATTTGACCATCATTTTAGTGAAACCTTAAGAAATGAGAAAAAACAGAATCATATAATTGATGCAGATGCTCCAAGTGCAGCAGAAGTTGTGTATAGATATTATGGTGCAGATGAAAAGTTCCCATCAAAATTTAAACCTATGATGGATGCAGCAAATAAAGCAGATAGTGCAGCTTTTACAAAAGAAGATATTTTAAATCCTAAAGGTTGGGAACTTTTAAGTTTTTTAATGGATAGTAGAACAGGTCTTGGAAGATTTAGAGATTTTAGAGTTTCAAACTACCAATTAATGATGGATTTAATTGACTATTGTAAAGACCATAATATTGATGATATTTTAGCATTACCTGATGTAAAAGAGAGAGTTGATTTATATTTTAAATATGAAGAGCAGTTTAAAGAACAACTTAAAAGATGTACAACTGTACATAAAAATTTACTAGTAATTGATTATAAAGATGAAGAGATAATATATCCAGGAAATAGATTTATGGTTTATGCAATGTATCCTGAAGCAAATATCTCTATTCATGCAGTATGGGGAAAAGATAAACAAAATGTAGTTTATAGTACTGGAAAATCAATTATAAATAAAACATCTAAAACAAATGTAGGTGAATTGATGCTTAAATATGAAGGAGGAGGGCATAAAGCCGCTGGTGGTTGTCAACCAAGCCATGAAGATGCACAAAAAGTTTTAGAAGAGTTAATAGTTAAAATAAATGCTGATGGTTAAAAGATAAGTTATATTAGCTTATCTTTTAAAATAGTATAAAAATCTTCAAATGAAGGTAAAACCAAACTAGGTTCTCTTTGTTTTTTCCCCCACATAGGCTCAGGAAAATATGAGTCTTGTTTAAATCTTGCCATAATATGAAAATGAACGTGTGGAACATAGTTTCCAAAAGATGCAATGTTGATTTTTTCTGGATTAAAGTATTCAATCATCTCTTTTTCAATAATATCAAGTTTTTCCCAAATTTGTGTTTTTACTTCTTGAGGACACTGACTAAACTCTTTAAAATCATCTTTTGTAAAGATTTTTAGCCATGGAATTTCACTTTTTTCAATATCTATATATATTAAATCATTTTCATATAAGTATGCCATGCTATTTCCTTTTTTCAAAAATTTTAGCAAAAAAAAGAGTAATTTAAGTTAAATTAACAGTTTGTATAGTTAATTCAACATACTTTAAGTAAAGATTAAATATAATCCAATTCCATTTTTCGACCAAAAAGGAATTTTTTATAAAATATTTGTGTTTTATAAAGAGTTGGGCAGAATCAGAAAAAAGCAAATAGCCCTTATCAATTATTGATATAAGGTTGTTTCAGCTTAGGCTCCGCCGATTTTTATTGCAATGCAATATAAAAAATCGGGGCGAACTACGAAAAAGCAAAGCAGTTTGCTTTTTTCAAGTGTAGTTCTTCCCTGTTGGAAAGTGGTAAATAACACAAAAAAGAGGACAGGCTTATGAAAGTAAGAGCTTCAGTTAAAAAAATGTGTGATAAATGTAAAGTTATCAAAAGAAAAGGGATCGTAAGAGTAATTTGCGATAACAAAAAACACAAACAAAGACAAGGATAAAAAGACATGGCTAGAATTGCAGGTGTTGATTTACCAAATAAAAAAAGAATGGAGTATGCATTAACATACATTTATGGTATTGGTTTACATAACTCTAGATTAATCTTAGACGCTGTTGGAGTTGACTATAACAAAAGAGCACACGAGTTAACAGAAGATGAAGCGGCAGCAATTAGACAAGAAATCCAAAAAAACTATATGGTTGAGGGTGATCTTAGAAAAAAAGTTGCAATGGATATTAAAGCACTTATGGATTTAGGTTCATATAGAGGTTTAAGACATAGAAAAGGTTTACCTTGTAGAGGGCAAAAGACTAAAACTAATGCTAGAACTAGAAAAGGTAAAAAGAGAACTGTTGGTGCAGCAGCGAAATAAGGATAACTGATGGCAAAAAGAAAAGTAACTAGAAAAAAAATAGTAAAAAAGAATATTGCTGACGGAATCGTACACATTGCAGCAACATTCAACAATACAATGGTAACAGTAAGTGATAATGCAGGTAATGCAATCGCATGGTCAAGTGCTGGAAACTTAGGTTTCAAAGGTTCTAAAAAATCTACTCCATTTGCTGCACAACAAGCAGTAGAAGATGCAATGACTAAAGCTATGGAACACGGAATTAAAAATGTTGGTATCAAAATTCAAGGACCAGGTTCAGGAAGAGATACAGCAGTTAAATCAGTTGGTGCTATGGAAGGTATCAGAGTTACATGGTTAAAGGATGTTACACCACTACCACACAATGGTTGTAGACCTCCTAAGAGAAGAAGAGTGTAAGGAGTAGGTAATGGCAAGATATAGAGGACCAGTAGAAAAAATTGAAAGAAGATTAGATGCAGACCTTGGATTAAAAGGTGAGAGAAGACTTAACGGAAAATCTGCATTAGAAAAAAGACCATACGCTCCAGGACAACACGGACAAAGAAGAGCAAAAATCTCTGAGTATGGTTTACAGTTAAGAGAAAAACAAAAAGCTAAATATCTTTATGGTGTATCTGAAAAACAATTCAGAAAATACTTTAAAGAAGCTGCAAGAAGAGATGGAAACACAGGGGCAAACCTTATTTCATTAATTGAGCAAAGATTAGATAATGTTGTATATAGAATGGGATTTGCTACAACTAGAGCAAATGCTAGACAATTTACAACTCATGGACACGTTTTAGTAGATGGAAAAAAATTAGATATTCCTTCTTATATTGTAAAACCTGGACAAAAAATTGAAATTAAAGACAAATCTAAAACTAACCCACAAATTGTTAGAGCATTAGAGTTAACAAACCAAACTGGTATGGTTGACTGGGTAGATGTAGATAAAGATAAAGTATTTGGTATTTTTACAAGAATTCCTACAAGAGAAGAAGTAGTTATTCCTGTTGAAGAAAGATTAATTGTAGAGTTATATTCTAAATAATAAATAAGGTAGCATATGAAAAAGTTTGCAGACACACCGTTTTTACCGACAGAAGTTGAAATAGAAGCTATCAGTGAAACTGAAGCTAAAATATCAGCATATCCATTTGAGAGTGGTTTTGCAATAACTTTAGCTCACCCTTTAAGAAGACTTCTATTAAGTAGCTCAATTGGATACGCTCCAATTGCAGTGAAAATAGAAGGTGCTAATCATGAATTTGATTCTTTAAGAGGTATGCTTGAAGATATAGCTATTTTTATTATTAATCTTAAAAATATTAAGTTTAAAATCAATAGTGATGAAGATCAAGTTGTAGTTGAGTACTCTTTTGATGGACCAAAAGAGATTAAGGGTGCTGATTTAGCTAATGCAGATGTTGAAGTTGTTAGTCCTGAAGCACACTTAGCTACAATTAATAGTGATTGTAATTTAACTTTCTCAATTGTTATTCAAAAAGGTATTGGTTATATGCCTTCTGAAGATATTAGAGAGATTGTTGGACCTGATTATATTCCTATTGATGCGTTTTTCACGCCAGTAAAAAAAGTTGTTTATGATATTGAAAAAATGTTAGTTGAAGATAATCCAAACTTTGAAAAAGCTGTATTTACAGTACAGACAAATGGTCAAATTACACCAATCACTGCGTTTAAAGAAGCAGTGTCTGTAATGTACTCTCAAATGTCAGTATTCAATAAAGTGTTTGATTTATCAGAAGTAACAGTTAATGATGCTGGTGAAGAGCCAGTAGAGTTAAAAGACTTAATTGTAAAAATTGATGATTTAAATTTAAGTGCTAGAAGTTTTAACTCTTTAGATAGAGCAGGGTTAAAATACTTAGGTGAATTAGTACTTATGAGTGAAGTAGAAGTTAAAAATATCAAAAATTTAGGGAAAAAATCTTTTGATGAAATCTCTGAAAAATTAGAAAACTTAGGTTTCCCAATTGATAATACACTTCCAGAAAATATTGCGTCGGCTTTAAGAAGAAAGCTAGAACAATTAAAAGCATAGTAGTAAAGGTTTAATATGAGACATAAGCATGGTTATAGAAAGCTAAATAGAACATCTTCTCATAGAAAGGCAATGTTAAAAAACATGGCAATTGCTTTAATAACAAGAGAAAAAATTGAAACAACTGTTCCAAAAGCAAAAGAATTAAGAAGATATATTGAAAAATTAGTTACAGTATCTAAAAATGCTGATTTAAATACTCACAGACAAGTATTTGCATCATTACAAGATAAAGAAGCAACTAAAAAACTAATTAACGAAATTGCTCCACAATTTGAAACAAGAAATGGTGGATACACTTCAATCGTTAAAACAAGAATTAGAAGAGGTGATGCAACTCAAATGGCATTCATCTCATTTGTTAAATAATTATTTAACATATAACTAAAAAGGGGATAGAGGCTTTGCTTCTATCCCCTTTTTTTATACCTAAAAATAAATTTTTCAACTCTTTTTTTACTTTACTAGAATTTAATCATTTTTTTTATATAATACCGCGTAATACTATATTTGTAAACAAATTTTAGGAGCAATAATTGATAACTCTAAAAGAAGCACTACAACTTAGTAGTGAGGAAATAAGAGATTTAAGAAACGACTTAAAAACAAAAATAAATGAGAGTAATATAGGTGCTTATGTAGAACAATTAACTAATAGTGATATTTCAACTTCAGGTGAAGGAATACCAATTGCTATTAAAGATAATATAAATGTAAAAAACTGGGAAATTACTTGCTCTAGTAATATTTTAAAAGGTTATGTATCTCCTTATAATGCTACAGTAATTAACAATCTTGAAAAAGCTGGATTAAGTGCTTTTGGTAGAACTAATATGGATGAGTTTGCAATGGGAAGCTCAACTGAATCTTCTTGTTATGGTAAAACTTTAAATCCTATTGATAATAGCAAAGTTCCTGGTGGAAGTAGTGGTGGTAGTGCTGCTGCTGTTGCTGGTGGAATTGCAATTGCTGCACTTGGTACTGACACAGGAGGAAGTATTAGACAACCTGCTGCTTATTGTGGTTGTGTTGGTATGAAACCTACTTATGGAAGAGTTTCAAGATATGGAATTACTGCTTATTCATCTTCTTTAGACCAATGTGGACCAATAACTCAAAATGTTGAAGACGCTGCAATATTATATGATATTATTTCTGGAAATGACCCTATGGATTCAACTTCTGCAAATGTTGAATACACAAAAGTTAGCCAAAATTTGAATAGCGATAGAAAGATGACAATTGCAGTTATTGAAAACTTTATTGAACAAGCAAGTGATGAAGTTAAAAAAGGTTTTAATAAAGCTGTTGTTGCATTAAAAGAAGCGGGACATACAATTGTTTATAAAAATATGGTAGACACTTCAAAGATACTTTCTTCTTATTATATAGTAGCAACGGCAGAAGCTAGTGCAAACTTAAGTAGATTTGATGGTGTAAGATATGGAAATAGAAAAGGTGATGCAGGTCTTAAAGATATGTACACTCAAACAAAATCACAAGGTTTTGGTGAAGAGGTACAAAAAAGAATCATGTTAGGTTCTTTTGTATTAAGTTCTGGATACTATGATGCGTATTATATTAAAGCTCAAAAGGTTAGACACCTTATAAAAGATGAATATGAAGAGATTTTTAAAGAGGCTGATTTAATACTTTCTCCAGTATCTCCAACTACAGCTGTAGAGTTTGGAAGTTTTAAAACTTCACTTGATATGTATTTAAGTGATATTTATACAATCTCTGTAAACTTAGCGGGACTTCCTGCAATTTCATTGCCTGTACAAAAAGATAATAGTGGAATGCCTGTTGGTGTTCAATTAATTGGTAAAGCATATGATGAACAGACTGTTTTTGATGGCGCTTTATCATTAGAAAAGAGTGTAAATTACAAGAAATAATATTATAAAAGGGGATATTAAATGAGAATCAAGAAAAGAGCATTAACGTTTGAAGATGTACTATTAGTACCACAAAAATCAGAAGTTTTACCAAAAGAAGTTTGTTTAGAAACAAAGCTAACAAAAAATATTAGTTTAAATATCCCGTTTGTTAGTGCTGCTATGGACACAGTTACAGAGTATAGAGCTGCTATTGCAATGGCAAGACTTGGAGGAATAGGTATCATACATAAAAATATGGATATTGAAACTCAAGCTTTACAATGTAAAAAAGTTAAAAAAAGTGAATCAGGTATGATTATTGACCCTGTAACAATTGGACCTGAGCAAACTTTACAAGATGCAGAAGATATTATGGCATCATATAAAATCTCTGGTGTACCTGTTGTTGATAAAGATAATACTTTATTAGGTATTTTAACAAACAGAGATATGAGATTTACTAAAGATTTTACTTTAATAGCAAAAGATAAAATGACTAAAATGCCTTTAATTACTGCAAAAGAAGGTACAACATTAGATGAAGCTGCTGATATTATGCATGCAAATAAGATTGAAAAACTTCCAATTGTTAATGCTGATAATAAACTTATTGGTCTTATTACAATTAAAGATATTAATAAAAAAAGAGAATATCCAAATGCAAACAAAGACCAATTTGGTAGACTAAGAGTTGGTGCAGCAATTGGTGTAGGACAAATGGATAGAGCAAAAGCACTTTATGATGTAGGTGTTGATGTTTTAGTTTTAGATTCTGCACATGGACACTCAAAAGGTATTTTAGAAACTGTTAAACAAATCAAAGCTGAATTAGATATAGATATTATTGCAGGAAATGTAGCGACAGCTGAAGCAACAGCTGATTTAATTGCTGCTGGTGCAGATGCTGTTAAAGTAGGAATTGGTCCTGGTTCAATTTGTACAACAAGAATTGTTGCTGGTGTTGGTGTTCCTCAAATTTCAGCAATTGATGAGTGTGCTGCTGAAGGTAAAAAACATAATGTTCCTGTTATTGCTGATGGTGGTATTAAATACTCTGGAGATGTAGCAAAAGCATTAGCAGTTGGTGCTAGTTGTTGTATGATGGGTAGTGCTTTAGCTGGAACAGATGAAAGTCCAGGTGAAGTTGTACTTTTCCAAGGAAGAAAGTTTAAAACATATAGAGGTATGGGAAGTATTGGAGCTATGACTAAAGGAAGTAATGATAGATATTTCCAAGAAGGAACAGCTGCTGATAAACTTGTACCTGAAGGAATTGAAGGAAGAGTTGCTTACAGAGGAAGTATCTCAGATATCATTCATCAAATGGTAGGTGGATTAAGAGCTTCTATGGGATACGTAGGAAGTGAAAGTATTTCTGTATTTCAAGAAAAAGCGGAATTTGTAGAGATTACATCTGCTGGGCTTAAAGAGAGTCATGTTCATGATGTGACTATTACAAATGAAGCGCCTAATTACCACGTATAAAAAAAGAGGTTTATAACAGCCTCTTTTTACAAATTTCTGCGTTATCGCAGAAATTTTTTTACTCACATACTTTAGTATGCTCCCACAAAAAATTTTGCTCTAGCCTTGAACTTTATAAAAATGTCAGTTCTAAACATCTTTTTGAGTATCATGATATTTTATTAAAGTATGTCTATTTATAGGGTTTTGTCTAATTTAATATCATAACATTAAAAATGTAATCCTATTAAGTAATTTTATGGGTAATTAATATATAATGTATTACTAATAAATAGTTATGTTTTCACTAAAATTAAGTTCTTTAATAGGAGCATTATATTGTCAAGAGAAAAAACAACAGTTGATATAAGTATCACAACAGCTAGAGGATCGTTTATCACATCTTGCTTATGTATTATTTGTGGCTTTATCCTAATGTTTGTCGGTTCAGATAATGGACTTACCGAACTAACAGTTAAGACCAAAGATGTAACTATTAATTTTTATAGTTTCGTTCCGGGCGTTGTATTTACTTTATTTGGGGCTATTTTAGCTGCTTGGACTGTGCATAGACTTATTAAGAAATAAAAAATAGGAAAAATAGAAAAAGAAAAATAGAAGTCAGGTGATAACGATAACTTAATGTATAAACGAATAGAAAAAAATTTATAATAGCGTTATAAAATATAATCAAGGTAATTACTAATAAGAAAGTTAGTTAAAAAAAACTCTTGCTATAATTATTTGAAAATAGGGCACAGTTGCCAAATTAGCTTTAGGGTTATTGTTATCATCTGGCACCATAAGCTTCTAAACTTTACAATATGTAATATTTTTGAATCTTTAGTTCTTATTGTTGTATCATTTTATAAATAAAACAGAGGTTACTATAATCAAGATGAAGGAAAGTAAAGTGAATGGTAATATAGAAGTTACATATAAAATAGTAAATAAAAAAGATTTAAATTTAACTCTTAGTTTAGAAGAGCTTTTAAAAAATGAAAGAGTAGTAAAAACTATAAAGAGTGAATTTGCTAAAGGTTATAGAAATATTGATATTAAAACTGATTCACAATTAGATGATAAAATAAAACTTGAAACAATAAAAAAGCACTATACGTTTAATGTTTTAAAAGATGATTTTGCAGATATAATTGCACTTGCAGAAGACCATGCAACAAATAATAAGCTTTTGAAAAAGGACTCTTTTGTTGAGCTTGTAGATATAAAAACAGTTGAATAGGTATTTATATTAAAATCTACTTGTAAGTGTAAAATAATTTTTATTAAAGTAATAGATTTTAGAATAGTCTAACTTATTAAATAGTAAGATTTAATATAAATTATAAATGGAAATAACTATGTTAAAAAATAATAAATACATTAATAAAATCAAATATTACTATAAGTTAACAAAACAGAAAAAAATTGATAGCTATATGATACTTGCTGGTCTTACAGGAGTATTACTAGGTTTAGTTTGTTCGATACCTATAATAAATAAAATTTTTGCATGGTTTATACTATTTGGAGTGGTTATAAAACTATATGATTTTTCTGAAGAGATAGAAAGAAATATTGTTCCATACGATTTCAATCGTTTATTACCTCCTCCTGAAAAGAAATAATAAATTTATAATTATTTCTTTTGGTTATAACCTTTTTTAACTGCTACACATTTGCTCTTTATCATATATTTCTTAAATTTTATATCTTGTGTGAGTTTTTAACATATTATAAAATAGTCGTAAGATATAAATACAATTATTAACTAACTTTAAAATATTTAATTGTTATGATACTTAAAATATAGTGGAGAGATTATGAAAAACTTTTTAGTAATTAGTATTATTATAGTAGCTATTTTTTATATGTTTGTGATGATGAAAGATAAGTATAATACTATTGAAGAAACAAATAAAAAAATAGCACAACAAAAAAAGATTAAATAAAGGAGTTTTTTATGGCACGATGGTTTATTTTAGCAGGTGTAGTACTTGTTATTATAGGTCTTGTACTACACTTCCTTCCAAATGTTTTTAATTGGTTTGGAAAACTTCCAGGAGATATTCATATAGAAAATGAAAATACTAAAGTAATGTTTCCTTTAACTTCTATGATATTAGTTAGTGTTGCCTTATCTTTACTTTTAAGTATTTTCAATAAGTTAAGTTAAATAATGCATAGTATCAAACTATATTATGATAAAGATTGTCCTTTTTGTTCCAATTATGCAAACTATTTAAAGTTGAAAAATAGTTGCAGTTTAGTAGTTTTAAATGCTAGAGAACATAAAATGCAAATTGATAAGTTTTATAAAGATGGTTTTGATATAAATGATGGCTTTATAATCTTAATAGATGAAAAAAGAGTAATGCAAGGAAGTCAAGCTTTACTCTTTTTAGAAAAATATTCAAAAAGAAAAATATCTATTTTTAAAAATGAAAAATTAACACCTTATATTTATAATATTATAAAAGTTTTAAGAAAACTCCTACTTTTTTTACTTAGAAAAGATGCAAATATTAGAAGTTGATTTGCTGTTAAGTTAATTTGACTATAATTTATGCCTTACTTACAAACAAAAGGAAAATTATCATGAGAATAGCTGTTTTTTGTGGTTCAAGTGAAGGAAATAATAAAAAATATTTAGAAGATATAAAAGCACTTGGAGAGTTTTTTGCAAAAAATAACATTGAGTTAGTTTATGGTGGTGGTAAAGTTGGACTAATGGGTGCAATTGCCAATAGCGTTATGGAAAATGGTGGAAAAGTTTATGGTGTTATTCCAGAAAAACTACAAGAAAAAGAGCTTGCTCACACGGGAATTACAAAATTAAAAATAGTAAAAGATATGCATGAAAGAAAAGCTGAAATGGCTGCAAATGCTGATGCTTTTATAGCTTTTGCTGGTGGTGCAGGTACTTTAGAAGAGATATTTGAAGTTTGGACATGGGCTCAGCTTGGATTTCATACAAAGCCTTGTGTATTTTTTAATACAAATGGATTTTATGATAGTTTATTTGAAATGATGGATAATATGGTAAAACAAGGTTTTTTAAAAGAAGAGTATGTAAATATGTTAATTAAAACTGATGATAAACATGAAATGTTAGAATTGATAAAAAACTATAAATCACCAAATCAAAAATGGTAATAAAAAGAGTGAATAACACTCTTTTTATATGATTAACTCACCTAAGTTAGTATCTCTAACAAGTTGGATTTTAAATGTATCATTTGCTACATTTCTTGGAGTTGTTGCTTTATATTTATTTATAACTTCTTTAATAGTTTTTAACTCATTTTTTTCAAATAAAGAGCTGTCGAATTCTTCATCAACTTTTATAAATTGTAGTTCTGTGTGACTCTTTTTTGTAATTATTTCTATATCTATGTATTCAAGAAGTTCTCTTATTAAAAATAGTCTTTCATCTTCTTCATCTAAATCTTCATCATTTTCAATTATTGAAAAAATCTCTTGCATGATTTTAGCAGATGGAGTTCTTTTGTCTTTTATATACTCATCACCGAATATTTTTTGACCATTTTTTTGTAAATTTTCATAATCTATTAGAAAAAGTAGAGTACTAACCTTTTTTTGATTGACAAACTGTACTTCATTTTCTAACATATATAAAATTGCATTTGAAACTTTTGTAATATCAAAACTCATAAATTAGATTTCCTCATCTTGTAATTGCATCTCTTCTAAAACAGCAAGAATTTCCACTGCTTGTTCTTCTGTTAGTTCATCTTTTGCAATTACTCTTAAAACCTCTTCGAAATATTTTTTTAAGTCTTTTAAATATTGAAGCTCTTCTTTATCATCATCATTTTTGATATTTTGAGATACTTCTTTGATAGTTTCATCTAGCTCTAAAAGTGCATCATCTTCTAATAAGTCTTTTAACTCTTTGATTTTTGCTGTCAAATTAATTCCTTTTAACTTTTTTGAAAGTATAACTAAATAAAAATGATAAAACTAGTAAACATTAAACTAGAAACATAAATTTTGTTAAAATAAGTGCTATAGGATGAAAATAGTTCATAAAAATCAAATTTCTTGTGATATAATCAATTAACAAATACAAGGAAGTAAAATGCAGACTATTTTAAATTACATCAAGATAAATGAAAATATTTCAACATCAGGTCAACCAACAGTGGATGAACTTAAAATGATTGCAAAAGATGATTTTAAAGTAGTGATTAATCTTGCCTTGTGTGACTCCTCTTTAGCTTTGGATAATGAAGATAAAATTGTAAGTGATTTAGGACTTACATATATACATATTCCTGTAGATTTTCAAAATCCAGAAATAGAAAACTTGAAGATTTTTTTAAACATCTTAAATGGTTTTATAAATGAAAAAGTTTGGATACATTGTTCTAAAAATTATAGAGTAACAGCATTTATGTACGTATTTCATAAATATTTTTTAAAGACACCTTTTGAACAGATTAATTTATCTATGTTTGATATTTGGACTCCAAATAAACAGTGGCAAGACCTTATGAAAATAACCTTTGAAGAGTTGCAGTCTTAAGTAAAAGTCTCTTTTATGATAGATTTAGATACAATTGCCAAGTTTATAATAAAAATAATAATAAAATATACTAAAAATTGTGGGATAAATTTTGAAAATAGAGACAAAAACAGCAAGATTTACCAACCCTTTATACTTAGAAAGTGGTAGGATTTTAGAACCTTATGAGATAATTTATGAAACATATGGAACTCTAAATGAAGATAAATCAAATGTAATAGTAATATGCCATGCATTAGCTGGAAGTCACCATGCAGCAGGAAGATATGCAGATGAAGCTAAACCTGGTTGGTGGGATAAATTTATTGGCGATGGTAAAGCTATAGATACTACAAAATACTTTGTAATTTGTACAAATAATATTGGTTCTTGTTTTGGTTCAACCAACCCAATGAGTCCAAACTATCCAAGTAATGAACCATATAGATTTAAATTTCCAGTTCTTACAATATCTGATATTGTTAAAGCACAAAGAAATCTTTTTGATTCTTTAGGTATACATCATGTAAGAGCAGTAATAGGTGGTTCAATGGGTGGAATGCAAGCACTTTGTTATGCTATTGAGCATCCAAGATTTGCTGATATTGTTATTCCTATGGCAACTACTGCTTATACTAGACCTTGGGCTATTGCTTTTAATAAAATTGCAATGGAAGCAGTAAGACATGACCCAGCCTTTAATAATGGACATTATGATAAGGATGACTTACTTGCAAATGGTTTACCAGGACTTGCAATAGGAAGAATGGCAGGTTTAATAGGCTATTTAAGTCCAACACTTTTTAACAAAAAATTTTCACGAAATTATGCCCATACTGATGGTCTTTATGAACTATTTGGGCGATTTGAAGTTGAAAGATATTTAGAATATAACTCTTATAGCTTTCCAAAAATATTTGACCCTTTATCATATCTTTATATTTGTAAAACAATGAATATTTTTGATGCAGGAAGAAATAAAGATAAATTAGAAGACTCTTTTTCTAAGATAAAGTGTAAATTACATCTTATATCATTTTCTGATGATATGTTATTTTTCCCTGAAGAGATGGAAGAGATATATGATATTATGTGTAAAATTGGAAAAGAAGAACAAGTTACTTATAAGATGATAGAGAGTGAGTCAGGACATGATTCATTTTTAGTGGAAGTTCATAAATTTGAAAATTATGTAAAAGATATATTAGAGGAAAAAATATGAGTGAAGAGAAACAAGAAGAAAAATTAGCATTTGAAGAAAAAATCTTAAAAGCAAAAGAGCTTTTAGAAAAACTAAATAGTCAAGATATAACACTTCAAAACTCTATTGAAGTTTACAAATCAGGAATAAAAGAGTTAGAAGAAGCTCAAAAATTACTTGATGAAGCAAAACTAATTTTTACTACAAAACAGAAAGATGATAACTAAAATTATTGTTTTTATTAAACTTTAGTATAATAGTCAAGTTTATTATTGATTTATATCATGCAAATTTAATTTTAATGTGCTATTATTACATATGTAAATAACAAAAATAAACTTGACTTATTTAGTAAGGATTAGATATGAGTGAGATTCATGAGTTTTTTAATAGACAAATAAAACTTTGGGGTGAACAAACACAAGATAGTTTACAAGATAAAAAAGTAGCTATTATTGGTAGTGGTGGACTTGGATGTTCTTTAGGTATTGCACTTGGTGCTTCAGGGATTGGTGAGTTTGCGCTTGTTGATTTTGATGAGGTTGGTGTTCATAATATACATAGACAAATTGGTTTTAAAGTAGGGGATGATGGAAAGTATAAAGCTGAAGTTCTAAAAGAACTTTTAGAATCAAGATGTCCTTATACAAAAGCAACTGCTTATGTTGAAGGTTTTGATGAGTTTGCAAAAAGAGAATTAGAGTTTGATTTAATCATTGATGCAACAGACAACTTACCAACAAGAGCAGCTATAAATGAGTATTGTATGAAACATGAACAACCATGGATTTATGGAACAGTTGAAGAGTTTCATGGTCAAGTTTGTTTTTTCAAAGAAGCATCTTATGAAGCAGTATTTCAAATAAACGACAGAAAGCCAAATGGTATTGCTTGTCCTATTGTAATGCATATTGCTTCACTTCAAGCAAATCTAGCTATTAGACACCTAACAGGACTTCCTGTAAAAAAAGATATTTTATACTATTTATCTTTTGATGAAGAGGGTGTGTTAAACACTAAAAAATTTAATCTTCCAAAAAATTAATTTAGGCTTTGTCCTAAATTAATTCTGTACAATTATAGTATAACCAGTTTCTAAGCACTTCTTAGATATACTTTCCAGATTTTTAACTACACTAATGGGGAACTATTTATGCCAAAAAGAGAAGATATTAAATCTATTTTACTTATCGGTTCAGGTCCAATTGTTATTGGTCAAGCTTGCGAGTTTGACTATTCTGGAACTCAGGCTACTAAGACATTAAAAGAGCTAGGTTATAGAGTTGTACTTATTAACTCAAATCCAGCTACAATTATGACTGATCCTGAGTTTGCAGATAAAACATATATTGAGCCTATTACAGAAGAGGTTGTTGCTAAGATTATTGAAAAAGAGAATATCGATGCAATTTTACCAACAATGGGTGGACAAACAGCACTAAATGTTGCTACTTCTATGTATGATAAAGGTATGCTAGAAGGTGTAAAATTTTTAGGTGCAAACCCAGAAGCTATTAAAAAAGGTGAAGATAGACACCTATTTAATGAAGCAATGATTAAAATTGGTATGGATTTACCAAAAAGTAAAAATGCATATACTCTTGAAGAAGCTATTGAAGTTGCTAAAGAGATAGGGTTTCCTGTAATTAGTAGAGCTTCATTTACACTTGCTGGTGGTGGTTCAGGTGTTGCTTATAATATGGAAGAGTTCAAATCTCTTGCAGCAGCAGGGATTGAAGCTTCTCCAATCAATGAAATTGAAATTATGGAATCAATGCTTGGTTGGAAAGAGTATGAAATGGAAGTTATTAGAGATAGAAAAGATAACTGCATTATTGTATGTTCTATTGAAAACTTAGACCCTATGGGAGTTCATACAGGTGACTCAACTACTATTGCTCCAGCACTTACTTTAACAGATAAAGAGTATCAAGATATGAGAAATGCATCTTTTGCAATTCTTAGAGAGATTGGAGTTGATACAGGTGGTTCAAATGTACAGTTTGCTATCAATCCAGAAACTGGAAGAATGATTGTAATTGAGATGAATCCAAGAGTTTCAAGAAGTTCTGCACTTGCATCAAAAGCTACTGGTTATCCAATTGCAAAAGTTGCTACTTTACTTGCTGTTGGTTTTACTCTTGATGAAATTACAAATGATATTACAGGAACTGCTGCATCATTTGAGCCAGTTATTGATTATGTTGTTACTAAAATCCCAAGATTTACTTTTGAAAAATTCCCTAAAGCTGATTCAACATTGACAACTGGAATGAAATCGGTTGGTGAAGTAATGGCTATTGGTAGAACATTTAATGAATCAATCCAAAAAGCACTTTGTTCTATGGAAACAGGATTGACAGGTTTTGACCCTATTTGTGATGACTTAGAAAAGATTAAAGCAGAGATAAGAAGACCAAATGCTGATAGATTAAGATACTTAATGGATGGAATGAGACACGGTTTAACAAATGAAGAGATATTTGAACTTTGCTCAATTGACCCATGGTACTTAACAAAATTTAGACAGATTATAGAAATTGAGAAAAGTATTGATGAAACAATACTTTCAGATGAAGAAGCTATGAGAAATGTAAAAGCAAATGGTTTCTCAGATGCTATGATTGCAAAACTTATTTCTAAAACAGAAGATGAAGTATATAAAGCAAGACAAGTTATGAATATAAACTTTGAATATAATGAAGTAGATACTTGTGCTGCTGAATTTAAAGCACTTACTCCTTATCTTTATTCTTCAACAAATGTGCACAAACTACCAGAGATAAAAAAAGAACAAAGTGATGAAAAGAAAGTTCTAATTATTGGTGGAGGTCCAAATAGAATTGGACAAGGTATTGAGTTTGATTATTGTTGTGTACATGCATCTTTTGCATTAAATGAGATGGGTGTTAAAACAATAATGTATAACTGCAACCCTGAAACTGTATCTACTGATTATGACACGTCTGATATTTTATACTTTGAACCAATTGATTTTGAACATGTAAGAAGTGTAATTGATGAAGAAAAACCAGATGGTATTATTGTTCACTTTGGTGGACAAACTCCATTAAAGCTTGCAAATGCTATTCATGATTTTGGTGGTAAAATAATAGGAACAACTGCTGCTACTATCGACTTAGCAGAAGATAGAGAAAAATTCTCTACATTTGTAAAAAAAGCAGAACTATTACAACCAGAAAATGGAACAGCCGTAGAAGTAGAACAAGCAATAGAAATTGCTGAAAATATTGGTTATCCTGTACTTGTAAGACCATCATTTGTACTTGGTGGTAGAGGCATGAGAATTGTATATTCAACTGAAGAGTTAAAGCAATATATGGATGAAGCTGTTTCTGTATCAAATGATGCACCAGTATTAATTGATAAGTTCTTAGATAGAGCAATTGAACTTGATGTTGATTGTATTTGCGATGGTAAAGAAGTATATATTGGTGGAATCATGCAACATATTGAAGAAGCGGGTGTTCACTCAGGAGATTCAGGTTGTTCATTGCCTCCTGTATCAATTAGTGATGAGTTAATTATTGAGATTGAAGATAAAACAAAAAAGATGGCTTTAGAGCTTGGTGTTGTTGGTCTTATGAATACTCAATATGCAATTCACAAAGGACAAATTTACTTAATTGAAGTAAATCCAAGAGCTTCTAGAACTGTACCTTTTGTAAGTAAAGCAACAGGTATGCCATTGGCAAAAGTTGCAACTAGAGTTATGTGGGGAGAGAGTTTAAGACAAGCATTGGATGTATATGATAAAAATATTGTATATGAAGATAATGGAGTATTAAAACCAATCTTAAAAGACCATGTTGCAGTTAAAGAAGCAGTTTTCCCATTTACTAAATTAAGTGGTTCGGATATGATTTTAACTCCAGAGATGAAATCTACTGGTGAAGTTATGGGAATTTCTGAAAACTTTGGTGAATCTTATGCAAAAGCTCAAAGTGCAGCAAAAAATGACTTACCAACAAGTGGAAAAGTATTTATCTCTTTATGTGATTTAGATAAAGAGTTTGCTCCTAGAATTGCTCAAGGTCTTGTAAATGAAGGCTTTACAATAGTAGCAACAGGTGGAACACACAAAGCTATTACACAAGCAGGAATAGAGTGTGAAAAAGTACTTAAAATTTCTGAAGGAAGACCAAATATTACTGACTCTATAACAAATGGAGAAATTGCACTTGCATTAAATACAAGTGATGGAAAAGAGTCTTCAAAAGAAGATGGTAAAAACATAAGAAGAACAGTTCTTAAAAATAATATACCATATGTAACGACAGCAGCTGGTGCGTTGGCTTGTGTTGAAGCAATGAAATCACTAAAACAAAAAAATGGAGTATCAGTTAAGTCTATTCAAGACTTTTTAAATAACTAATGGATTCAAAACTTGTATATTTAGTACAAACTGATACGACAGTTGGCTTCTCATCAACAGATGATGAGAAGCTATCAAAATTAAAAAAAAGACCACCCACACAAAAGATACTGCAAGTAGTAGATAGTTTTAGCACTCTAAAACAGTTTACTAGAGTACCTAAAAAGTATAGAAAACTAATAAGAAAAGCAAAAAGAACTACTTTTATTTATCCAAATACACACTCATTTAGAGTTATACCAAGAGATGATGAATTTTATGATTTTGTGAGAAAATTTAGAAATATCTATTCTACTTCTGCAAATATAACTACAAAAAGTTTTGATGAAAAGTTTGCTTTAAATAGTGCTGATATAGTTGTCGAAACAAAAAAAGGATTTAGTGAAACTACTTCTTCATCTATTTATCTACTTAAGAAGAAAAAACTTAGAAAAATTAGATAAATTCTTTGGGATTTAAGCAAACTAAAATTAAATCTAAAATATAATTTCACTCTTTATGACCCTGTCGTCTAGTGGCCAAGGACCTCAGGATTTCCTCCTGATGACGCAAGTTCAAATCTTGCTGGGGTCGCCATCTAAAAAATTGTATAACTTCAAATCAAAATTATCTTATCCCCAAATAGTCAAATAAATAATTAATATATGTAATACTAATACAATAAATAATAAATTATTGTTTATTAAACATATAGTTTATTTGTAGTTAGATAATATTTATAATAAAATATTTTTAATTTAATCTTGTTAAGTAGTATTAGTCCAACTAAAATTATGAAAAATAAGAAAACCATACTCTATAATCTTACTTAATTGAAACTTATAAATATAAAAATATAATTCAAAAAGTTACAGAATAGATAAATAAATAATAAAAACTTATATTTTGACATAATGTAAAACAAATTTTAATTATAATCTTAGTATGAATAGTATAAAGATTTTACATACATCAGACTGGCATCTAGGTCAAAACTTTATGGGCAAAAGCAGAATAGAAGAGCACAAAGCTTTTTTATCTTGGCTTTTAGAAACAATTGAGCAAAAACAAATAGAACTTTTACTAGTATCAGGAGATATTTTTGATACAGGAACACCACCAAATTATGCACTTGAACTCTACTACAACTTTTTAAAACAGTTATCTTCAAAAAAGAGTTTAAAAACTACAATCATCACAGCAGGAAACCATGACTCAGTTTCTACACTAAAAGCACCAAAGCAACTACTTGAAGCACTAAATGTACATGTAGTAGTAAATGGCGATGAAGATGAAAATATAATCATACCTATAAAAGAAGCTGATACTACTAAAGCAATAGTTTGTGCAGTTCCATTTTTAAGAGATAGTGTTATAAGACAATCACTTGGTGGGGAAACTGTAAGCGACAAAGAAAAACTAGCAAATGATGGTATTAAAACTTACTATGAAAAAACCTACAAAAAAGCAAAAGAGTTAGACTCAAATGTTCCAATCATAGCTATGGGACACTTGACTACAGTTGGTAGTAGAAGTAGTGAGAGTGAAAGAGATATCTACATAGGTGGAACACTTGATATTGGTGGGGATTATTTAGCTAGCATGTTTGACTATGTGGCTTTAGGACATTTACACATAAATCAAACGGTTGGAAATGAACATGTAAGATACTCAGGTTCTCCAATACCACTTAGTTTTAGTGAGTCTAAAAATACTCAAAAAGTAAATCTAGTAACTATAAATAATAGTGCAGATGAAAATGTAAAAGTAGAAGAGTTAGAAGTACCACTTACAAAAAAACTACAAGTTATCAAAGGCGATTTGGAAACTATCAAAAAAGAGTTAAAAGCTATCGAAGATAAGACAACATGGATAGAAGTTCATATAAAAGATGACAACCCAATGTTTGCAAACACTGAGATAAGAGAACTAGCTTCAAAACTAGAGCTAACAATCCTAGCAGTTAAAATAGAAAAAAGCGAAAAGCAATTAAGAGCAAAAGAGTTAAAAGCTATAAGCCTAGATGAACTAAGTGTGCAAGAGGTTTTTGAAAAAAGATTAGACTTAGAAGAGATAGAAAATAGTGAGTTTAAAGAGCAGTTATCACAAATTTTCAATGAAGTAGTTTCAAATCTTCATGAAAGAGAGCAAATCTAATGAAGATACTAAAAGTAAAATTACTAAATATAAACTCCCTAAAAGGTGAGTTTGAAATAGACTTTCAAGAGTTTCTAAAAGATGAATCTCTTTTTGCCATAACTGGACCAACAGGAGCAGGGAAAAGTACAATTTTAGATGTAATCACTTGCGCCTTATATGGAAGAACAGCCAGACTAACAAACCCAAATGACCTGATGAGTAGACACACAGGGGAGTGTTTATGTGAAGTAGAGTTTGAAATCAAAGGCAAAGTTTATAGAAGTTCTTGGGCGCAAAAAAGAGCAAGAAAAAATCCAAATGGAAATTTCCAATCTGCAAAGATGGAGATAGTAGAACTAGACACAAATAAAATACTAGAATCATACCTTTCAAAAGTACCAAAGGTTGTAGAGGAAATCTCAGGGCTTGATTTTGATAGGTTTGTTCAATCTATGATGTTAGCCCAAGGAAGTTTTGATGCCTTTTTAAAAGCCAAAGAAAACGAGCGTTCAAACCTACTAGAAAAGATTACTGGAACATATATCTACAAACAAATCTCACAAAGTATCTATGAAACATACTCGTCAAAGAAAAAAGAGATAGAAGCAGATGAAATAGCACTAGGAAGTATAGAATTACTAGAACCAGAAATAGCGGAAGAGAAAACAAAACAACTAGAAACAAACAAAAAAGAAAAGCAAGAATTAGATAAAAAAGAAACAGAACTAAAAAAACTATCAAACTATCTAGAAACCCTAGCTAAACTAGAAGCAGATAGCCAAAAGTACAATCAAGAGTTTGAGCAAATAAGCAAAGAAAAAGAAAACAACAAAGAGCAGTTTACAAAGCTAGAACTTGCAAATAAAGCCATAAGAATACAAGCTTTAAACCAAGAGAAAAATCAACTAATAAACACAATCACAAATGATAAACAAAGCTTAGAATCTTTGCAAAAAGAAGACAAAGAGTTAAAAGAACAAATTCAAACAAAAGAGCAAGAGTTTAAACTTTCTAAACAAAGCCTTGAAAAAGAGCAAACAACATACAATGAAAACTATAAAAAACTAAAAGAGCTAAGAACAATAAAAACACAAAGCGATGGTAAAAACTCTTTATATGTAGAAAAAAGTAAAAAAATATCACAACACTTACAAGAGTTGGCAAAACATTTTGAGATAGCTTTTGAAACACTTTTAAATGACGAATCACAAATAGACAATTTATACAAAAACTTCTCATCAAATCTAGACACAAAAAAAGAGCAGTTAGAAACGCTAATAGAAGAATATAAAGCACTAGAAACAAAAACAAAAGATATAAACCAAAAAGAGCAAAACACAAGAGCCAAACTAAAAGAGATAGAAGCACTTCTAAAAGCCCTAAGTGATTATGAGATACTACAAGAACAAATCACACAAGAACAAAACAAGATAAAAGAGTACAACGCTCAAATAGAATCACAAACAAAACTAAACCAAGAAAAAACAAAACTAATAAGCCAAATAAACGAAACTCTAACTTCACTAAAACAAACAAGAGAAAAAGAACTTCTTATCAAAAACTACGAGCAAGATAGAGCCAAACTAAAAGATGGGCAAGAGTGCTTTTTATGTGGGTCAAAAGAGCATCCATATATAAACCACTCTTTAAATATAGATACAGAGATAAGTCAAACACTAGCCAAAATAAAAGAGCAAGAAAACTATCTACAAGAGCAAAACAGCGAACTAAACAACGCTCAAATAAACCTAGCAAAACTTAGCTCAAAACTTGAAAGCTCAAACCTAGAACTACAAAAACAACAAACTACAAAAGAGCAAATAGAAGAGTACTTTAAAACAAATGATTTCAAACTACAAGAAGACTCAAAAACCACACTACAAGAGCAAATGCAATTTTGCGAAAATGAGCTAAAAGAGTATGTAACTTTAAGAGAGCAAAAAGAGTCTTTACAAACAAAAAAAGAGTCTCTACAAACATCTTTAAATAAAGAGCTGCAAAAACAACAGCAGATAAATACAAGCATAAACACAATAAAAGAGCTAAAAGAGGAACAAACAAAACTAAAAGAAGAGATAACAAAGCTTCAAACCCAAAGCAAAAATATCTTAGATATAGAAGATTTAGACCTTTTTGAGAAAAATATCCAAGAGAGTTTAGATACTGTTTCAAAACACTTTAACAATTTGCAAAACCATCTTTCAAGCCTAAAATCAAAAGATGAATCTCTCTCAAAACAGATAATCCAACTAAACCAAAAACAAGAAGATGACAAACAAACCCTAGTACTCATAAAAGAGAAGTTTGAAAAAGCTTTAGTAGAGTATGGCTTTAGTTCACAAGAGGAGTTTGAAAAAGCAAACCTACCAAAAGAAGAGTTTGAAACCTTAACAAAGCTATGCAAAACCATAGAAGAGAAATACACTCAAATACAAACTCTAAAAACAGACACAAACAAAAAACTAAAGGAACACAAACTCTTAGAAAAAGAGATAAACCCAACAAATCAAAACAAAGATGATATAAACAAAGAGTTACAAAACCTACAAAGTACAATAGACCAACTACAAGAATCCATAGGAAGTATCTCAAAAGAGTTAGAGATAAATACCCAAAATATAAAAAAATCAGAGGACAAAATCAAACAACTTGAAAAGAAAAAACAAGCCTTTCAAGTATGGGTAAAACTAAATGATATGATAGGCTCAAGCCAAGGGGACAAGTTCGCTAAATTTGCCCAAGGTATAACCCTAGACCAATTAATCTATCTAGCAAATAAACACTTAGAAATACTAAGCCCAAGATATGAACTCCAAAGAAACACCCAATCAAACAAACTCTTAGATATAGAGATAATAGACGGCTTCCAAGGTGACGCGGTAAGAGGTGTAAACACACTCTCAGGGGGAGAAAGCTTCATAGTAAGTCTATCTTTAGCCTTAGGACTATCAAGTCTAGCAAGCCAAAAGATAAGTATAGACTCACTTTTCCTAGATGAAGGGTTTGGAACACTAGATAGCGATAGCCTAGAGCTGGCACTAAATGCACTAAATCAACTACAAAGTTCAGGAAAAATGGTAGGTGTGATTTCCCACGTGGAAGCACTAAAAGAGCGAATTCCATTGCAGATAAAGGTTGAGCCTAAGGGTGATGGGACGAGTGGTTTGGATTTAAATTAGAAGGAATAAATTTGAAAATAGAAAAAATTAAAATAAAAAATTTTAGATTGTTAAAAGATTCTGTATTAGAAATGAAAGATGAATTATCCTTATTGATAGGTAGAAATAATAGTGGTAAGACATCTTTATTAGTATTGTTTGAAAAGTTTTATAATAATGATTCCTTTCAATATGATGATTTTAGTTTATGTTTAAGAGAACAAATTAATACTATAAATGAAGATACTAATATTTTAGATTTAACTATACAAATGATTTTAGAGGTAAGCTATAATCAAATAGATAATTTAGAACATTTATCAGAGTTCATTTTAGATTTAGATCCAGACAATAATAGTGTAAAAATACTATTTGAAGTTACGATAAAAAAAGACAAGTTACTCCCTCTTTTAGAACCACTTACTGAACCTGATAAAAAGATTAGATATTTAAAGAAAAATCTACATAACTATTTAAAAACTTCTATTTATTCATTTGAAGATGAAGAGGATTTATTAGAAGAAAATAGATATAAATTAATTAAAAAAGATATAGGTCAAATTAGAAAATTAATTAATTTTCAGATTATACATGCAAAAAGAAATGTATCAAGTTCAGATGATAATAAAGGTAAAAAAATATTATCAATTATGACTACAAAATATTTTAATCAAAAAAATATTAGTGATCCAAATTTTTCTGATATTAATACAAAAATGATTGAAATGGATGAAACGTTAAATGACGAATATAACACTGAATTTAGAAACTTTCTTGCATCAGGGAAAGATTTCTTAAATTTAGACACTTTAAAAGTTGTATCAGACTTAGAATCAAATGAAATTATTTCTAATTCATCAAAAGTAGTATATGGTGATACTTCAAATCATTTACCAGAACATTTAAATGGTCTAGGTTATATGAACATATTGTATCTTCTTTTAGATATAGAAATGAAAAAAGAAAATTTTATTGAAGAACAAAAAGATATAAATTTATTGTTTATAGAAGAACCTGAAGCACATACACACCCACAAATGCAATATAAATTTATTGATAAAATAAAAAAAGTTTTTAAAGAAATCGATAATTTACAAACACTAATAACAACACACTCAGCTCAAATAGTTTCTAAGTGTGATTTTAAAGATATAAGATATTTATTAAATGAAGATAATCAAAATATTAAGATTAAAAATTTTCATACTGAATTAAAAGAATTATATGCAACAGAAGAGGAAGAATTTCAATTCATAGAACAGTATTTAACTTTACAAGCTTCAGAATTGTTTTTTGCAAATAAAATTATATTTATAGAGGGAACAACGGAAAAAATGTTACTTCCCTATTATATTAATAAATTTGACGAAGAGAAAATAATTAATCCAAATTATGTACCAATTTCTTCTCAAAATATTTCAATTTTAGAGGTTGGTGCTAATGCTGAAGCCTTTGATAAGTTAGTAAGGTTCTTTGATATTCAGACTTTAATCATAACAGATATAGATACAACGTTAAAGACAACTAATTCTTCAGGAACTACTTATCCAGCACATAAAGTTGATGGAGCAACTCACACTAGCAATGCAACAATTAAAAAATATTTTAACGCACCAGATATAAATTCTGTTGATTTCCCTCAATGGTTTAATAATTTAAAAAATAATGCTTTGTCAATTACTGATACAAGTAAAATAAAAGTCTTTTATCAAATAAGTGAAGATAGTTATCATGCAAGAAGTTTTGAAGATGCTTTTATAAAAGTTAATTTGACTGAGTTAATTACTCAAAAAGATAATTTAAGGGGTTTACAAAATAAAAGTGAATTGGTAGAGACTACAGAAATATATGATTTAACAGAGAGAATATTAAAGAAGAAATCAGATTTTGCATTTTCATTATTGTATTTGGCTTTATCAAAAAATATTGAATGGAAAATGCCTTTATATATAAAAAATGCTTTAGAATGGATTCAAAATGACGCCTCTTGATAAGATAAAACAATCTATTGAAGAAAATAAATCTTTTGTTCTTCAAGGTGGTGCAGGTAGTGGTAAAACTGAAACATTGAAAGAGGTTTTAGAATATATTACTGAAAATTATCCAGATAAAAAAGTTGCTTGTATTACACATACAAACTTAGCAGTTGATGAGATAAAATCAAGAGTTGGGGAACAATACACAATTAGTACAATTCATTCTTTCTTAAATTCAATTATAAAAGATTATAAGAAGAATATATCTCAATGTATTTCTGAACTTTTTAAAGTTAAAAAAATAGAACGAAAAGAAATAGAGTTTTATGAAGGGGACGAAAAAGTACAGAAAAAGAAAGAACATGAAAAATATAAAAAAATATATGAAAAATATGCAAAAAAGCTATTTACTATTCAATCTGAAAGTATAGGAAAAGCGATCGGAAAAAGAGAATATGATAAAGACCCAATATCATATAATTTTGATTTAAACACGAGAATAGATGAGTTAAATGAAATAATAAAAAGTCAAATTAAAGAAATGAACTATAATAATATCAAGTATAATGAAACACGCTTTGATAGTTATAATGATTTAACTTTTGGACATGATGGATTATTAGAAATCTCATATCAACTTTTTAGAACATTTCCTAAAATTGGTAAAATCCTTCAAGATAGATTTGATTATGTCTTTATTGATGAATATCAAGATGCTAATGAGAAAATTATAAAAGTCTTTTTAGAATGTCTGCCTGAAACTGAAAAAACTGTTATTGGTTTATTTGGTGATTCAATGCAGTCAATTTATAGTGATGGAATAGGTGATGTTCAAAAGTACATCTCTATTGGTTTATTAAACGAAATACCTAAAGAAGATAATTATAGATGTTCTGTTCAAGTTATAGATTTTATTAATAAAATTAGAAATGATGGTTTAAGGCAAGAGGTTGCATTAAAACATAGTGAAAAAAGTTTAGATGAAAGGCAAGGTACTGTAAATTTTTATTACTCAATAGTTGAAAGTAAACCAAATGCATTTTCAAGTCCAGAAGATAAGAATGAATATATAGGAAAAATAAATACATTAATAAATTTAGCTAATTCTACTCAGGCAAATTCTAAACTATTAATGTTAACAAATAAGTCCATTTCTGTAGAAGCAGGATTTTCAAAGCTTTATGATACTTTTGCAGAAAGATATCAAGAACCTAAAGAGTATATTGAGGAAGTATTAATAAGGTTACAGTTTATGGATTTAATAGAACTTTGCCAATCTTATAAAAATGGAAATTACAATTATATATTAAGTGAACTCAAAAAAGTTGGTTATCCAATTAGAACAATTGAAGATAAACAAAAATTAAAAGATGATATTGAACATTTATTAGGGTTTGATGGAAGTGCAATTGATGCATTAAATTATGCTTTTAATAATAATTTAATAAAAAAATCAGAATCTTTTGATTCATATATGTCTAGAAAAGATGCTTTTTTATCTGATTTAAATAATGAAGATTACCAGGCTTTTAAATCAAACTATAGTTCTCATAATACTTTAAAGAAAATGCGAGATTCAGGCATAGAAATAGAAGAGGAAGAATTTAAAGAGTTAGAAAAAGAATTAAAGAAAGAGAACTTTTATTTAGGACTATTTTCTCCTACTGTAACTTTTAATGAAATAATTAACTATTACAATTATATGAATGAAGAGATTGATTATATAACTATGCACAAAACAAAAGGTTCAGGTATTGATAACGTTATAGTAGTATTAGATGAATATTTTTGGAATGAATATGATTTTACAAATTTATTTGATTCTAGTAATAATGAAGCTAAAAAAATTGATAGTCAAAAACTTTTTTATGTTGCATGTTCAAGGACAAAAACAAATTTAACATGTGTGAGATTAATTAAAGAAGATGAAGAAACTTTATTAAAACAATTTTATCCAGATGCAATAAATGTAAGTTTATAAATAGGAGTATTAGTATGGATGATATAATCGATTTAGAACCAAAAATTACATTAATGTTCTCAGCATATCATGGAAAAGAAACTTTTACCTTTACTAAAGATGAAATTTTGCAAATAGCTACAATGCCTCCAAAAAATAGAAACTTTGAGTATAAATTATCTTTACAAAACAACAGTTTTTTTGCAATTAGAGATATGAATGAGTTTCAATATTATTACAAATCGGGGAGTGGAACAAGAAGTTCTACAGCAATATACTATTTTCCAAATATTGCAAAAAAAATATTTAAAGTAATTAATGATCTTGATTTTTGGGAAGAAGATGAAGATTTTCCAATTATACTAATAACTGAACAAGATTATATGCCTAATGAACCTATCTAAATCACTCTACACAAAAGGCATCCAGTGTCCCCCCCAAAAAGCACTTTGGCTTAAAAAAGTAAAGAGCTGTGTTTTAATACCACCAGATGAGCAAGCGCAGGTTACATTTAAATAGGAGTATGTAAAAAAATTGATGAATGATATATTGAGAAGTAATGGATAAAAACAGATATTTAATACTTATAGATAATAAAGATAAAACAGAAGATTTAGAGCAATTAAATTTTCAAAGTGATTATGCAAATATTAAATTTATAAATAATGATACAGTTTATAAATATAAGAAAGATAGAGTTTTACAACTTGAATTGTTAGAAGAATTAGACCCATCTGATTATATATTGCATTTAGATGGAAAACTCCTTTCAAATATAATTAAAATTCAAAGTTTCAAACTATATTTTAGGATTTTTTATCAAAATGGAAGAAAAAATATTTATAAATCTTCTCGTTTAACTTTTGAAAAAAATTGTTTGACAAATAAAAATTCAAAAAATATTTTAGAGTATTTAAAAGAATTATCAAAAAGTGTTGATGAAGAGAATGATTTTTTATTTAATAGCTATGATAAGATGACATTTATTAGTGAAAAAAGTGTTTTATCTAAATATCTAAATGCTTCAGAAATAGATACTAATGAAAACAAAGAAAGTATAATATTCCCTTTTGGTTTTAATCTAAGTCAAGAAAAAGCTGTTCAAAAAGCTTTGTTAAATCAAATTAGTGTGATAGAAGGTCCTCCTGGAACAGGTAAAACTCAAACTATTCTTAATATTATTGCAAATCTTATTATGAGAAATAAAACTATAGCAATAGTATCGAATAATAATGCCGCTACGAAAAATGTATTTGAAAAATTAGAAAAATATGATTTGTCTTTTATCTCTGCTTTTTTAGGGAATAAAGATAATAAAGAAGAATTTTTCTCAAATCAAAATACAAAATATCCAGAGTTTATAAAAGATAAAAAAGATATAGATTTAAATAATGTTGCAGAAACAATAGTTGATGAAATAGAATCTTTAAAAGTGATGTTAGAACAGAATAATGAACTATCAAAATTAAAACAGCTTCAAATGGAACTTAAAGTAGAAAAAAACCATTTTTTAGATTTATATGAAAAAAGAGAAGATAAAATAGATAGTTATCATAAATTTAATAGATTTGATACAGAAGATATTTTGTCATTGTGGGCTGATTTTGAGAAAAGACAAAAATTGAATAAGAAAATATCATTTTCATTTAAATTTAAAATTTTAATAAAATATCGAATTCTTTTAACTTCATTATATAAGAACTCTATAGATTCTATTATTTTACTTTTACAAAAGTATTTTTATATACAAAAAGAAAAAGAGATATTAAAACAGATAAAAAAATTAGAAGATACTTTAAAAGACTTTGATTTTGAAAATAATATGAAATCATTTAGTGAAAAATCAATGTTTTTATTTAAAGCTTTCTTATCAAATAAATATGGTTTTAAAACCCAAAGAGATAGCTTTGATGATGATGTTGTATGGAAAAGTGATAAGTTTGATAATTTCATTGAAGAGTATCCTGTGGTTTTAAGTACAACACACTCCTTAAGATACTGTATAGCCAATGGGAAGTTATATGATTATTTGATTATTGATGAAGCTTCGCAAGTAGATATTGTAGCTGGCTCATTAGCATTGTCTTGTGCAAAAAATGTTGTAGTTGTTGGAGATTTAAAGCAATTACCTCATGTAATAAAAGATGAAACAAAAGAAATTGTTAATAATATATATAATAACTACAAAGTTGGTAATCCTTATAATTATGAAGAAAGTTTATTATCTTCTATTTCTAAAATTTATAAAGATATTCCTAAAACATTGTTAAGAGAGCATTATAGGTGTCATCCCAGAATTATAGAATTTTGTAATAAGAAGTTTTATAATAATGAGTTAATAGTTCTAACAAAACAAAATGATGAAGATATGCCTCTTGCTTTATATAAAACTGTAGAAGGAAATCATGCAAGAGGCACATATAATCAACGTCAGATAGATGTAATTGAAAAAGAGATATTACCAAATATTGATAAAATAAATATAGGAATTGCATCACCTTTTAGAAAACAAGTTTCTAAATTAAATGATTTATTTGAAAATGATGAAGAGATTGTTATAGATACAGTTCATAAATATCAAGGTAGAGAAAAAAATATAATGATTTTATCAACTGTTGTAGATAAAGAAAATGACTTTGTTGATAATGAAAATCTTCTAAATGTCGCAATTTCAAGAGCAGTTGATAAGCTTTTTGTTGTTGTTTCTGATAGAGAAAAAAATAAAAATATGAAAGATTTAGTAAATTATATTAAATATAATAACTTAGAGATAAAAGAAAGTAAAATATATTCAATATTTGATTTACTATATCAAAGTTATTCCCCATACTTAGAAAAATATTTAACAAAATATAAAAGTTTGAGCAAGCATAAATCAGAAAATTTAATGAATATTGTTATCGAAAAAGTATTAAGTGAAGAGATGTTCTCTCACTTAACTAGAGTTATTCATATACCACTAAATAGAATAATTAGGGATTTAAGTATACTGACTGAAAGAGAACAAAAATTTGTTTTTCATCCTAATTCTCATATTGATTTTGTGATATATAATAAAATTAATAATAGTACTGTATTAGCTATAGAAGTTGATGGGTATGAATATCATGAAAATAATCCTGAACAATTAGAAAGAGATAGAGTGAAAGACTCTATTTTAAATAAAAGTGAAATAGCTATTATGAGGTTTAAAACTAATGATAGTGAAGAAGAAAAAAGATTAAAAAAATATTTGATTAATTTGTTATGAATAGATAGAAAGATAATTACAAAATGCAATGTTTTTAAATAAAAATATTTTTTAATGTTATTATAATATAACGCTTTGCCAATATTAAGAAAAAGATAAATATATTTATTTCAAATTAGGACTTCAATATGAATGAATTAATAATTAATGAGGATATTAGAAACAAGATTTATAGTATTAGGAATATGCAAGTAATTTTAGATAGAGATTTGGCAGAATTGTATGATGTGGAAACAAGAGTTTTAAAACAAGCAGTCAAAAGAAATATAGAAAGATTTCCTAGTGATTTCATGTTTGAATTAAACGATGATGAGATTGAATTTATGGTATCACAATCTGTGATACCTTCAAAACAACATCTTGGTGGAGCAAAACCTTTTGCCTTTACAGAACAAGGTGTATCAGCAGTTGCAGCAATACTAACAAGTAAAATAGCAGTTGAAATTCACATAAATATCATTAGAACTTTTGTAAATATGCGTAAATTTATATCAACTAATGCTCTTATATTTGAAAGACTTAATTCTTTAGAAAATAAACAGTTTAAGACTGATAAAAAAATTGAAACAATTTTAAATGCAATAGAAGATAAATCTATCAAACCAAAACAAGGGATATTTTACGATGGACAGATGTTTGATGCACATACTTTTGTATCTGATTTAATAAGAAGTGCTAAAATTAAAATAATAATTATAGATAATTATGTTGATGATAGTGTCTTAACTCTACTTTCAAAAAATCAAAATATAAATGTAATTATATATACAAAAAGCATCTCAAAACAATTAAAGCTAGACTTAGAAAAATACAATTTGCAATATAAAAAAATAGAGATAAAAAAGTTTGAAAATTCACATGATAGATTTATGATAATTGATGATAAAGAGCTTTACCATATAGGAGCTAGTTTAAAAGACTTGGGTAAAAAGTGGTTTGCTTTTTCTAAGATGGATTTAAAAAGTTTTGATGTTTTAGAAAAGTTGGATAACTGTCGTTCAGTAGGAATTTAAAGTATGATTATAACACAAATTATAAAAAACTAAAGGTAAAAGACAATGAACCTATCTAAATCCCTCTACACAAAAGGCATCCAATGCCCCAAAGCACTTTGGCTTAAAAAATACAAGCCAAGTGTTTTAACACCACCAGATGAGCAAGCCCAAGCTATATTTGAAACTGGAAATATAGTAGGAGACTTAGCTTGCAAGCTTTTCCCTGATGGAAAAGAAGTATCATACACTACAAACTACGATGAGATGATATCTACTACAAAAGAGTGGATGAAAGAGGGTGTATCAAATATCTATGAAGCTACTTTTAGCTATGAGGGCATACTTATCATGGTAGATATTTTAAAAGTAGAAAGTGATGGAGTATCTATCTATGAGGTTAAAAGTTCTACTGAAGTAAAAGATATATATCTTCATGATGTATCTATTCAGTATTATGTTTTACAAAACTTAGGCTTTAGTATAAAAAGTGCAAGTGTAGTGCATATAAACAATGAGTATGTAAGAGGTGAGTCTTTAGAGTTAGACAAGCTTTTTAAGATAGTGGATGTCACAAGTGAGGTGCAAAGTTTACAGTCAAATATCGCTAGCATATTAAAAGAGTTTGAAACTTATCTTGAAGATAAAGTAAATGAGCCAGATATAGATATAGGAAAACATTGTAATAAACCTTATGAGTGTGATGCTAAAAACTATTGTTGGAAAGTACAAAGACAGATACCTGAGTACTCTATTTTTAATATTTTCAATCTAGGAAGTAAAAAGCAAGTGGAGTTATACAATCAAGGTATCATAGATATAGAAGATATTCCAGAAGATTTTGATATGACCGCAAACCAAGCTCAAGCAGTAAAAAACTACAAATCAAAAGCAAGCTATATAGACAAAGAAAATATCAAAGCCTTTTTAGAAAACCTCACATACCCAATCTATCACTTAGACTTTGAAACATACCAACAAGCCATACCACAATACAAAGGTATAAAACCCTTCGAGCAAATCCCTTTTCAATACTCACTTCATATAGAATATGATGATGGAACGCTAATCCATAAAGAGTATTTGAGCCAAGATAGTGTAGATAGCAGATATGAACTAGCACAAAAGCTATGTGAAGATATTCCAAGTGATGTTACAGTATTGGCTTATAATATGAGTTTTGAAAAAGGTGTGATAAAAAGACTTTGCAATAGTTTCCCAAGTCTTAGCACTCACTTACTAGCCATAAATGAAAATATGCAAGACCTTATGGTACCTTTTCAAAAGAAATGGTATGTAACACCAAGTATGCAAGGAAGCTACTCTATCAAGTATGTACTACCTGCATTAGTTCCAGAGTTTGAAAAAGCCTATAAAGAGTTAGATGGTGTACAAAATGGAAGTCAAGCTATGAATGCCTTTGCAAATCTTAGTAAGCTAGATGAGATAAGCAAAGAGAAGATGAGAACTTTCCTTTTAGAGTATTGTAAACTTGATACTTTGGCTATGGTGAAGATATTAAATAAATTAAAAAAGATATAGATTAAAAGGAAAGTAAATAAAATATGAATAAAGAAGAGTTTTTAAACAATTTATTTAAATATTATAATTTAGCACTTAGGATTGATAATGTTCTTGGAACAAAATATAATAAAACTCAAATACCTTCATATCATGTAAGTGATAAAATTGATAAAGTATATAATAAAAAATTAGAAAAGAGTGATTATTTTTCATTTTAATTAGTAAGATAGAATTTAATTTAATAAGTAAGAGATAACATATGACACTTATATACAAAACAATAGCCTATATTATAACTATACCACTGTTTACCATCTGGCTACTTTTTTGCTTTATCATTTCACTTATTGGTTCGATGCTTTATAAAAAGAGAATTTATATTGATTTAGATAGGGTAAAAAAAAGAGAGACTATTTGTAGTGTGTTAAATAATAAAAAATATCTAAGTGATGAAGAGTATGAATTTGAAACTGTTGAGGTGGCTTGTATTTATGATGAGCTTACTTTTAGGGGATACTTGTTTGTTTTAGCTCCTGTGATTTTTTTGTTAAAGCATTTTAGTTTTGCTGATGATTTTGTTTTTTATCTTGTAAAAAAGTGGATGGATTTACATAAGTTTCAAAGAGAATACCAAAAAAGACCTAAGAGTTTTTTCTCATCTCTTATGTCTTTATGTGTTTTACTTGCCTTTTTTGTAGGACAGGTTTTGTATAGGATAAAACCTTAATTACTTAGTAGTTGTTTCTAAATTAAATAAATGATACTATTTATAAAAAACTTTAATCACTTAAGGAAATAAATATGAAAATTGGATTTATAGGATTAGGAATCATGGGAAAACCTATGGCGAAAAATCTACTAAAAGCAGGGTATGAGCTAGTTGTTACAAATAGAAGTAAATCTTCTGTTGATGAGTTGGTATCTGCTGGTGCGCTTGGTGCAAGTAGTGCTAAAGAAGTTGCTCAATCTTGTGATGTGATTATTACTATGCTTCCAAACTCTCCACAAGTAAAAGAGGTGATTTTAGGTAAAGATGGTGTGATAGAAGGTATAAAAGCTAGAAGCATTGTTATCGATATGAGTTCTATTGCTCCTTTAGCTTCTCAAGACATAGCACAAGAGTTAGCAAAAAAAGATGTAGAGTTTTTAGATGCTCCTGTAAGTGGTGGTGAGCCTAAAGCAATTGAAGGAACACTTTCTGTTATGGTTGGTGGTAAAAAAGAGGTATTTGATAAGTGTTATGATATTTTGCTTTCTATGGCTGGTTCAGTTGTTTATACTGGTAAAGTTGGAGCTGGAAATACTACAAAGTTAGCAAATCAAGTTATCGTTGCACTAAATATTGCTGGTATGTGTGAAGCATTGGTACTAGCTACAAAAGCTGGAGTTGAGCCAAATTTAGTTTATGAAGCAATTAGAGGAGGACTAGCAGGAAGTACTGTTTTAGATGCAAAAGCTCCTTTAATTATGAATAGAGAGTTTAAACCAGGATTTAAAATCAATCTACATATAAAAGATTTACAAAATGCTCTTGATACAGCCCATGAGATTGGAGCTCCTGTTCATCTTACTGCTAGTGTGATGGAGATTATGCAAGCTATGAAAGCTGAGGGTGAAGAGCATTTAGACCATGGGGCTTTAGTTAAATATTATGAAAGATTAGCAAAAGTTGAAGTAAAAGGTGAGTAAAAACTACTCTACCTTTTTCCTCTAATACTATCTAAGTAACTGTATATTGTCACTTTTGAAACGCCCATATATTTTGCGACTTTATCAATAGAGCCTTTTACTAAAAAAATACCTTTTTCATCCATAAACTTGATGATTTCTAGGCTATCTTTTCTTGTTAGTTTTTCTATATTTGTATTTTCAAAAATCTTTTCTATAAGATTATCAAGGATACTTATTATATCTTGGTCAAGTACATATTGCTCTGGGTTTGTTGTTTCTTGTCCTGTTGATGCTCCTAAAAAATCTTGTAGTTCTTCTTGTAGAAGATGAGAAAGAGTTAAGTCATAGTTTAAGCATAACATACCTATAACTTCGTCTTTTTCATCACGAATCAAAGCTGATGAAGATTTGATTTTTCTTCCATCTTCTGTTTCAAAAAAGTAGTTAACTACATAATCATCTTTAAAATCTTTATTTAGTAAAACCATTTTTATTAGGTGGTCAAAACTTTGACCAACTTTTCTACCAGTAACTTCACCATTTGCAGCATAAACTACTGAATTTTTAGGTTGTGTCAAATCATGTAATACAACTTCACAGTTTTTTCCAAATGTTTTTACTATCATATTTGCAATGGGTACATAAGCTTTAAGAACTAAGTGCATTAAAAGTCTCCTTGTCAAAGTGTAATATATCAAAAAAATGCTAAATTATTTAGTGGTCAGATTTCAATCCAGCTCCACACATAGAGATTAAACAATCACTTAGTTTCTCATTTGTTTTACAATACTCTAAATATGCTGCATATGAAGCAGCTGTTGTATGTTCACAATATACGCCTTTTTTAGCAAGGATTTTTCTACTTTCAATTATTTTATCTTCTGGTGCAATAATTGTTTTGATATTGTATTTATAAATATACTCTAAAATCTCTTCTCCACGCATTGGTACACCAATTGCAATACCTTCTGCTAATGTAGGTTTTAGACTTACTTTTGCAGGTTTTGTTTCTTTATTTTTTACAGCTTCTACAAAAGGAGGGCAGTATTGGCTTTGAATTGCATAGATATTTGGCATAGATTTGATTATTTTACTTTCAAGAAGTTCTTCTAAAGCTTTAATCACACCTATAAATAAAGTTCCATTTCCAAGTGGTACAAATATATTTTTAGGAATTCTGTTTAGTTGTTCATACACTTCATAAATATAAGTTTTTGTTCCTTGATAAAAAAATGGATTATAAACATGATTAGCATAAAAAACTTTTTCTTTTTCTACTTTTTGTCTACAAATATCAGCACATTCATCTCTTGAACCATCTGTTATTGTAACTTTTGCATTATGAGATTTTATCATATCTATTTTTTTAGGAGATGTTCCTTTAGGTACAAATATTTCACACTTTATATTTGCTTTTGCACAATATGCAGCGATACTATTTCCTGCATTTCCACTACTATCTTGTACAACACTTTCTACTCCTATTGATTTGCAATGAGATATTAACATAGCTGCACCTCTATCTTTAAAAGATAGTGTTGGCATAAAATAGTCCATTTTTAATAAAACATCTTTATCAAACTCAATAATGGGAGTCATCCCTTCTCCTAAAGTAATATCTTCCCAACTATCGTCGATTATGGGCATAAACTTTCTATATCGAAATAGCCCCCATGTGTTTTTATCTACTAAATCTAAATTAAATTTTGGTACATGAAAATGTAGTTTCCACAATCCACCACAATCACACTTTGCTTTGTGTGTTCTTATATCTTCAGTTTTCTCACATTTACTACAAATATATTTCATAATAGTCTCCTTTAGCAAGCTGCTATAACATCAATTTCAACTTTAAAACCAAAGTGAAGTTTTGCTAAAGCTGTAATAGTTCTTGCAGGCGTATGTTCTGCAAAAAAATCACTATATATTTTATCAACTGTTCCCCATTCATCCAAGTCATTTATATAAACATTAACTTTTAAAACTTTTTGTTTAGATGAACCTGCTTCTTGTAGAATTAATTCTATATTATTTAGAACTTGTTTTAGCTCTTCTTGCATTGTTCCAAACTCTTTTTCACCAGTTTTAGGATTAATAGAAAATTGCCCTGAAATATAGACTCTATTGTCTTCTATCAATGCTAAAGCATAGTGCCCATTTGCTTTTAGATTTTGTACTTTTCTAATTATTTTCATCATATTTCCTTTTATATGTTTTGAAAATTATATAACTTTTTATATATTAAGTCAAGTAAATATATAAAAAATTATATAAAAATCTATAATTTTATATAGGAAAGCTTAAATATTTAAAGTTTTTATTGTTTTTTATATTGTATATATAAAAATTTATACAAAAAAGGTTTTAAATTCTTAGTTATTTATATTAAAATATTCTAACTATAACAAATTATTATTTTTATTATGTTATTATTGATAAGAAAACTAAAGGGAATAGGGTGTTTAAGTTTAGATTTTTTATTATTTTTATGTTTTTTGTAATTTCTTTAGCAAATGCTTCAGAAAAAAAACTTGTGTATATTGTCTCAGATATTAGAATACCTTTTTGGGAAATCATGAGTAAAGGTGTTAAAAATAAAGCTAAAAAGTTTTCTTATGATGTTGAAGTTTACAGCTCTTCAAATAGTGCAAAAATTGAACTTCAAAATACAATAAAAGCTATTAAAAAAAATGTTGATGGCATAATTGTCTCTCCTACAAACTCTTCAGCTTGTGTAACAATTCTTAAATTAGCAAAAGAAGCAAAAATCCCTGTAATTATCTTAGATATAGGAACAGATAGTGGAGAGTATATCTCATATATCTCTTCAGATAATAAAAAAGGTGCTTATAATATAGGAAAAGTTTTAGTAAAAAAAATGCAAGAATTAGGATATGAAAATGGCTCTGTTGCAATTGTTGCTATTCCTCAAAAAAGATTAAATGGACAACAAAGAACAAGAGGCTTTTTAAAAGCATTGAATGAAGCTGGGATTAAAGGAGCTGATTTAAAACAGCAAATAACATGGACACAAGAAGAAACATACTCTTATACAAAAGAGTTTATTTTAAAATATCCAAATTTAAGAGCTGTATGGTTGCAAGGTTCTGATAGGTATCAAGGTGCCTTAGATGCCATAAATGAATTAGACAAACAAAAAGAGGTTTTATTAATAACATTTGATGCAGAACCAGAGTTTATCAAATTGATTCAAGATGAAACTTTAGTTGGTTCAGCAATGCAACAACCTTTTTTAATGGGACAAGAAGCAGTGAATCAGTTTTATAACTATTTTAATAATAAAAAAGTTAAAAAGAATATTCAAATGCCAATACTTGCTATTTCAAAAGATAATATAGAAGATAACCTTTTAATTATTAAAAGAAATGTATTAGGAATAAAAGAGTTAAAATGAAAACAAAAAAATCTTTGTATTTTACATTTGGTATTAGTATTGTACTAATAGTAGTGATTTTTATGAGTATTAATGCTACATTTAATTATAACAACACAAAAACAAATCTAATTGCAAAGATGAAGGAAAACTCAAAAAATTCAATTATAACTTTAAAAAGTAATCTTAAAAATCTTATTCCTGCATATGCAGTAAATGAATATACGAATCTTTTACAAAATGAGATAAAAAATAAAGATATAGACGCAATTGTCGTAAAAGATTATATTATGGGAGAAATTATTGGTAAAGAGGCTTATATTACAGGAAAAATAAGAGAAGGCAAAAAAATTGTAGATTTTGATATAAAAAATAGTTTGCATACTAAAGTTTTAAAAAATTGCTATTACAAAAAAGATTTTAATATAAAATCTATATTAAAAAAAGACTTAGGTTATATAAGTATTTGTATATCTAATAAAAATATGAAAAAAGAGCTTCAAGGTATAATTTATGATACTGTTAAAAATACTATAATAATGTCTATTGTTTTGATTTGTTCTTTATTTATACTATTTCACTTCTTTCTTTTGAAACCTATTTCCAAAATGATAGATGCTTTAAATAATAGAGATAATGATGGTATTCCTATAGAAAAATTACCTGAAAACTCAACAAAAGAGTTAAATGAACTTGCAACAACAATGAATATAATGATTGCTTCAATAAGATTTTCAAGAACAATCTTAAAAGAGAGTGAAAATAGATTAAAATATCTTTTAGAGATGAGTCCTATTGCTGTTAGAATTGCTAAAAACAATGGAAGAGTAGTGGTTTTTGCAAATCATACTTATGCAAGCTTAATTATGCAAAACTCAGCAGAAGATAAAGACCCTAAAACTTTTTATGCAAATAAAAGTGATTATGATAAGATAATTAAAAAAATAAATAATAATGAAAAAGTATTTAATCAGTTAGTTGAATTAAATATAAATAACAAAACTGTTTGGGCACTTGCTTCTTATATGAATATAAAATTCGACCAAGAAGACTCTATAATTGGTTGGTTTTATGATGTAACAAGAGAAAAAGAGCTTCAAAAAGAATTGACTAAACAAAAAGATGAGTTTAAAGCTATCTTCAAATATACAAAAGATGGTCTTGCTTTATTGGATACAAAAAGTAATTTTTTAAAATTTAATGATGCTTATTTAAAACTAACTGGTTATGAAAAAGATGAACTATTAAAAAAATCTTGTATACAGCTAACTACACTAGAAGATAAGCTAAGAACAAAAGAAGCTCTTGATGAAGTATTGTCAACAGGTTCAAAAGTAAACTTTGAAAAAAATTGTTTAGTAAAAGATGGAAGAGCTGTAAGAGTTAATATGTCTTTGGTTTTATTGCCTGATAAGAAAACTATTCTTTTAAGTGCAAAAGATATAACTGAGCAAAGCATTGTTCAATCACAAGCTAAACTTGCTTCTATGGGAGAAATGATAGGCAATATTGCTCATCAATGGAGACAACCTTTAAATATTATTTCTACTGTTGCAAGTAGTATAAAAGTTAGAAATGAGTTTGGACAAGATATACAAATTGAAGATTTATTAGATGATATGACAAATATAATGGAACAAACACAATATTTATCAAAAACAATAGATGATTTTAGAAATTTTATTAAAGATACAAATGAAAAAGAGGTTTTTAGTATAGTTGAAACTGTAAAAAAAGCCTTGAGTATAATCCACTCTTCTTATGTAAACAATAATATAAAAATAGTTGAAGAGTTTAAAGATGATATTGAGATAAAAGGTTATCAAAATCAGCTTATTCAAGCTATGATGAATATATTAAATAATTCAAAAGATGCAATTGTTGAAAATGTATCAAATGATGATAAAAAATTAGTACATATTAGTACAAAACTAGTTGATAAGTGTCTAATACTTTGTATAAAAGATAGTGGTGGAGGAATTAAAAAAGAGCATATTGATAAAGTATTTGAACCATACTTTACAACAAAACATCAAAGTGTTGGTACTGGTATTGGCTTGTCTATAACACATCAAATCATAACTGAACATCATAATGCAATTATTGAAGTAACAAATGATACGTTTAAAGTAGATAATACAGAATATAGAGGTGCTTGCTTTAATATAGTATTTAAGATTTAAAAGAGTTTATAGGTCAGTTTTTTTAATATTTTTTTTAGTATCTTTGTCTCTTCACTTGTAAGTGCATCAAAGAAGTATTTTCGACTTTCAACCATCTCATCCATACATTTAAGAGCAAGTTTTTCTCCTTCTTCTTCTAGTGATACAAGCATGCTTCTTTTATCTTCATGAGAAGGTATTCTTGATATTAGTCCTCTTTGTTCAAGTTTTTTTAATACTTTTGTCATCCCACCTGAAGAGAATACTGTAGCAGAGTATAAATCTGTAGGTGATAATGTTTTTCCATTAAAATATAAAGCTGCTAATACATCGATTTCCGAATGACTTAAGTCATAGTTTTCTTTTAAATAGTGTTCTGTTTCATTAAACAAATTTCTATATATTAAAGTTATAGGAAGAGCTAAAGCGAACTGTTCATATCTACTGTTTTTTACTGTTTCATTAAAGAAATAATCTAAGTGTTGTTTTTCCATTTGGAAATTTTAGCATAAATATAATTAAAAAAATAAATCTTGCTGGAAAGATAAAATTAAGCAAATTAATGTTATCTTTCCAGCAAGATAAAAAAAGTTTAGATGAATTAATCAACTTATCTATTCAAAATAGATTAGTCGATTCGTATAAAAGTGATTTAGAATCATTAAAAAAAGAGTATAGTAGTGTAAAAAGTAGCTATTTACCAAGTATAAATATCAATGCAAACTATTCAAAAGCAAATAAAGAGATAGCTTCAACACCTGATAATAGTACTTCTGTTAATGCTTCTGTTGATTATACTTTATATGATGGTGGAAAAAAGTATGATAGATATGCAAGTTATGAAATGAATATCAAAGGTAAAAAAGAGGATTTGGTCTCTATAAAAAATCAATTGGCACTAGATGTTACAAAATATTATTATGATTATTTATCTTTATTAGCAAAAAAAGATGCAAAGAAAAAAGAGATAGAACAATTAAAAGCACAATATGAGAGATTGAGTAGATTTTTAGAAGCGGGAACTACAACAGAAGATGAGATACAAAAAATCATCTCAAGAGGTCAAAGTGCAAATGTAAATTTACATGAAATTGAGTTACAACTACAAACTATAATTCATAATTTAGAGTATATTACAGGACAAAGTGTAACTATTAGTGATGGTTCTTTTGTAGAGCCTTTAAAAGAGCAAATAGAACAAAGCAATAGAGCAGATATTGAGTCTTTAAAGTATCAAGTAAAAGCTTTATTTGAAGATACAAGTGCACAAAAAAGTGATTATTTGCCAACAATATCTTTAAATAATACATATACTCATACTGATATGAATTATGATAATAACAGTTTTAAAGCACCTTATGATGAACAAAATATATTTTCTGTAAATTTAAAATGGAATATTTTTTCTTTTGGTGAGACAAAAAATAGATATGAATCAAGATATAAAAAATATATTAGTGCAAAATCAAAATATGAGTATGAAAGAAATAGAGCAAATACAGATTTGAAGTTAGCAAAAAAAGCTTATGAAATTGCAAAACTTAAAATAAAATCAGCACAAGCTGGATTAAAAGCAGCAAATAGTGCTTATGAAGTAATTAAGTCAAAATATCAAAGTGGGCTTATAGATAATGTTGCCTTTTTAGAATCACTTAGTGAAAAGTATGATGCAATAAGTGTATTAAAAAGTGCTTTATATGATATAGAAGTTAAAAAAGCAAATATTATTTATCATAGTGGAAAAAATATAAAGGAATATATTAGATGAGAAAAAGAGTTTTACCCTTAGTAGTTTTGATAGTTTTAGGTTTCTCTGCTTGCAGTGATGATTCACAAACTAAGCAACAAACAGCTTCAAAACAAAGACCAGCACTTCCTGTTAAAGTGTTTGAAGTAAAAAATGAGACACCAACTATTTCAAAAGAGTATCCTGCTGTTATTACACCTTTTGAAGAAGTAAAAGTAATTGCAAGAGTTTCAGGAACTTTAGAAGAGAAGTTTTTTAAAGAAGGTCAATATGTAAAAAAAGGACAACTTCTATATAAAATAGAAGAGGATGTTTATAAAACAAATCTAAATATGGCAAGTGCAAATGTAAAAAAAGCACAAGCAAACTATAATAAATCACTAAAAGATTATAAAAGAGCAAATGCACTTTTAAAAAGTAAATCAATTAGTGTTCAAAAATATGATGAATATGTATATATTTATCAAGATGCAAAAGCTCAACTAGAAAGTAGTAAAGCTAGTTTGCAAAAAGCAAAAATCGAGTATGACTATGCAACGGTTGAAGCTCCAATTAGTGGTGTAGTTGGTATAAAACAAAGTGATATTGGTGATTATGTTGGAACAAATGCTTCTAACTCATTACTAGTTACTATAACTTCTATAAATCCAGTTCATGTTGAATTTTCACTTACTAAAAATGATGTTGTAAGTTTTATTGAACAAGTAAGAAGTAAAAAAGTATATGTAACATTGGATGTTCATGGAAAATCTTATAAAGGAGAGATTGATTATATATCTCCAAGACTAGATTTAGATACAGATACTTTACTTTTAAGAGCAAAGTTTAATAATGATGATAATAACTTAATTGTTGGTGAATTTACAAAAATTAGTTTAAACAATATTACAGTTAAAAATGTACATATTATTCCAGAAGAGGCTATTTTAAAGACTGCAAATGGTGATTTTGTATATGTTGTTAAAGATGATATTGCAAAATTAAGACCAGTAAAACTTGGAACTTTATTAGAAAGTGGAGTAGTTGTAAAAACAGGACTAAATGTAAATGATAAAGTTGTAATTAGTAATATTGCAAAAGTAAGACCAGATACAAAAGTTCAAGTGTTAGGAAAATAGTATGTTTTCTTCATTTTTTATTAAAAATCCGGTTTTTTCTGCGGTAGTTTCAATCATAATTGTTCTAACAGGAACAGTATCTATGATTAATTTGCCAGTAGAACAGTATCCAAGAGTTATTCCTCCTCAAATTATTGTATCTGCTGCTTATCCAGGTGCAAGTGCTGAAACAATAGCAAAAACAGTAGCTGCACCAATTGAAGAGCAAATAAATGGTGCAACAAATATGATTTATATGAACTCTGTTGCTTCTGATAATGGAACAATTAGTATAAATGTATTTTTTGAAGTTGGAACAAATCCAAATGATGCAAAAATTGATGTAAATAATAGAGTGCAAGCAGCCTTGTCTAAACTGCCTGAACAAGTACAAAGACAAGGAGTAAATGTAAGAGAAAGGTCACCTAGTTTACTACAAGTAGCTATGTTACACTCTCCTTCAAATGCCCATGATATTAAGTATTTATCAAATTATGCATTGATTAATATTGTTGATGATTTAAAAAGAATTAATGGAGTAGGTGATGCTACTATTTTTGGTGCTAAAGACTACTCTATTAGAGTTTGGATAGACCCACAAAAATTAGCAAAACAAAAGCTTACAACAGCAGAAGTTATTGATGCCATTAAAGAACAAAATGCACAATATGCAGCAGGTAAGTTTGCAGCTGAGCCAATAGTAAATAAACAGATGTTTACTTATACTTTACAAACTCAAGAAAGAATGAGTACTCCAGAGCAGTTTGGAGATATTATAATTAGAGCAAATGAAGATGGTAGTGCTTTAATGTTAAAAGATGTAGCTACTATTGAGCTTGGTGCACAAAGTTATAATATGACAACAAAATTAAATGATAAACCAGCTATTCCAATTGGTATTTTTTTACAAAGTGGTGCAAACGCATTAGAAACTGCAAATGCAGTAGAAGATGTACTTGAAAAAGCAAGTAAAAGTTTTCCTGCTGGATTAGAGTATAAAATACCTTATGATAGTACAGAGTTTGTAGAAATATCTATAAAAGAGGTTGCAAAAACATTTTTAGAAGCGATTATTTTAGTTATTGCAATCATATTTTTATTTTTACAAAACTGGAGAGCGACACTTATTCCTGTTTTAGCTGTACCTGTTTCTATTATTGGTGCATTTATAGGTATGTATGCTTTAGGTTTTAGTATTAACTTACTTACACTTTTTGGACTTGTTCTTGCTATTGGTATAGTTGTTGATGATGCTATTATTGTTATTGAAAATGTTGAAAGGCATATGAGTGAAGGTTTAAGTGCTAAAGAAGCATCTTTTAAAGCTATGAAAGAGGTTTCAAGTGCATTGATTGCTATTGTTTTAGTACTTTCATCTGTATTTATTCCTGTTGCTTTTATGGGTGGATTAAGTGGTGAAATGTATAGACAATTTGCAATTACTATTGTTGTATCTATTGCGATTTCTGGGTTTGTTGCTCTTACACTTACTCCATCACTTTGTGCTATTATGTTAAAAGATGTGCATAATAAACCAAAAGGTTTTTTCAAATGGTTTAATAATATGTTTGATAATGCAACACAAAAATATTCATATTTAGTTCAAAAAACAATAAGATACTCTATTATAAGTATATTACTTTTTGGTGGACTTATTTTTGTATCTTATGATATGTTAAAAGATTTAAAAACAGGACTTGTTCCTCAAGAAGACCAAGGTACGATTTTTTTATTTAGTTATAACCCTCCAGGAGCTTCTTTAAGTAGAACTGAGAAACTTACTGATGAAATTAATCAGATTGTTATGAAAGATAAAAATGTCGAAGAAGTAGTATCTTTAGCAGGATTAGATTTGGTTACATTTGGTCAAAGAACACATGCAGCAGCTACAATTATTAAATTAAATGATTGGGAAGAAAGACCTAATGCTATGCAACATGCAACAGTAATAAATCAAAAATTCAATAAACAATTAATGGCTACTTCTGATGGATTTACTTTTGGTGTTTTACCTCCTCCTATTATGGGAATGAGTATTTCAGGTGGATTTGAAATGTATGTTCAAGATAGAAGTGGAGGAAAAATTGAAAACTTAAGTAAATATGTAAATGAAATTGTTGCAAAAGCAAATCAAAGAGAAGAGTTACAAGGTGTAAGAACTTCTTTAAATCCAAATATTCCACAATATAGAGTATTAGTGGATACAAAAAAAGCAAAAGCAAAAGGTGTTAGAGTTGATGAAATATATAATACTTTAAGTGCAACATTTGGTAGCTACTATGTAAATGACTTTAACTTATATGGAAGAACATATAAAGTAAATTTACAAGCAAAAGGTGAATATAGAAAAGGTGTAGAGGATCTTAAGTTTGTACTTGTTAGAGGAAAAGATGGGCAATTAGTACCTATTAGTTCTTTAGTTACTGTTAAACCAATTGTTGGTGCTGATATTGTAGAGAGATTTAACCTTTTTCAAGCTGCTAAAATTTCAGGTCAGCCTGCATTTGGATATAGTTCAGGAGATGCATTAACTGCAATAGAAGAAGTGGCAAAAGAGGTTCTTCCACAAGGTTATACAATTAGTTGGGTTGGTACAGCTTATCAAGAGAAACAGATTTCAAGTAGTAGTGCACAAGCATTTATATTTGGTATTGTTTTACTATTCTTAATTTTGGCAGCTCAATATGGAAGATGGCTAATGCCTATTTCTGTACTTCTTGCAGTTCCTTTTGCTATTTTTGGAGCAATTGTAGCTACACACTTAAGAGGATTGGAAAATGATATATATTTCCAAGTTGGATTACTTGTTTTAGCTGGACTTGCTGCTAAAAATGCAATTTTGATTGTAGAGTTTGCTTTACAAAAACAAAAAGAGGGATTAAGTTTAGTTGATTCTGCTATTCAAGCAGCAAAAATTAGATTAAGACCTATTATTATGACTTCTCTTGCTTTTACTTTAGGTGTTGTACCTTTAGCATTAAGTAGTGGAGCAGGTGCTGCTAGTAGGCATTCTTTAGGAACTGGTGTAATTGGTGGAATGATTGCAGCAACATTTTTAGCAATTATATTTATTCCATTATTTTATATATTAGTTTCAAAATTAAGTAGAAATAAAAATTAATATGGCAATAAAAGTTTGTAAACATCAAAAAAGAGAGTCAATTGCTTTTTCTTGTAAGAGTTTAATCTTACAAGAAGGCATAAAAGACTTGACTATATCAGCTTTAGCAAAAGAGGCAAATATTGGTAAAGGAACTATTTATGAATATTTTGAAAATAAAGAAGATATAGTTTTAGAATTAGCAAATATACTACATAAAGAGTATATAAATGAAGTATATGAAATAGCTTTACAACAAAATAAAATTGAAGAGCAAATAAAAACTTTAGCTCTTTGTTCTTATAAAAGTAAATTTTCTGAGTATAGAAAGATATTTAAAGAGTTAATAGGTGTTTCTTATTATAGAACAAACTGTGCTTTTATGCTTTTTCAAAATCATTGGTATAAGCAAAACTATGAGTTTTTAGAAAAGTTTATGAATGAAGCTATAAAAAAAGATGAAATTAAAAAAAACTCTACTATTTTTATAGAGAGTATTTTAAGTAGCTTTGTAGGCTACTTTGTACTCTCTTTCTCCAAAACTGATATTAAAAATACAATTATTTCTTTAGATATATATATTGATAATTTTATTGATATGTTAAGAGTATAAATAAATAGTTATTTATACTCTGGTTCCTCAAGTTCTTTTATATTTGGATTAAATTCATTCATAATTGTAGGTTCTTCTCCCACTTCTTCATCTAAAATCCATGGTTCTCTAACACTTAGTGTTTCATTACCAGAACGAGCAGGTGTATTTTCTAAACTTAGACTTTTTATAAGTCCTGCAATCATAATCATAATAATAACTGAAAATGGTAAAGCTGCTGTAATTACTGCTGCTTGTAAGGTTTCTAAACCTCCAGCTACTATTAGCACTCCAGTAAGTAAAGTTAAAATTACTCCCCAAATAATTCTATGTGCAGATGGTGGAGTAGTCGAACCTGCTGAAAGAATAGTTGTAATTACTAAAGTTCCTGCATTTGCCGAAGTGATTAGATAAGTAGCTATTAATATTATCATTAGAAATGACATAATATCTCCTAAGAAACCAACTTCTAAATTATCAAGCATAATAAAAAGTGCAGCAGATACATCATTATTTACTGCTGAAACTATATCTTTACCTAAAAAAAGTTCTTCATATAAAGCACTTCCTCCAAATAATCCAATCCAAACTATTGTAATTAGTGTAGGTGTTAGTAATACTCCTGCAACAAATTCACCAAAAGTTCTTCCTCTACTAATTCTTGCAATAAACATTCCTACAAAAGGAGACCATGCTATCCACCAACCCCAAAAGAATACTGTCCAAACAGATTGCCAATTTGTATCATGGGTTACGTTTGTATGAAATGTAAGTCTTAAAATATTTTGAATATAATTACCTGTTGCTTCTATGGTTACACCTATTAAATATTGAGTAGGACCAAAAAGAAGTAAAAAAGCAAGGGCAACGATACTTAGCCAGAAATTTCCCACAGATAGTAGTTTTACTCCTTTGCTTACTCCTGATACAACTGAGACAGTAGCAATAATCATAATTACTGCCATTACAATTAGTTGTAATGTAAGTGAGGTGTTTATTCCTATTACTTCTTTCAATCCAGCATTCATTTGCTCAACTCCTAAACCTAGTGTTGTTGCAATACCAAATACTGTACCAAATACTGCTAAAACATCTACAAAGTCACCTAAAAAAGAATCAACTTTTCTTCCAAAAATAGGATAGAGTGCAGAACGAATTGTTAAAGGATAATCGTGTCTAAAAGAGAAATAAGCCATAGTTATTGCAATAAAAGAGAATATTGCCCAACCATTTAAACCCCAATGAAAAAAGCTAAGACTCATACCTGTTATAGCTGCTTCAGGAGTCATAGCCGTACCAGTAAAAGGATTGTTTTGAAACTGAATTATTGGTTGAGCTACTGACCAAAAAAGAATTCCTACACCAGTTCCTGCTGCAAAAAGCATAGAAACCCAAGAAAAAAATGTAAACTCTGGTTGCTCTAAATCACCTCCAAGTCTAACATTTCTATATCTTCCCATACCAAGCCAAATCATAAAAGCCAATAAAAAAGCTACTAAAAGAACATAATACCACTCTAAAAAGGGATTTAAAAATTCTCTTAGGTTTTTTAATGTTGTTGCACTTTTTAAAGGAAAATATCCAGTAATACCAACACTTAAAAGTATAAGAAATATACTTAAGATTGACATTTTTCTATTCATACCTTTAAAGACTCCTACGCTTGCAATTTTCATATTAAGACCTTTTGTAGTTAAAATAGATTTTTCTAAGATAACATAAATTTCTTAAGCTTTAGCTAATATCTCACTTTTGTGTAACAATGCCCTAAATAGTTATATTTTTAAAGCTAAAATTAGCTCTTTTTAGATAAAATCAAGCAAATTATACTAAATGGATTTTATATATGATAGTTAACATTACTTTGCCAGATAAGACTTCTTATGATATTACAATTGACAGATTAAATGAAATATATTATGACACTAAAGTTGTAATAGTAACAAACCCCACAGTTAGTGGATTTCATTTAGAGTACTTAAAACAAAAAATTACAGCAAAACAGTTAAGTGTAGTTACTATTCCTGATGGGGAAGAGTATAAAAATATGCAGACAATTGATTCTATTTTAAATCACTGTTTTGAACATAGATTAGATAGAAAGTCACTACTTATAGCATTTGGTGGTGGAGTAATTGGTGATATGACAGGTTTTGCTTCTTCAATATATCAAAGAGGTATCTCTTTTGTTCAAATTCCTACGACTTTACTTTCACAAGTTGATGCAAGTGTAGGTGGGAAAACAGGTATTAATAATAAGTATGGGAAAAATTTAATTGGAGCTTTTCATCAACCAAAAGCTGTGTTAATTGACCCTTTCTTTTTAACAACACTTCCAAAAAGAGAGTTTAGTGCAGGTGTTGCTGAAATTATAAAAATGGCAGTTACTTTTAATGAAAACTTTTTTACATGGTTAGAACAAAATGATTTAACACAAGAAGAGAATATTAAAATTGCTATTCAAAAATCTGTTCAAACAAAAGCTGATGTGGTAATAAAAGATGAGAAAGAGAATGGAATAAGAGCTGCTTTAAATTATGGTCATACATTTGCTCATGTAATTGAAAATGAAACAGAGTATAAAACTTATTTACATGGAGAAGCTGTGGGTATTGGTATGATTATGGCAAATGAACTTTCTGTTAAATTAGGATTAATGAAAGAAAATGAAGCTTTAAGAATAAAAAAACTTTTACAAAAATATGATATACCAACTTCTTACAAAATTAAAGATGTAGAAAATTTTTATGAGCACTTTTTTTTAGATAAAAAGTCGCTTGATAATAAAATTAAATTTATTCTTCCAAATAGTATTGGAGGATGTGTAATTACTGATGAAGTAAAAAAAGAGGATGTTATTGAAGTTTTAAAGGTATTTAATTAATGAAAAAAAACTTTCTATTTAGACTTTTTACAATATTATTGTTTGTAAGTATTTTAAGTTTTGCAAATAGTGATAATAGTGAAGCTACTACAAATAAAGAGTTAAGTGCACAAGAAATAGCAAATCAAGAGATCGCACAAAGACAAGCTGCCTTAAAAAAACGAAGTATGCAAGACCTTGCTCAAATTAAAGTTTTGCAAAAGAGAATTGAAGAGTTAGATGAAAAACTAAAAGATAATATTTTATTAAAACGATATAGTAACTATTTAGCTTATAGAAAAATCTCTAAAGAGCTTGAACTTTTGAAACAAAGTTCTAAAAAAAAGGGTAAAACAGATGAACATTACTCTCAATTAAATAATAAAATTAGAATTAAACAAAATGAGTTAGAGTTGATTTCTGAATATAAGGGCTCTCCAATTGGAAGTTTACTAAATCCACCAGAAGTAGAAAAGTATGAAGATATAACAAATCCATTTGGAATAATAAATGCTTTGTCTTATATTAAAAAACTTGAAAATAATAAAAAAGAGTTTATTACTATTGAAAAAGATATTTCAAAACTTATTACTCTTCTTGAAGAGAAAGTTTTTTTATATTTAGAGCTTTATAATTTAGACCAAAAACCTCAATACAAAGAGACTTTGGCTTTTTTAGATAAGCAAAAGAAAGATTTCACTATGGTGCTTGAGATAGTATCAACAACAGAAGAGGTTTATACTAGAAAAGTTGAACAAGTAACTTTAGAGATAAAATCTCAAATTTCAAGTCAAATTGAAAAAATATTTACTATTTTAATTATTGTTTTTTTACTATTTTTTATTACATTTTTAATAAAACTAGGATTAAAAAAATATTTTTCTCAAAATGAGAGTTATTATCTTACAAATAAAATAATAAATTTTTTAGTTGTATTTATTATAGTTTTAATTGTTTTATTTTCATATATAGATAATGTTTCTTATGTCGTAACAATCTTAGGTTTTGCATCAGCTGGTATTGCGATTGCCTTAAAAGATTGGTTTATGTCTATATTTGGATGGTTAGTAATTGTAACTTCAGGTTCTATTCAAGTAGGAGATAGAATTAAAGTTACAAGAGGTGGTCTTGAAGCTGTGGGAGATGTACTTGATATTTCTTTATTTAAGATGACAATTAGAGAAGATATTACTTTAACATCATATATGGTAAATAGAAGAACAGGAAGAATCTTCTTTATTCCAAATAACTATATATTTTCAGAAATGATTGCAAACTATACTCATTCTGGTTTAAGAACAGTATGGGATGGTATTGATATTACAATTACTTTTGATTCAAATCACAAAAAGGCTCAACACATAGCAAAAGAGATACTAAAACATTACTCTAAAGGATATACTGATATTACTAGAAAACAGTTATCTAAAATGAGAAGCAAGTATCAATTAAGAGCAACAGGAGTTGAACCAAGAGTTTATACTTTTGTAGAGCCTTATGGTATAGTAATCTCTTCTTGGTATCTTACTAATTCATATGCAGCATTAGTGCTTAGAAGCACAATGTCACCTGAAATTTTAAAAGCATTTATGGCAGAAGATGATATTCATATTGCTTATCCTACACAAAGTATTAATCTTAATTCACAAAGAGAAAAACCAGCAGATTTACCAGATGAAGGCAAAATTATATGATATTTTCACAAACTAAACCAAAAGTTTATTTTAAAACTTTTGGTTGTAGAACAAATGTTTTTGATACACAAGTTATGATGAGTAATCTTGAAGATTTTGAAGTAACAAAAGATGAAAAACAAGCAGATATTGTAGTTATAAACTCATGTACAGTTACAAATAGTGCAGATTCAACTGCAAGAGGTTATATTAATCAGTTAAATAGACTCCCTAAAAAACCAAGAGTTGTTTTTACAGGATGTGGAGTATGGACAAAGGGCGAGAACTTATTTAAAGAGGATAAAGTTGACTCTTTATTTGGTCATAGCGAAAAAGAAAAAATCAATGAACTTTTAAAAACAGAAGAGAGATTTTTTCAAGCTGGAGATTTAGAACATATTGATGATACAATTGTAGAAGAGTTTATAGGTAAAAGTAGAGCTTTTATAAAAATACAAGAGGGATGTGATTTTAGGTGTTCTTATTGTATTATTCCTTATGTAAGAGGAGATGCAAGAAGTTATAAAGAAGATAAAATTTTAGAACAAGTAACAACATTAGCTGCAAATGGTTTTGGAGAGTTTATTTTAACTGGAACAAATGTAGGAAGCTATGGAAAAAAACAACATACTTCTTTAGCAAAACTTCTTAAAAAAATGTCACAAATTAAAGGTGTTAGAAGAATTAGAATGGGAAGTATTGAACCTATTCAAATTGATGATGAGTTTAAAGAGATTATTAACGAACCTTTTATGGCAAAGCATTTACATATTGCACTTCAACATACTTCAAAAGAGATGCTAAAGATAATGAATAGAAGAAATAAAGTTTTAAAAGATTTAGAACTTTTTGAGTTTCTAAAAGAAAATGGATATGCTTTAGGAACTGATTTTATTGTAGGTCATCCAGGAGAAACAAATCAACTTTGGGCAGAAGCTATGGAAAACTTAAAAAGATTTCCTTTAACTCACATTCATGCATTTACATACTCAAAAAGAGATGGAACACCAAGTGCAACTATGAAAGATATTGTAAAAGGTGATGTTGCCAAAGTTAGATATAATGAATTAACATCTATAATTGAAGATAAAAATTATGAGTTTAGAAAAAACAATAAGCAAACTTTAGAGGTCTTAATAGAACAGAAGAAAAATGGAAAATATATAGGATTGGATCAATTTTTCAATCAAATAGAGGTTGAAAGTAGTGTTGATTTAGTTGGAGATTGGATTTTCCTTGATGATTATGAAAGAAGGCAAGATAAAAATGTCGCAAAATTCAAATAAAAAGATGGATAAGAATTTAAAACTTATGAGTCTATCAGCAACCATATTGCTGGTTTTGTTTATTTATACAATGTACAAAAGTAGTACGCAAATAGAAGGAAGCTCTTATTACATTGGGCTTCTTTTTTTATTTTTGTTACTAATAACTGCAATTTTTTTAAAATTGAAACAAGATAAAATTAGAGAATTTTTTGATAAAAAAGGTATTAAAACTAGTGATTTTGAAAAAGAACTTACTAAGCAAAAAGAGAATACTTTAACAAAAGAAGATATTGATAGTTCAAGTAATATAAAAGCTGTAACATCAAATCTTTCTTTTAAAGATGTTGCTGGTATTTCTGAAGTAAAAGGAGAACTAGAAGAGATAGTTGACTTTTTAAATTCTCCAAAAAAATATATCTCTCATGGAGTTAAACTTCCTAAAGGTGTACTTTTAGTTGGGCCTCCTGGTGTTGGTAAAACACTTATCGCAAGAGCTGTTGCAGGCGAAGCTGATGTTCCATTCTTTTATCAAAGTGGAGCAAGTTTTGTTCAAATATATGTTGGTATGGGTGCAAAAAAAGTAAGAGAGCTTTTTATAAAAGCAAAAGCTAGTGCTCCTGCTATTGTATTTATTGACGAAATTGATGCTATTGGTAAAAAAAGAACTGGTACTTCAAATGATGAAAGAGAGGCTACTTTAAATGAACTTTTAACTCAAATGGATGGCTTTGAAGGTGATAGTGGAGTTATAGTAATTGCAGCAACAAATAAAATCGATGTTTTAGATGATGCACTATTAAGAGCAGGAAGATTTGATAGAAGAGTATTTTTAAGCTTACCAAATATTGAAGATAGAAAACATATTTTAGAACTTTACTTAAAAGGAAAAAATATTGAGTTTGATATAGATAAACTTGCAGATACAACTGCTGGATTCTCTTCTGCTGCATTAGCTACTTTAGTTAATGAAGCATTATTAAATATGATAAAAAGAGAGTCTAAAGTATTAGAAGAAGAAGATATTGAAATTGCAAAGAATAAACTTCAATTTGGTAAGAAACAAACAAAAATTTTAGATGAAAAACAAAAAGAGATTTTATCTATTTATCAAGCAAGTAAGGCATTTGTATGTAAAAGTAAAGTTGCTCTTTTTGATGAAGGTGTTTCAAAACTTGAAACAACTTATCCTTCTTACAATGAGTTAATAGAGAATATTAGAAGATATCTTGCTGGTAATATTGGTGTAGAAGTCATTAAAAAAGAACAATATGCAGTAAATAGTGAAGATTTAAAACATGCAATGAAGATTGCTTCAAGTATGGTAGAAAAATATAAAATGGCAAATGATGCTAATGAGCTTATTAATAGAGTAAAAAATGAGTTAAGAGCAGAACTTTCACATAATGCCATTGAGATTAATAGATTAAAAGATATTATGATTAAAAATGAGGTAATTAGTGAAAATGACTTCTAATTATTATAGTGGTTTTTGTTTAAGTAAAGAAGATGAACTTTTTTCCGATTATATAATAAAAAACGATTTTACTATTAGTGGTTTTTCATATGGTGCTATAAAAGCATTTAATGAAGCTTTGAATACTCAAAAAAGAGTAGATTTATTACAACTTTTTTCTCCTGCATTTTTTCAAACAAAAGATAAAAAATATAAAAGAATACAACTTATGTTTTTTAAAAAAGATGCAAAAGAGTATTGTAAAAACTTTTTAAACAATATCTCTTACCCTAAAACTATTGATACTTCAAAATATTTTCAATTAGGTACTTTTGAACAACTAGATGAGTTATTAAATTATGAGTGGAAAAAAGATGAACTTAAAAAACTTATAAAAAAGGGTACTAAAATAGAAGTTTATCTTGGAGCAAAAGATAAAATAATACAATCATATGAAGCAAAAGAGTTTTTTAAAGAGTTTGCAACAGTTTATTTTATAAATGATGCAGGCCATATATTATAAAAATATAAAGGATTATTATGAGCAATAAAGCAAAAATTGGAATAGTAACAGCAAGTGATAGAGCGAGTAAAGGTATTTATGAAGATATTAGTGGAAAAGCAATTGTAGATACTATGAATGATTATCTTATCTCTTCATGGGAACCAGTATATAGATGTATTGAAGATGACCAAAAAACAATAGAAGATACTTTAAAAGAGTTAGTAGATGAACAAGGGTGTTGTTTAGTAGTAACAACTGGAGGAACAGGACCAGCTGCAAGAGATGTAACTCCAGAAGCAACAGAAGCAGTTTGCGATAGAATGATGCCAGGATTTGGAGAGCTTATGAGAGCAGAGTCTTTAAAATTTGTACCAACTGCAATTCTTTCAAGACAAACAGCAGGGCTAAGAGGTAGTTCTCTTATTGTAAATTTACCAGGTAAACCAAAATCAATTAGAGAGTGTTTAGATGCAGTTTTTCCTGCAATTCCATATTGTATTGATTTAATGCATGGACCTTATTTAGAGTGTAATGAAGAGGTAATAAAACCTTTTAGACCAAAGAAAAAATAGTATTTGAAAAGAACATATGTTACTTAAAAATGTATAAAAAATGTGGTGTCTGTGTAGGTAAAATGTGAAATAATTTTTTCGTGTAACTTTACGTAATATTTTTTATTTTATTCAAAAAAAATTTTGAAATATAAAAGTAATTTAGTTTTTTATAATTACAATAAATATAACAAGAGTAAATTTTATACAAAAGGAATATTTTGAAACAGCTACTTACTGCATTAATTTTAGCTATTGCTATGTTTGTATTTGCTAGTTTTGCTTTTACTACACAACACGCAATTTTATTAGCTTTAATAGTTCTACTTGTAGTTCTATGGACAAATGAAGGATTACCAATTGGAGTAGTATCATTACTACCAATTATTTTATTTCCTACATTTGATATAATGAGTACAAATGCAACAACTGCTAACTACTCAAAGTCAATTATCTTTCTGTTTCTTGGTGGTTTTATGATTGCAATTGCAACTCAAAAAACCAATTTACATAAATATGTATCAAACAAGTTATTGACTATTTTCCCCAATACGCCAAGAGGAATTATTTTTTCTTTAGCTATTACTTCAGCTTTTTTAAGTTCACTTATTTCAAATACAACAACAGCTTTACTTTTAATACCTATTGCAATGTTTTTAACAACTGATTTAAATTTAAAAGTTAGGCTTGTACTTGCTATTGCATATGGTGCAAGTATTGGTGGTATTGTTACACCTATTGGAACTCCACCCAACTTAATTTTATTAGGTTTTATGGAACAACACTCAATGGAAGCAATCCCTTTTGTAAAATGGATTTTATTAACAGCTCCATTAGCTGCATTAATGCTTACAATTATCCCATTTTTCTTATCATTAGGTGTGCAACATTTGAAGTTTGATACACATTTAGAAGATAGAGAACATCTTACTAGTGAGCAAAGAAGATTACTTTATATTATGGGTAGTTTAGTTGTATTACTTTTTATAAATTCTAAAATTGAACCGTATTATTCTGGTTTAGGACTTAATGAAAAAGGTATCTTACTTGGATATGGATTATTGATGTTTATGCCTAAAATAGGTTTCTTAACATGGGAAGATACTAAAAAAGTTCCATATGAAATTATATTTTTATTTGGAGCAGGTTTCTCTATTGCAGCTGCTTTTTCATCAACAGGACTTGCAAATGAGATTGCACAATATTTACTAGAATTAACAAACCTTCCAATAATTTTATTAATAATATTAGTTGCAGCACTTATTACTTTTACAACAGAAGTTACTTCAAATACTGCACTTATATCTATTGCATTACCAATTATTTACTCTCTTGGGCAAGCAGCACAAATAAATATGACTCTTATTTTATTTGTATCTACAATCTGTGCTTCATACGCTTTTATGTTACCAATTGCTACTCCTCCAAATGCTATTGCTATGAGTAGTGGTGCTGTAAAAGTTAAAGATATGGCAAAATTTGGATTATTATTTAATATTTTAGGAATTTTAGCTATTACTACTGTTGCATTAGTATATTGGCAATTTTATTTATAAAAGTATTATAGCCCTTTGGCTATAATACGCAAATGCAAGATATATTAAAAAAACTAGACTTAACAGATTATATTGAATCCTTTCAAGAACTTTTTTCACGGAAAAAATCAGTAATTCTTGAAGGAGATATTAACTTACATTATAAACTTATAGAAGAGCTTTCAAAGTTTGATATAAATGCACCCAAAGAGGTTGCAAATTTAGATAATGCCTTAATTCATATACAAAAACAAGGTGTGTTAAAACTTGATGATATTTATGAGTTTACTAAAATAATAAGATACTTTTTATATTTGAAAAGATTTAATTTTGATGGAAAACTACAAGAATGGATAGATAAGATTATCATTCCAAATGATATTTTGAAATTAGATGGCTATTTTGATTCAAAAGGTAATTTAAAAGAGGGTGTTGATGAGGATTTTGATAATATTCAAAATGCTATTTATAAAAATAAAGATTTAATTAGACAGGCTTTATATAAAATAATAAATTCATCAAAATTAAAACCATATTTGGTTGATTCACAAGTGCATTTAGTAAATGACCAAGAAGCTATTTTAGTAAGAGGTGGTTTTAATCATGTTGTAAAGGCAACAGTTATACATAGATCAAACTCAGGATTTTTTTATATTGTTCCTCATAATGTTAGTGAATTAAAACAAAAAAGAAGCGATTTAATCAATAAACAAGAAGAGGTTTTATTAAAACTTTGTAAACAAATATCTTCAATGTTTGAAAAGAACTTAATGTTTTTAAAGTTCATAAATAAAGAGTTTGATAGGGTTGACCACTATCAAGCAAGACTATTTTTTGCAAAAGCAAATGATAGAAACTTTTTATTACCAAGTAGAAAAAATAGTTGTAAATTGATTGATTTTAGACATCCTGCACTTCATGATGCTAAACCAATAACCATTGATTTCTCAAAATCAGTTATTATGATTACTGGTGTAAATGCTGGAGGTAAAACAATGATGTTAAAATCAATACTTTCAGCTGTTTTATTATCTAAATATTTAATTCCATATAATACTCATAAGTCTTCACAAATTGGAAGTTTTAAGAATATTTTGGCTGTTTTAGATGACCCTCAAAGTGTAAAAAATGACATTTCAACTTTTGCAGGTAGAATGGTAGAGTTTTCTACACTTTTTTCAAAGAAAAATGCAATAGTTGGAGTAGATGAAATAGAGCTTGGAACTGATTCTGATGAGGCAGCAAGTTTATTTAAAGTAATAATTGAAGAGTTAATTAAAAAAGATATAAAGATTATTATTACAACTCACCATAAAAGATTGGCAGCACTACTTGCTTCAAACGAAGATGTGACACTAATAGCAGCACTTTATGATGAAGAGAATCAAAGACCTACATATGAGTTTTTACATGGAACAATTGGTAAGTCTTATGCCTTTGAAACTGCTAGTAGATACGGTATTCCTCATAATATAATTAAACATGCAAAAGAGGTTTATGGCGAAGATAAGGATAAGTTAAATGAACTTATTGAAAGAAGTAGTGAGCTTGAAAGAGAGTATAAACAAAAGATTCAGAAATTAAATGAAGAGTTAGATGATACTTTAAGACTTAAAAAGAGTCTAAAGGAACAAAAAGAGAGTTTAGATGAATTAATATATTCTGAAAAATCTAAACTTCATAAAGAGTATAAAGATGCAAGAGAAGAAGCTAAAAAAGCAATAAAAGCAAAAATCTCAAAAGAGGGACATAGACATTTAAATACTGCACATACAAAAGCTTCTAGTATTAAAACAAAAAAAGTCACAGAAGTTGAAGACTTAAAAGTTGGAGATAGAGTTAAGTATAGAACTTCAAAAGGTGTGATTGTATCTATAAAAGGAAAACAAGCTTTTATTGAGAATGATTCAGGAATGAAAATGAAAGTTCCATTAAAAGATTTATCAAGAAGTGGAAATATTCCAAAACCTATTGTAAAACCAAAAGCAACAATAACAGTAGCTAAACCAGAAACAGGACATGTAAAGTTAGATTTACATGGACAAAGAGTTGAAGAAGCATTGGAGAATTTAGATAAATTTTTATCTGATTCTTTAATAGCAGGCTTTGATGAAGTACTTGTTTATCATGGAATAGGAACAGGAAAACTTGCAGCTGCAGTTAAAAAATATCTTGATAAGCACCCAAAAATTAGAGCTTATGAAGATGCACATCCAAGTAGTGGTGGATTTGGTGCAAAAGTTATAAAATTATAAAGGCTAATTAATGCAGCAAGAGATTGAGTCAATTCAAAAAATTTATAATCTACTAATAGAGTTTTTTATGAATTATAGTTTCCAAATTCTTGGAGCTATTATAATATTAATTTTAGGTTTTTTTATTGGGAAAAAATTATCTTTAGCCGTAGAAAAACTTTGCAATAAGAATAGTCTTGATGTTACCCTTACTAAGTTTATTGTTAATATTGTGAAATTTAGTATTATAATTGGAGCAGTAATTATTGCTGTTGGAAAATTAGGTATTACTTTAACTCCATTTATTGCTGGTATTGGTGCTGCTTCTCTTGGTGCAGGACTTGCTTTGCAAGGAACATTATCAAATTATGGTGCTGGATTATCTATAATTGTTACAAGACCTTTTATTGTGGGTAATACAATTACTGTTCAAGATGTATCTGGAATAGTAGAAGAGATAAAACTTGGTCATACAATATTGCTTACAGAAGATGGAGAAAAAATAACTGTTCCAAATAAATATATTATTGGAGAAGTTATTGTAAATTCATATGAATATAGAGTAGTCGAAGCTACAATTGGTGTATCTTATGATAGTGATATGCAAAAAGCAATCTGCTTAATATTGAAAGTATTTGATGATTTTGAAGAGTATATCTCTAATAGTGCAAAACCTCAAGTTGGTATCAAAGAGTTTGCAGATTCATCTGTAAATATTGAGTATAGATATTGGGCTAAAACTGATAGTTATTTTGAAATACAATATAAAATAAATTTAGCAATATTTGAGAGTTTAAAAAGTAATAATATTCAAATACCTTATCCAATTAGAGATATTTATGTTCATAATAAATAGAAGAGTTATCTCTTCTATTTTAATGAAACAAAAGATTTTATCGAGCAGTTGATTCTATCTTCTAAATCGCTTGCATCTAAATGCATATAATCAGTTTGTATTTTATAAATACTTTTATTGTTTAATTTAAATTCAAAAACTATATATCCAGCATATAGTTTAGCTTTTTTACTTTTTTTACCTTTATCTTCTTTGTCATTTTCATAAAGATACGCATCAATTTGCAAATTATTTTTAGATGATTTATTTGTATCTTCATAATTACTAATAATATCTTTTATCATTGTTTCAAGTTTTTCTTTGTTTATTATTGTTTTTAGATTACTTGGCATATATTTTGAGTAGTCAATAGTAAGATGAAGGTCGTAGTTTGAAGTCAACAAAAGTTTTTTTGCTTTTTGAATATTTTGTTTACTATAAATTCGTTCAAAAGTAGTAGTTTTATTTTGACATGCAACTCTTTTTGATTTGATTGACTCTTTAGTAACTTGAGTATATACTCCATAAGAGATTGCCACAATAAATAGTGCCAAGAAAAAATACAAAACTCTAGTCATAATCTATCCTTATAAAAGTTATAATAAAATTAAAATTATGAAATCTTATCAAAAACCCAAAATAAAGTCAATATAATTATATTAATATAAGTAAATATGATATTACTTCTATTTTACTACACTTATTTCTAATTCAAAGTTTGTAAAGTTTTTATTTGATACTGACTCTTTTAGTTTTTTTATAATTACTCTATTTTCTTTAATATTTTTTTCATTAATTAAATAGTGTTTAATGTTTTTAATTCTATTAATTGCTAAATTTTCTATTGTCTTTTGACTAATAATTTGTTTAGAAGAGATAGACTCTTTTAAATAGATTAAATATTTCTCTTTTTGAAAAATCTTTTTTTCTTTATTTTTTGAAATAAACTTTTCTTTTAGTTTATCTAAGGTTTTATTTTTATCATATGAAAGATATAGTTTTTCTAATGCCAGTTGATATTTATCTCCTTTTGAAAACTCTTTCATTGTTTTTTCTATTTTCTTTTGTGTTTTTATCTCTTTTAGTTTATTTATATCTTCTTTTGTATAAGTTTGGTTTATTTTGATTGCTATATTTGGTCTTTTTACCATAATTTTTGCAATATTATCTAATGCTTCTTTCTCAGATGGTAATATTTTTGCATCTGCAAAATGAAAATCTATTGATTTTATTTGGTCTGCTTCAATTCCTAAAAGAGAAGCTAAGAAACTAAATGGAGCACTTACTGCTTTTATTATAATGTTTGTAAATGCTTTCCATACAATAGGTGCGATAGAAAATTCAGGATTATCTACATTTCCAGAGATTGGAATATCTAAATCTATTATTCCATTTGAATCTTCAAGTAAAGCAATTGCTAACTCTAAAGGTAAAGATACAGAATCTTCACTTTTTACTTTATTTCCAAATTTTATATCACTTATAATAATACTGTTTTTAGCATCAAGGTTTGATTTCTTGATATTATATTTTAAATCAAGATTTAATTTTCCAGTATCAATTTCTCTTCCTATAAATTTTCCAGAATAAGGAGTAAAGTTCTTAATTGCAATATTTTTAAAGAGTAAATTTACATCTGTAAGCTCTTTTATATTTTCAT
>NZ_NXIF01000058.1 GCF_002837275.1 Malaciobacter halophilus | reverse complement strand
GGAATGGATTTTAATTGCTTTAGTAGTGTTATTACTATTTGGAGGTAAGAAAATACCTGAATTAGCAAAAGGTTTAGGAAGTGGTATTAAAAACTTTAAAAAAGCAGTAAAAGAAGATGAAAATGAAGAAGTTGCGAGCACTAATAAAGCTGAAGAATTAGATAAAAAAAGTGAAGCTAACCCTGAAGAAAAAAAAGAAGAGTCTAAAACTGTATAATAAAGAGAAGATAGATTGCAAAAAATAGTAAAAAATTATATTGAAGAAGTATTAGAAAAAGAGATTGTATTAGAAAAACCTAAGGATATATCTTTAGGACATTTTGCTACTCCAGTAGCTTTTTCTTTGGCAAAAGAGTTTAGAAAATCACCTATGATAATTGCTGATGAACTTGCTTCAAAGTTTGATGAAAGTGAAATGTTTGAAAAAGTTGAAGCAGTTAAAGGGTTTATTAACTTTAAGCTATCATCTTCATTTTTACAAAAACTTTGTGAAGAGTCATTATCTTTAGGTGAAAATTATGCAAAACAAGAGAATGCAAATGAAAAAATTCTTTTAGAGTATGTAAGTGCAAATCCTACTGGTCCTTTACATATAGGACATGCAAGAGGAGCTATTGCAGGTGATACACTAGCAAGAATTGGAAGACATTTAGGTTATGATATTACAACAGAGTATTATGTAAATGATGCTGGTGCTCAAATGAATCTATTAGGGTTATCTTTAGCCTTAGCAGGACAAGAATCAATTTTAAAACAAAAAGTTGAGTATCCAGAAAAATACTATAGAGGTGAATATCTTTTTGAGATTGCAAAAGATGTAGAAAAGGAGTTTGGAGTAGAGATTTTCAATGATGAATCAAGATATTCTGAATTAGCACTTTTTGCAAAAGATAAAGTTTTAGAAATTATAAAAAAAGATATGGCTGATATAGGAATTGAATTTGATAACTATGTTAGTGAAAAGTCTTTATATTCATCTTGGGAACCTACAAAAGAGATATTAGAGAAAAATGGTTCTTTATATGAAAAAGATGAAAAATTATGGATTAAATCAACAGAATATGGAGATGACGTAGATAGAGTTGTTGTAAGAGATAATAAAATACCTACTTATCTTGCTGGAGATATTATTTATCATAAAAACAAGTATGATAGAAATTATGATAGATATATAAATATTTGGGGTGCAGATCACCATGGATATATTACAAGAGTAAAAGCTGCAATTGAGTTTTTAGGAAATGATTCTTCAAAACTTGAGGTACTTTTATCTCAAATGGTTCAACTTTTAAAAGGTGGTGAGCCTTACAAAATGAGTAAAAGAGCAGGAAATGTAATACTAATGAGTGATATAGCACAAGAAATAGGCTCTGATGCTTTAAGATTTGTGTTTTTAACTAAAAAAAGTGATACACACTTAGAGTTTGATTTAGATATCTTAAAAAATCAAGATAGTTCAAATCCAGTCTTTTATATTAATTATGCGTATGCTAGAATTAATCAAGTATTTAAAAAAGCAAATTTAACATTTGATGATGTAAAGGGTGAAAGTTTCCAAGGGTTAAATCAAGATGCCCTCAATATGGTATACGAATCACTTCTTTTACCTTCTGTATTACAAGAAGCATTTGTTAAAAGAGATATGCAAAAAGTAACAGATTATTTAAACTCTATTGCTTCATCAGTACATAAATTTTATAATGATTATAAGATTATTGATGCAGATGAACAAAATAGATATTTAAAAGTGTTAAGTTTTGTAGCATTGACAATAAAAGTTGCTCTAAATTTATTAGGAATAAAGGCGAAGGAGATGATGTAATGAAATGGTTTATTTTAATTTTTGTTGTGATTATAGGTTATGCAATACTTACAGGCAACATGGGTGGTGCAAAAAATGCAACACAAAATTATAATAAACTACTTACAGGAAGAGAGTAAAGTTACTCTTTATTCTCTCCTAGCTCCTCTAAAAACTCTTCTAGGTTATATTTTTGTCTATGTGTTTCACTCATTAAGTGAATAAAAATATCTCCTAAATCAACAATTGTCCATTCGTCATCATCATCAACTCTTAAAAACTCTTCACCTTGTGGTTTAAGCTCTGTTTTTAAGTGATTTAGTAATGAAAAAGCATGTTTTGAATTTAAAGTAGTTGCAATTACTACATAATCAACTATATACTCTTTTTGTCTTAAGTCAACAACTTCAATATTTTCTGCTTTCTTCTCATCAAGAATATTTTTTATTTTTTCAATTCTTTGGTTCAAATTATCTACCCTTTTGTATTTAGTTTTAAATAGTTTTTTTATTTCACTATCTATTTTTTTTGGTATATACTTTAAGTTGATATTTTCTCTTAAGTTTGTAGAACTTATATCAATATCAATATTTAAAGTTTTTATAT
>NZ_NXIF01000057.1 GCF_002837275.1 Malaciobacter halophilus | reverse complement strand
ATATATAAACATAGTGTAATTATTATAAACTTATTCTGGATTTTTCTCCCTCTCCATGATTTTTATTATCACATTTACTTCCTTATCCTTTCTTATAAAAATCTCAAAACTAATTAAAAATTATAACTGAATATTAAAAGAGATTTTAGGTATAATTATAGCTTTCACAATAAGGAAAGCTATGAACCTATTTTTTATACTTCTTGGAAAAATTTTCCCTTTATATTTAAATATTTTTGCTGGATATATTCTTACAAAATATTTAAAAGTAAGAAGAGATATAATTGCTTTTTTATTGGTTTATATTCTTGGTCCTATTGTAATATTTTTTGCTACTATATCTATTGAAATAAATTTGCAAATAGTATTTTTACCAATATTTGTATTTTTATTTGGAAGTGTAATTGCTTTTTATGTATTAATAAGGCATAGTAAACATTGGAATGATGCAAGTGTCAATACCTTAGCTTTTACATGTGGGACTGGAAATACAGGATATTTTGGAATACCTTTAGCTATGCTTTTGTTAGACCCTTTAGTTGCAAATATATTTATTTTTGTAACTTTATCTTCATTGCTTTATGAAAATACAGTAGGTTTTTATGTTACAGCAAAGGGTAGTTTTACAGCCTTACAATCTATTAAAAAGATTTTAAGACTTCCTTTAGTTTATGCTTTTATATTAGGAATTACATTAAACTTAAATGGTGTGAAAACACCAGAATTTATTATTCCATACTTTGAAAACTTAAAATGGATATATGGAATACTTGGAATGATGATGTTAGGAATGGGCTTAAAAGGTTTTACTTTGCAAGATGATTTTGATAAAAAATATATAAAAATTGCATACTTTTATAAGTTTATAGTTTGGCCTGCTACTATGTTGATTGTAATTTTCTTTGATAGAACATTTTTTAATTTTTTAGATGAAAATATTTATAAAGTATTATTTTTAGTATCAATTGTACCATTAGCAGGTAATACGGTAACTTTAGCAATATTACTTAAAGCAAAACCTGAAAAAGCAACTTTTACGGTTTTATTAAGTACTTTAATATCAGTTGTATATATTCCTTTACTTTTAACTTTATATGGAGGTTTTTAAGATGAAAAAACTACTTTTTATAAGCTCTATTTTGATTTTATTTGTTGCTTGTACACCTTTTAGTGTAAATAGTATGAAATTACCAACAAAAACTTTAGATTTAAAAGGTGCACAAACAACTGCAACTTTTCATCCTTGTGCAAATTTTTCATATACTTCAAAAATTAATGATAAAAATTATGGAAAACTATTCATTGAATATATAAATTTAGATAGTAATTGCTCATGGAATGGCTTTGAAAGAGGATTTTTTGAAGAACTATTTAAACAAACTTTGAAAATTAAAAGTATGAAAATTGTAGAACAGTATGATTTTGATAATTATGAATTTACTACATACTTAATAGATAATAGTAGTTATGTAAACTTAATTTATGTATATGCAGTAAATAGAACTAAGTTTATTTTAGATTATAATGCAAAGTTATCTTTGGAATTAATAAAAGAGTATAAACCTTCATATGAAAGTAAATATCTTCATAAAAATAGATTTAAAAAAGATTACAGTATGAGTTTAGTAAGAATGGCGAATTTTTATTCATATTTCTCTAAAGAAAGCAATAGGTTTCTTGATTAATGACTCTTTTTTTTATTCTATTATTAAAAATCACTCCTTTATATATAAATATCTTACTTGGTTATTTAAGTGTAAAGATTTTGCAAGTTAAAAAAGAATCAATTGCTAAATTAATTATTTATATTATTACACCAATAGTAGTATTCTCTTCTACAATTAGTGTAAAAATAGATTTAAGTTTAACTCTTTTACCTATATTTTTCTATGTATTTACTTCTTTAACTGCTATTATTGTTTATAATCTTTTTAAGAAACAATGGCCTGATGCAACATCAAATATTTTAGCCTTTAATGCAGGAACTGGTAATACAGGATATTTTGGAATTCCATTAGCTGTATTATTTTTTGAACCTCATATTGCTGACATTTATATTTTTATACAATTAGCTTTTATTTTTTATGGTAATACAACAGGTTTTTACATAACTGCTAAAGGTAATTTTACAGTTAAAGAGTCACTTAGAAAAGTTTTTAGATTACCAATAATTTATGCATTTATTTTTGGATTAGTTTGCAATCTTTATGGTATAAAAATTCCTGAAGAGTTATTTGTTTATACCTCTCAATTTAAAGCAGTATATGGAATTTTAGGAATGATGATTTTAGGAATGGGCTTAGTTGGATTAAGAAAGAGTGAAGATTTAGATAAAAAATTTATATTTTTAAATTTCTTTTTTAAATATGTTTATTGGCCTTTAATGGTTCTTTTATTTATTTATCTAGATAAAACTTTTTTATATTTGATAAATGATGAACAAATATATAAAGTTATGTTTTTATTCTCTATTGTTCCTATTGCAAATAATGGTGTTACTTTAGCAATTATAAATGGAATAAAACCTGAAAAAGCTACACTTACAGTATTGCTTAGTACAATCTTTTCAATGGTTTATATTCCTATTATGATAGTTTTATATGGTGGATTTTGATATAATTTTTTAAACATTAAAAGATGAGGCGATGAAAAGAGTTAAAAACTGTCTATTTCTAAGTTTACCTTTACTATTTAGTGGTTGTTCGTTATCTTTGCAAAGTGCAAAAGATATGTTTTTCAAAAGTGAACCTAAAGAGCAAATAGTTATAAAAAGAGATTCAAATATAAAACAAGATGCAATTGTAAATGCACTACTATCTCAATATGATGAGTGGAAAGGTGTAAGGTATAGATATGGAGGAAACTCCAAAAAAGGTATTGATTGCTCTGCTTTTATTCAAAGAACCTTTAAAACAAAACTAAATAAGAAAATTCCAAGAACCACTTATTATCAATCAAGAGTTGGTAAAAAGGTATCTAAAAGTGAAGCAAAAGTTGGAGATTTAGTTTTTTTTAAAACAGGTAGAAACAGTAGGCATGTGGGTATATATTTAGATGATGGTAAATTTATGCATGTATCTAAGAAAAAAGGTGTGATTATTTCGACACTAAATAATGTCTATTTTAAAAAGCATTTTTGGAAAATTCAAAGGGTTTTAGAGGATTAAAATCCTCTAAGTGTAATACCTAAATATATAGCTATAAGTCCTAAAAATATATTTAATGGGATAAAGTATTTAGCTATTGGTAAAAGCTGTTTTTTGCAACCTGTAAAGTCACCTTCATTAAAATATTTTTGAGCTTTATTTCTTTTTACGTAAATAGTAATAAAAACTATACTCATAACAGTCCAAATAATCTCTTTTGCTATTACTACACTATATAAGCTTGTACCTTTAAATCCTAGTACTAAAATCATTATAATAGCAGTAACTAGAAGAGTTATTATTGTAGGAATTACCATATTAAAAAATCTTTTTAGATTTTCAAGTGTTCTTTCTAGTCTAATTTTTGGCTCTTGAATACCTTGCATAGAGTAATGAATAGCAAATCTTATAGCTATCATTCCTCCTACCCAAATTACAGCACTTATTACGTGTAAAAAGATAAGTGCTGCAAGGTTGTTTTCAAATATTTGTAACATTATAAATTAGCTTTTACAAACTCTAAAGCTTTTTGTTTTGCTTCATCTATTTTTGAAACATCTTTTCCTCCAGCTTGTGCGAAGTCAGGTCTTCCACCTCCACCTCCACCAACTATTGGAGCAACTTCTTTTATCCAGTCACCTGCTTTAACAGCTGTATTTTTGCTACCTGCAACCATCATTACTTTCTCACCTTTTGGCTGTAAAAGTAAAACTGCAAGTTTTTCATTTGCATTTTTTAAATCATCAACTATTTTTTTAATATCACCATTTTTAACAATATCTACAACTACTTTTACATCATTGATAATCTCTTCATTTATAGGAGTAGCAGTTGCACTTTGAGCTTCTTCTAACTCTTTTTTCAGCTCTTTTATTTGCTCTTTAAGTTTTTTTACTCCAAGTGTTACATCAAGATTTTTAACTTCGTTTTGTACTTCTTCATACTTTTGAATAATATCATTAGTATAGTTTATAGCAGCAACTCCACAAACAGCCTCAATTCTTCTAACTCCAGCACTAACACCTGACTCTTTTAAAATATAAAAGCTTCCAATATCTGCACTATTTTTAACGTGTGTTCCACCACAAAACTCTACACTTACTCCATCAAAATCAACTACTCTTACAATATCACCATATTTTTCTCCAAACATAGCAATTGCGCCTTTTTGTTTAGCCTTTTCAATTGGAAGTTCTTGAATATTTGATTTAATTCCTCTTACTATCATTGAGTTTACTAAATCTTCTACTTCTTTAATCTGTTCTTTGCTCATAGCTTTTGGATAAGTAAAGTCAAATCTTAATCTAGAAGCGTCATTTAATGAACCAGCTTGAGCTACATTATCGCCTAATACCATTTTTAAAGCTGTTTGAAGTAAGTGTGTTGCACTGTGGTGTTTTGCTACTTCATATCTATTTACTACTACACCACTTACTTCTTCATTTACACTTAAATTAGAGTTTGAAACTTTAACCTGTGATAGGTTTAAATCGAAGAATTTTTTTGTATCAAGAACTTCTGCAATATGGTCTTGGTCTTCAATTACTCCAATATCTCCTGCTTGACCACCTGATTGTGCATAAAAAGGAGTTTTTTCAAGCATAACCCATCCAGTCTCACCAGCATTTAAAGAAGTTACTTCTTTAAAGTCTTTATCTAATAAACTTACAATTTTAGAGTTTGCTGAAGTTGTGTTATAACCTACAAATTCATTTTTGCCATATTTTTCTAATAACTTTTTAAAGTCACCCTCAGTAGAACTATCTCCACTACCTTTCCAAGCAGCTTTTGCTTTATTCCTTTGCTCTGTCATAAGTTCATCAAATCTATTTATATCTACTAGTAACTCTTTATCTCTTAACATATCTTGAGTTAAATCTAAAGGAAACCCATATGTATCATAAAGTTTAAATGCTACTTCTCCAGAAAACTTCTCTTTTGTATTTTTTAACTCTTCTTCAAATAGACTCATACCTGAATCAATTGTTTTGAAAAATCTATCTTCTTCTAAAGTAATTTGCTCTTTTATATACTCTTTTTGCTCTCTTACTTCACTGTAATGTGAACCAACAATAGAGTCTAAAGTATCAACAAGTTTAGCCATAAAAGGTTCTCTAAAACCTAGAAGGTATCCATGTCTTACAGCACGTCTTAAGATTCTTCTTAGTACATACCCTCTACCTTCCTTATCAAATAAAATACCTTGACTAATCATAAAAGATACAGCTCTTAAATGGTCTGCAATTACTCTAAAACTTCCAATATTCTCATTAGTTGGATTTTTTGAAGCTAACTGTTTTGTTTTTTCTATAATTGGCATAAAAAGAGAAGAGTCAAAATTATTTAATTTCCCCTCTTTTATAGCAACAACTCTTTCAAGTCCCATTCCTGTATCAATTGATGGTTTTGGAAGAGGAGTCATTTTTCCACTTGAATCTCTTTCGTATTGCATAAATACTAAGTTCCAAATTTCTAAGAATCTATCTCCTTCTCCACCTAAATAGTCCTCTTGGCTATTAAAGTGCTCTTCCCCTTGGTCATAAAAAACCTCAGAACAAGGTCCACAAGGCCCAGTATCTCCCATAGACCAAAAGTTGTCTTTATCCCCAAATCTTTTGATTCTATCTTCACTTATGTGCTCTTTCCAAAGTTCAAAAGCTTCATCATCACTTGTGTGAATTGTAACCCAAAGTTTATCTTTAGGTAAAGCTAGATTTACAGTTACAAACTCCCAAGCATAAGCGATTGCTTCTTTTTTAAAGTAATCACCAAATGAAAAGTTTCCTAACATTTCAAAAAGTGTGTGGTGTCTTGCTGTATAACCAACATTTTCTAAATCATTATGTTTACCACCTGCTCTTACACAAAGTTGACAACTTGTCGCAGTTTTATTCTTTGGTGTTGGAATAGAACCTGTAAAGATATCTTTAAATTGCACCATACCAGCATTTGTAAATAGTAGTGTAGGATCATCTGGAACAAGGGGCATGCTAGAAACCACCTCATGTCCTTTACTTTTAAAAAATTCTAAATACTCTTTTCTTACATCCATGAAATTACCCATTATTAAATTGAAGTATATATTTTACCCAAATTAAAATTTATAGAAGATTAGTACAACTTCAATTTAAGTTTAGCTTAGTATAATTATTGCACTTAATATTTTGAAATAGGGGAATTGATATGGGTAAGTATATTGACTTAACAGAAGAGAATTTTGACTCAACAGTTGCAAATGGTATATCATTAGTAGATTTCTGGGCTCCATGGTGTGGACCTTGTAGAATGTTAGCTCCTGTTATTGAAGAGTTAGCAGAAGAGTTTGATGGAAAAGCAAACATTTGTAAAGTAAATACTGATGAGCAACAAGACTTAGCAGTAAAATATGGAATTAGATCTATTCCAACAATCATTTTTATGAAAGATGGTGAAATCGTAGATCAAATGGTTGGTGCTTCTTCAAAGCAAGCACTTGCTGATAAAATTAACTCTTTAGTATAATATAAAATCTTAGGAGAACTCTCCTAAGATTACTTCATAAATAAGCTTAGGGAAAAAGTGAAATATATAAAATTATTACTTCTTTTTTTTACACTATTTAATACTTCAATACTTTTTGCAAATTTTGAAAAAAATGTTCTAATTTTGAACTCTTATCATAGAGGTTTTTTATATAGTGATAATATTATTAAAGGTATTGAGAAAAGTTTTTATAAAAGAGGCGAAGTAGATATAAATGTTTTATATATGGATTATAAAAGAGTAAAATCAAAAAAGTATTTAAAAAAACTAGTAGAGCTTTATTCCTTACAACTTAAAAATAGGCAATATGATTTAATAATTGCCCTTGATAAATTTGCTTATAACTTTGCAATAAAAAATTATAGTAAACTTTTTACAAATGAACAGATTGTTTATACAGGTATTGAAGAGTTTAATAAATCAAAATTAGAAAAATACAATCTACAAAACAAAGTACATGTAGTTCTTTCAAGAAGAGATATTACAGATAATATAAAGTTTATAAGTAGAGTTATGCCTAAATTAAAAAAGCTTTATATTATCAATGACTCTTTAGAGAGTGAAAAAACAAATTTTTATGTTGAAAAAGCTTTTAAGCAGATGAAAAAACGTTTTGAAGTTGAGTACATAGAGCATTCAACTTTAAGAAAACTTAGTAATAGATTTAGTTTTAAAAAAGCAAATGAAGCAATATTTTTTGTAAAATTTTATGAAGATGAGAATAAAAACTTAAATAAAGATAGTGAAATAGCTAGGTTTATAAGTTCAACTAGACTACCTTTATTTGCTACTGATGATTTATTTATAAAAAAAGGAATTGTGGGAGGGAAGCTTGTACCTATTGTAAAACTAGGAGAGGCTTCAGGTAATGTAGCTTTAGATATACTTGATAATAAAATTAATTCTACAATTAGAAAAAGTATTGAGTATGATTATACTTTTGATAGTTTACAATTAAGAGAGTATAAAATCAATCCTTACTACTATTATAGTAATTATAAGATTGTAAATAAACCTTTAGATTTCTTTGAAAGGCATAGAACATTTTTAGAAATACTTTTTTTACTTTTCCCTTTATTAGTTTTACTTGTAATAGGATTACTTCATAATATATACTACAGAAGAAGAACAGAAAAACTTTTAAAAGAGAGAATTGATTTTGATGAGACCTTATTAAATGCAATTGAAAGTCCAATATTTTGGCAAAATAAAGATGGAAGAGTAGTTGATTTTAATAGCAAATTTAGTTCAATGATAGGTATCTCAGAAGAGAACTTATATTTTAGTTCTTTAAAAAAATTAAGAGGAATAAAAAGAGTAGGGAAACTTCTTGATGCTTTAGAGAAGTACTCTAAAAAACCAGAAAAAAATTCACAATTTAGATTTGAAACAAAAGATGGTAAAAGAAGAGTTTATTTAATAAAACAAGCAAAATATAAAGATGAAAAATCTAAAAATAGTGGTTTAGTTACAATTTTAACTGATGTAACAAAAGAGAAAGAGATAGAGCAAGAAAAAGAGAGAAATCAAGAGTTTTTAATACAACAATCAAAGCTTGCGGAAATAGGGGAGATTTTTTCTGCAATTGCTCATCAATGGAAAGCACCTTTAGTTGAAATTACTACTATTGCTCAAGAGAGTTTTTACTCTAGTGATATAAACAATAAAGAGAATGAATCATATGTAAAAGATATTATGACGCAAGTAAAGTATATGAATGATACAATAAATGATTTTCAAGAGTTTATAAAACCTTCAAATAGAAAAACAAGATTTGATATACATGAAGCTATAATTTCACTTTTAAAAATTGTAGATCACAATATTAGATTTAACTATATAAAAGTAGATGTTTCTTTAAAAGAGAATACTAATGTTATGGTTTATGGCTATAGAAATGAGTTCATGCAAAGTTTATTAAATATAATAAATAATGCAAAAGATGAGTTGGTTAATAATGATTTCAAAAATAGAAGTATAAATATTGAAATTTTTAATGACCAAGGAAAACTACTTGTAAATATAAAAGATAATGCAGGTGGAATAAATGAAAAAGATATGAAAAATATTTTTAATCCTTACTACTCTACAAAAGCTGATGGGAGTGGAATAGGGTTATATATGACAAAAGTTATTATAGAAGATAAAATGAATGGTAAAATTCAAGTAAAGAATACAAAAGCTGGTGCTTGCTTTACTATTATATTGGAGCAAAACAGATGAAAATACTCGTCTTAGAAGATAATGAAAGATTATTAAAGTTGATTAAAAACTCTTTAGAAAAAGAGGGGTTTATAGTTGATTGTTTTGATAATGGAGATGATGCTTTAGATGCCTTACAAGGTGGTTATAAGTGTTTTATTTTGGATATAAATGTTCCTTTAATAGATGGAATTACTATTTTAGAGTATATAAGAATGCACTATAAAGAAGTGCCCGTTTTAATAATTAGTTCAAACCATGATTTAGAAAAAATAGAAAAATCTTATAAAATGGGTTGTGATGACTATATTAAAAAGCCTTTTTATATTTTTGAACTTATTCAGAAAGTAAAAAAACTTTGTAGTCCAGCATCATTTAAATATCAATTGACTCAAAACTGTATATTTGATATAAAAGAGCATAAGCTTTATATAGATGATGATGAGGTAGAATTAACAAAAAAAGAGATTCTTTTTTTACAACTTTTTTCACAAAATTTGCATCATGTTGCAAGTTATGATGAGATAGTAAATTATGTTTGGGAAGGGGAAGAAACAAATCTTACAAATATAAGAGCTATGATAAAACGTTTAAGAAAGAAACTCCCAACAGATAGTATTGTGATTGTAAAAGGTATGGGATACTCTTTAAATAAAAATGCAAAATTTATATAAGAGGAAAAACCTCTTATATTTTATCTTCGTTAAAATATCTTTTTGTTTCTGATGAGATTATATTAGATAATAGTAATAAACCTATTAAGTTTGGAATAGCCATAAGTCCATTTGCTAAATCTGAAAAGTTCCAAACAAGTTCAAGCTTAAGCATAGCTCCAACTAAAATAAAACTAACAAAAACAATTCTATAAAGTTTAATAGCTTTATCTCCTAAAAGATACTCAAAAGCTCTTTCTCCATAATAAGACCAACCAAGTATAGTTGAATATCCAAATAAAATAGTTGCAATTACAATAATAACAGCACCTGTATCACCTAAGAAGAATTCAAAACTTTTTAGTGTTAATTCACCTGCTCCAACTCCTTCTTGCCATGCTGGTGCCATAAGTATAATTACAGCTGTTGTTGTACAAACAACAAGTGTATCTATAAAAGTTTGAGTCATTGATACTAAAGCTTGCTTTACTGGATCGCTAGTTTTCGCAGCAGCAGCTGCAATTGGTGCTGAACCTAAACCTGATTCATTTGAAAATACACCTCTTGCTAAACCATATCTAATTGCAGCAGCAACAGCAGCACCTGCAAATCCACCACCTGCTGAAATAGGATTAAATGCATGATAAAAAATCAAACCAAAAGCTTCTGCAACTTTATCTAAATTTGTAAAAACAATAGCAAAAGCAGTAGTTAAATAAATAGCTATCATAAATGGAATTAAAAAAGCAGTTGTTTTTCCTATTGTTTTAATTCCACCTAAAATTACAAAAGATGTTATTGTTAATAAAACAATTCCTGTAACCCAAGTTGGTACAGAAAATTGAGAAGATAAAGCATTTGCAACGGCATTTGATTGAGTCATATTTCCTATTCCAAAAGATGCAAGAACTGTAAAAACAGCAAAAGTTGCTCCTAGTTTTGGCATATTAGCACCTTTTGCAATATAATACATAGGACCACCTTTGTAGCCATTTTTACCTTTTTCTCTATATTTTACTGCTAAGATTGCTTCAGAATACTTTGTAGCCATACCTACAAGACCAGTTACCCACATCCAAAAAACTGCTCCTGGTCCACCAAATGAAATGGCAGTTGCTACACCTACAATATTACCAATACCAACTGTTGCTGCTAAAGCAGTTGTTAGTGCAGAGAAGTGTGAAATATCACCTTTTGCACTTTTCTCTTTTACAAAAATAAGTTTTAAAGCATGTCCTAACGCCCAAAATTGCATACCTCTTAACTTAATTGTTAGATATAAACCTGTTCCTACTAAAAGTGTTAGCATAGGAACACCCCATACAAATGAGGAGATTGCTGAAATTATAGTATCTAATGTTTCCATACAGTATTTGCTCCTTTTAAGTCTTTATAAAATAGCAAAATATATATTAAATTTAAGTGAGATTTCAACTAATAAATTATTAAAGATTATAAACTTAAGTAATTAAACTACACATCTTTGATTAACCTATTGCTTAATATTTTTACTGTATGATTCTTTTTTAATACAATAAAGGAATTTACACATGTTAGATTTAGCGATAATAGGTGGAGGGCCAGCAGGATTAACAGCTGGATTGTATGCCACAAGAGGTGGATTAAAAGATGTAGTAATGTTTGAGATGGGGATGCCAGGAGGACAAATCACTGGAAGTTCAGAAATC
>NZ_NXIF01000056.1 GCF_002837275.1 Malaciobacter halophilus | reverse complement strand
TGGTTTCTTTTCAGGTTCTGGTAATTCAGGCTCAGGTGTTGGTTTTTCTGGTTCTGTAGTAACTTTTGTACCAATTATCCAAATAGGCTTATTTTCTCCATCTTTATTTACTTGCCAAGATAAAATAGGCGTTCCTTTTTCTAGTGTTGAATCTTCTACTATATTCCAATCACTGTTTTCATTTTTAAAAGTATTTATATCTTGTAGTTGTGCTGTTGTTTTTCCATAAAGTTCTTCATCACTCATATTTTCATTTAGTGTTTTATCGTAGTATGAGTTGTTAATAACATCATCATTTATTCCTGCGACTCCACCTACTTTTAAGTTGGTATTAGAATTATCATTAACAGCTATTTTCCCACTAGCATATGAGTTTTCAATAGTATCGCTATTATCTCCTGCCACTCCTGCTATGTTTACATCTTGAGCATGACTAACAGTAGCTTTAATTTCTACATTTGAATATGAGTTTTTTATAGTTCCACTATTTTTTCCTGCCACTCCTGCAATATTTACATCATTGCCATTAGCATCGATAATAGCATCTATTTTTCCACTAGCATATGAGTTTTCAATCGTACCACCATTAAGTCCTGTAACTGCACCTATATTTGCATTTGTAGTACTTGATTCATTGTTAACTTCTATTATTCCATCAAAATATGAGTTTTTAATTGTATCACTATTAGCTCCTACAAGACCACCTAAGTATAATGATGTTCCCATTACTTTACCAAGAGCGTATGAATTTTCTATTGTTCCTTGATAATTCCAACCAACTAACCCTCCTGATGTTGAATCATCACCTCCATTGACAATAGAGTCAGAATAAGAGTTTTTTATAAGCCCTAGACCTCTATTCCATCCTACTAAGCCACCTACATAGTAAGTTCCTGTGAGATCTACTTTTGAGTGGGAATTTAAAATAGTTCCTTTGTTTATTCCAACAAGTCCCGCTGCAGTTTGGTTACTAGTACCATTTTCCACAATCTTTCCAGAAACACTTGCATTTTCAATAATAGCATCTTCACTATTAACATAGCCTACTAATCCTCCTACATAGTTTCCAGTAGTGATGTCAAGATTTGTTAAATGAATATTTTTAATTACACTTTCACCCCATATCGTACCAAATAGACCAACATAATTAGCATTAGTAAATGTATTATTCATTGTTAGTGAGTCAATAGTATGATTCATACCATCAAATACACCTTTAAAATTAGTTGCTAAACCTATTGGATTCCATCCTTTATTACTGTTTGCCGAAGCACTAGCTTGAGTTGTATAATCAGATGTAGAAGAATCTAAATCATTCAGTAATTTAAAATAATAATCTTGAGTTAGAATATTTGAATTATTAATATTTTGCAGTTGTGTCCAGTTTGTAATACCGTATGGATTAGCACTCGTACCAAATCCACCATTAAATAGTGTTCCAGTAACTACTTGAGTCATATCTGGATATTCTAGTAGATTTTTTAGATATGGTCTATTGTATAAGCCATATCCTGCAATCGTAGCATCCCCAAATACCCAAACAGTATCATCCCAATTTTTAGCAGCCAAGTCTCTAAGCTCAGCCGTTGTTTTTCCTAAATCACTATCACTTAACATGAAGTAGCTATTCATATCTTCGTCATAATATGAATTGGTGATAGTACCTTGACTATTACGCCCTACAAGGCCACCTGTATTACCACTCATCGTGGGTATTGTAACTTTATTGGTTGCATATGAGTTTGTGATAGTAGAACCATTTTGGTATCCAACAAGGCCACCTACATAGGTAGAACTGTCTTCATCAGCACTCACATCACCTGTTGTATAAGAGTTTGATATTGCACCTGCATTGTATCCAATAAGACCTCCTAAGTAATCTCCAGTACCATTTACTGTAGCTGTTGAATAAGAGTTTTCAACTGTGGAACTATTATTATTTCCAATAAGACCGCCTACTTGCCTTACACCTGATACACTACCTGTTACATATGAGTTGGTGATACTACTACTAGATGAACTTGTACCGACAAGACCACCTACTCTTTCATTACCTACTATTAAAGCACGCGTAACACCTAAATTTTGAATAGATCCTCCATTAAGTTCCCCAAATAAACCGATATAGTCTTCATTTCCTCTATTTATAGTAAGGTCATTTACTTTGTGGCCTAAACCGTTAAGGTTTCCAGTAAAAGCATTACCACTATCCCCAATTGGGTTCCATCCTGCACCACCATTCGCAGTATTACTAGCTAAGTTTGCATAATCATTAGTAGTAGAGCCTAAATCATTCAGTAATGAAAAATAGTAGTTTTGAGTAAGGATATTCCCATTATTAATATTTTGCAGTTGTGTCCAGTTTGTAATTTCATATGGATCAGCTTCTGTACCAAATCCACCTGCAAACAAAATCTCTCCATTTGAAGTATAAAAAGTTATAAGTTGTGGAAGTGCTAACGGTGTAGCCGTTGAGTAACCCTCTACACTTGCTCCTCCACCAGCTGTCCATGCATCAAGGCTTGAAAGAGCTGTGACAATTTCGGCTTTTGTTTTTCCATAAGTATCTTTATCACTCATTGATGTATCTGTATTTACCTCATTGTCATACCAAGAGTTTGTAACAGTTCCAGAATTATTACCCACTAAACCACCCATATAATTGACTGCATTAACTAAGCCAGTAGCATATGAATTAGTAATATCACTATAGTTATAACCAACTAATCCACCTGCATAAGAAAAATTTGTTGTTGAATTTAAGTTAATATTTGCATAACTATTTTCTATAGGTCTGTAATTTGTTCCAACTAAACCACCTGCATATTTTGTAAAATTAATCTGTCCGCTTGCTGTTACATTAAAAAGTTCACTATAACTAAATCCTACGATACCACCAACATATTGTTGTCCCGTAAAATCTATGTTAGTGATTTTAAGATTTGAAACACTTGAGCCTGAACTACTTCTTCCAAATAAGCCTATATTATTTTCAGTTGGTCTATCTATAGTCATATTAGAGATAGTATGCCCAAGACCGTCAAAGTTTCCACTAAAAGAATTGGTAAAATCTACTCCTATTGGCTCCCAACCTGCACTACTATTCCAAGAAGATGTAGCACCTGCATCAATATCTGCACCTAAAACATAATTACCTGATAAATTTCCATTTATCCCTTGTAAATCTGTTCCCGTTGTACTTCCTTCATTTCCTAAATCAGTAATAACAGTCCAAACAGTTTCACTTCCATCACTTGTTTGTTTAGTGAAAAAATTATTTCCCGCACTTAAGTTTACTTGTGCATTGATATAATAATCTGCACTATCTCCATAATGAAGTGCTAGTTGTCCATTAGTTGCAGTTATTGATTTATTGATAAAAATATCATTTTGTGCATTTAAAGTCAGTTTTGTATTTGCGTCCCAAGAAACAGTATCATTTACAAATATATCTCCATTTCCATCACTTGCACCATTTACACTTTGTATCTCTACACTAGCATTTTCTAAGTTTGAAGACAGAGTAGTTCCTGTAATATCTCCACCACTTGAAGCTATGGTAAAATCTTTTGGATCTATTAGCCATTTATTTGCTTTTACTTTAAATTCATCAGATATTTTTACTTTATCTGCACTAGTTTCAACAAACCCATCTTTAGCCTCAATAGTTCCACTAATTTTAGCTTCACCTCCATGGGCAAAAAGTTCTACATATCCAGTTACACCATCTAAGCTATTAGCTTCAATAATACCTGTATTATTTACAACCCCTTTAAGAAGTTCATCTACTGCGTTTGTTGTTAAAAAAATCTCTCCACCATCAGCATATACTGCACCTTTATTTTCAACAAGTGAGTCTAACACTCCCTTATCTACAGTTAAATCAACTATTGAGTTTCCATTTAGATTTATACTTACTTCATTGGCTCCAATTAGTCTAACACTTCCTTTTATAGCTTTAATAGTTCCTTCATTTGAAACAGAGTTTGCTAAAAGTGTTGCATAACCACTATTACTAATATCT
>NZ_NXIF01000055.1 GCF_002837275.1 Malaciobacter halophilus | reverse complement strand
TCACTACACCCAGTGAAAATAATACTTACAAATATATAGATAAATATTAAAAGTCTCATAATTAAAATACCTTTAAAAAAAATAATTTGAATATAATTAAAATTATTTTAGAATAATACTATTTTAGACTTTTTTTAACTTGAAATATAATTTTTCAATAATATTAATTTTAGTTTAAAAAATCATAGCAGTTTGAAAAAATAATTTAAAAAAGATATAATTATATTTTTCCTAAGTAAAATTTAATAAGGTAGATATTGCAACTAAAAAATCATATATATACAAATTTATTTGAACTTGAATCATTTATTAAAAATAAGATTATTCCTATTGAAAGTTCATCAATTTTAATACAAATATTCTCTACAACTTTAGAAGAAAAGAAGCTAAAAAGTGTTTTAAAAACTATTAAAAGCTTACTTCCTAGTGCAAATATAGTAGGTTCAAGTACAGCAAACTGTACGTGTATTGATAATAATATAATTAATAATCTTGTAATAAGTTTTTCTATTTTTCAAAAAAGCTTTGTACGTACTACATATGTTAAGAGTCTAAATATTTCAAATGCTATAAAAATTTCAAAAGAGTTTATCAATGAAGATACGAAAGTCTTAATGCTTTTTAATAGTGATTCAAAAAATAGTATTGAAACTTTCTTAGAAGGCTTAAGATTTGATTTAAAAAACTCTACATTAGTTGGTGGTAATGCAGCAACATCATTTGATTATCTAAAGCCATTTATTTTAGAAGATGAAACAATTATTAAACAAGGTTTAGTATTAGTTGCAATTGATTCAAAAGAGTTAATTGTTTCAAATAACTTTGCTTTTAACTGGTCTAAAGTAGGCAAAGAGATGACTATTACTAAAGTTAATAATAATAGAGTTTATGAAATTGATAATATGCCTATTTTAAAACTTTATCAAAAATATTTTGGTAAAGACTTGAATAGTAATCTAACAGAATCTTTAATATCTTTTCCTTTAGTAAAAACTGTTTTAGGTGTAGATGTAGCAAGAAGTGTTATTAATGTAGAAGATGATAATAGTTTTGTTTTTGCAGGTAGTTTTGAAAAAGGGGATAAAGTAAGGTTTGCAATAGGCAATATTGATGAAGTTTATAATGATTCTGTTCGTCTTCAAACTCAATTGGCTTCAAATCCTGTTGAAGCAATATATTTTTATTCATATAAATTAAGAGACCAGTTTTTAGGAAATAACTTAAAAACAGAGCTTGAGTCAATTTCTCAAGTTGCTTCAAATATTGGCTTTTTTACTCAAGGAGAGTTTTTTCAAATTGGCAAAAAAGTAGTTCAATTAAATATTACTACAACTACATTAACATTATCAGAAAATAATCAATTAAGAAGATTTAGTTCTTGTCCAATTAAAAGTAATAAATATTCATCTTTGAAAGCTTTAATTAATCTAGTTAATACTGTCCAAGAAGAACTTGATGAAAATATTAACTATTTAAATCAATATAAAAATGCAATTGATAAACATACTATTGTTTCTAAAACTAATAAAAAAGGAATAATTACTGAAGTTAATAGTAAGTTTTGTGAAATCTCTGGATATAGCCAAGAAGAGCTTTTAGGCAAACCACACAATATTGTAAGACATCCCGATTTCCCAAAAGATGTTTTTAGAAAAATGTGGAAAACAATACAAAAAAAAGAGATTTTTCAAGGAATTATAAAAAATATGACGAAAAGTAAAAAGCCATATTTTGTAGATACAGTAGTTAAGCCAATCTTAGATAAAAATGGAAATATTGTTGAATATTTAGGTTTAAGACATGATATTACTGCATTTGTTAATCAAAAAGTTCAATTAAAAGATGAAATAAAAACAATAAAACATCCTTTTTTAGTGATGATAAAAATAGAAGATTTTGAAATCCTAAAAGATTTTTATAATGAAGAGATAATTCATCAAATAGAAGATAAGTTTTTTGAAGAGGCACTAAATTTCTTACCTTCAAAATCTGGATATAAAAAAGTTTATTTTTTAGGAGATGGGGAATATGCTCTTTTAAAAGAGTTACAAAGTTTTGAAAAAAGTAGTATTGAGTATGAAACTACTGTTTTAAAAAAATTTCAAGCTAATGTAAAAAGAGCAACCTTACTATTTGAAAATTTTGAGTTTAATATAAGTATTATATTAAGTATTAGTACAGATAAAAAAATATGTTATGAAGAAGCAAAACAAGGTTTAAAAAGTCTTCTTAGAACAAAAAAAGACTTTATTTATGTACAAGGGCTTACATCAAATTTAAGTGAGATTGCAAAAAATAATATTGAAACTATAAAGATGATTAAAACAGCTATTGAAAATAAAAATATAGTTTCATATTTTCAACCAATTTATAACAATAAAACAAAAAAAGTAGAAAAATATGAATCTTTAGTTAGATTAATTACACAAGACAATCAAATAGTCTCTCCTTTTTTCTTTATTGATATTGCAAAAAAAGGAAGATATTATAAACAAATTACAAATATTGTAATAGAAAACTCTTTTGAAGCAATGAAAAAGCTTCAAATGGATGTAACGATAAATATCTCAGTTGTAGATATTGAAGATGATTTAATAAGAGAAAAAATATATTCAAAATTAAAAGAGTGCAAAATTTTAGCAAGCAAAGTTACTTTTGAGCTACTTGAAGATGAGAATATAAAAGATTTTTCTATTGTAAAAGAGTTTATAAAAAATGTAAAAGAGTTTGGTTCTAATATTGCAATTGATGATTTTGGTTCTGGCTATTCAAATTTTGAAAGACTTTTAGATTTTGAACCTACTATTTTAAAAATTGATGGTTCTTTGATAAAAAATATTTTAAAAGATAGTATTAGTAGAAATATTGTTGAAGCAATAATTGTTTTTGCTAAAAAAGAGGGATTAAAAACAGTTGCCGAGTTTGTATCTTCTAAAGAGATTTTTGATTTAGTAAATGAACTTGATATAGACTATTGTCAAGGGTATTATATAAATAAGCCTAAAGCTTTAGATGAAATTTTGTAGATTTAAAGAAAAAAAGATTAAGAGTTTAAACTCTTAACCTTTTTGATTTTTTGTATGACAAACAGTATCTTTTAAGTCTCTGTTTTTATAAGCTAAAATAATAGTTATAAATACTGTTGCTGTTGTATAATAAACCCACATTGGAATTGGTACAGGGTCACCTGTTGCATAAGAGTGCATTCCTGATAAGTAGAAGTTTACCCCAAAATAAGTCATTAATATTGAACTAAATGCAATAGTACTTGCAACATTAAATGCAAATGGATTATTTAATCCTTTTACAAATCTCATATGAATAATAAATGCATAAACTATAATTGAGATATAAGACCAAGTCTCTTTAGGGTCCCATCCCCAATATCTACCCCAAGACTCATTTGCCCAAACTCCACCAAGAAAGTTTCCAATTGTAATAGCACTTAAACCAATAATTAATGCAATTTCTGAAATAGCACTAACATTTCTAATATTTTCATCTAAGTGTGGTCTATTTTTTCTAAATATAAACATAATTAGTGCCATATATCCTAAGATTGCTGCTAAACCAAAGAAACCGTAAGATGCAGTTAATACAGATACATGAATAGTTAACCAATATGATTTAAGAACAGGAACTAAGTTTGTAATTTGTGGGTCAATATTTGTTAGATGTGCAGTAAACATAAATATTGCAGCTACAATAACAGAAGCACTTAATGCAAGTAGTGATTTTCTAAAGAATACTACTCCTGCAAATACTGCTGACCATGAGATATAAAGAAGTGATTCATATGTATCTGACCATGGTGCATGCCCTGAAATAGCCCATCTAAATCCCATACCAAATGTATGTGCTGCAAATAAAAGTGCAAGTACAGCAAAAAATATTTTTGTAGTTTTTTCTGGTTTAAATTTTGGATTAAATACTACAATAAATGCCACAATTAACATTACTAAACCTGTTAATAAATAAGCAAGAGTTAGTTTAAAGAATATATCAAGTTTATTAAATAAAATCTCATTTTCAATTTGTGATTGACTAGGAATAATATTTGAACCAACTTTTTCTTGATAGATTTTAATCATATCAATAAATTTATTGGCACTTTCATACTCATGAGCAATTACAGAGTTTATAAAACCTCTAGTCATTGTTTCAACAGCAGTTTTATTTTTCCCTTGAAAATATCTAAAGGCGTCTAATGGATTATACCATTTATTATTATCATCAATTCTTCCGTCATGTATTCTTGGGAAAATTTTAAATAAATTAGCATTATATACCATGTATGAGATATTTAGTTTTTCATCTAATTTTAGAATATCTTTCTCGTAAGTTCCTCTTTCAGTAGGTTTTTTTCTAAAAGCTTTTTTTGCCTCTTCTTCAAGTTTATATTTTCCTTCTTTTGTAAATACTTCTGCAAAAGAGATATATTTTCTAGATGTATCAATACCTAAAACATTTTTTAATTTTGGAGTTTTGATTTTTATCATTTTTACATGTCTCCAAAATTCTGGTCTTGTAAGCATCCCTAAAACAATTTGATTTGCATCCATACCAAACATTGTACTTTTTGAAGCGATTTTATGTAGTATCTCTTTATTTAAAGTAGCAACTGGTTTCATTCTACCGCCATTACTTTGTGTTACTAAATAAGAAAACTTTTCTGCAGTTACTTTTGATTCTTCTTTGAAAGAGTTCATATAGTTTACTATACTATTTTGTGCACTAGAAACATCAACTAAAGTATTATCATCTGCTTTAACATCTGTTGTTAGAGCAAATGTACTAAGACAGGCAAGTAAAAACGAAGCAGCTGTTCTGTTTTTTAGAAATTTTGTAAGTTTCCAAAATCTACTTTTTTTGTCAAATAAGTTCCAAATTAATCCTAAAGTTAATAAAAAGTATCCTAAATATGTTGGCCATTTACCTGGGTCATTATTTACTGACAAAATTGTTCCTTTCTCATCTTGGTCATATGAGCTTTGGAAAAATAAGAAATTACCTTCATGTAAAGTTCTATTCATAAAGATTCTATAATCATACTCTTTTCCATCTTTTTTTATAACTGTAACTTCAGATGCATATGAAGAAGGTGCCATACTTCCTGGGTATCTATCAAGTTGAAAATCTCTTAATTTTATACTAAATGGAAGTTGTAATGCTTTAGAGCCATACTCTAAAGTTACAATAGTATCTCCAAAGTCTTCAATTTTTGTTACACCTTGTTGTCCTCTTTTACCAGGAAGTTTTACTGTTTTTGTTTCACCATTTAAAGTTACATCAACAGTCAAAATCCCCATTGAGGCATTTCCTTTTTTTGCAAACATATAGTTATTAAACTTTATATTTAAAGTTTCATTTGCAAATTTTATATCATGACTAAATCTATCATTCCAAAAACTTGCAAACTCTTTTTGATACTCTTTGTAGTATGTTGCATCTTTTTGTTTGATTTTTACTTGTAAATATGGTTCAAGTGAAACCATTGTGTTTTCTGTTTGTCCCTCTCTAATATGTATTATTCCTTCGTATCCAATATATCTAGTAACACCAGCTCCAATAAGTATTACTACAAATGATACGTGGAAAATAAATCTAGCAGGGTGTTTCCACATTTTGTATTTATATATAATTCCACAAAGATTTACAGTTGTTAAAACAAGTATTGTTTCATACCAAATGTGATTATATATTAAAACTCTAGCCGTAGAAGTTCCGTAGTCATTCTCTATAAAAGTTGCAACTGCTGCACCAAAGGCAAGAATTGCAAATAGTATTAACGTAGTCTTAAAGGAGAATAAGACATCTGTAACTTTTTTCAAAGGTAATCCTTTATTTTATAATATGGGAAATATTATAGTAAAATTTATGTGAATTTTTTGTGTAGTTTGTATAAAAAACCACCTAAATTCATATGCGGAAGTATAACAAAAATCAATTTTAGTTTTATTAAACAAATAACTATTAAAACAGCTTTTTAACAAATATTTAATATAATCGCGTTATGAATATAGAAGAGTTAAAAAAACAAAGAGAAAAGTGTTTAGAGTGGAAAAATGTTAAGCCTTGGTATGAACAGTTAAAAAAAGTTTTTGAATTAGAGAAGAAAAATATTCAAATAGACAATAATGATTGGTTTAGTGTTGGAAAAAAAGAGGATTTGACACAAGAAGAATATGCTTTAATTGAAGAAACAGCAAAAAAATTAATACCTTGGAGAAAAGGTCCTTTTAAACTATTTGGTTTAGAAATAGATAGCGAATGGCAAAGTAATATAAAATATAATTTAATTAGACCTCATTTTAATTTAAAAGATAAAGTTGTTGCTGATATTGGATGTAATAATGGCTATTATATGTTTCGAATGCTTGAAGATGAACCTAAAAGACTAATTGGTTTTGATCCTAGTGCTTTAACAATGCTTCAATTTGATTTTATTAATCATTTTGCAAATACTAATATTATATATGAAAAGTTAGGTGTGGAGCATTTAGAGCTTTATAATCATAAATTTGATTTTATTTTTATGCTTGGAGTTTTATACCATAGACCTGATCCAGTAGGGTGCTTGAAATCTTTAGCAAAAGGATTAAATAAAAATGGTGAAGTTTTAATAGACACTTTTATGATTGATGGAGAGCAAGAAGTTGCATTGACTCCAAATAAAAGATATTCAAAAATACCAAATATATATTTTATTCCAACAATTCCAGCATTAAAAAATTGGTTAGTTAGAGCAGGTTTTGAACAAATTGAAGTATTAGCTGTTACTACAACAACTTCTGAAGAACAAAGAAAGACACAATGGAGTTTTGATCAAAGTTTAGAAGATTTTTTAGATAAAAATGATAATACTAAAACTGTAGAAGGTTATCCTGCACCTAAAAGAGTTTATATAAAAGCTAGAAAGAAGAACTAAAAAAGATCAATCGTATCTTCTTCTTTCATGTCATTGAAATTAAAAACTTGACTTCTACCTTTATTTTTAGCTTCATATAAAGCAATATCTGCATTTTTTATTGTACTATCAATTGTTTTCTCATCACTATAATTATAAACATCATAGCCTATACATATAGTTTTTTTAAGTATTTGTTCTTCTGTAATTTTTATCTCGATTTCTGCAAAATCTTTTATAATTTTATTAGAAATATTTATAATATCATGTTCACTTGAAGTACTTAAAATAGAGATTAAAAACTCATCTCCTGTAAGTCTTGCTACCATATCAAACTCAGAAATATTTGCATGAATAACTTTTGCAAGTTCTACTAAAACTCTATCTCCTATATCATAATCATACTCATCAATTACTGCTTTAAAGTGGTCAACTCCAACCATTAAAAAATATATTTGTTTATACTCTTTTCCTGATAAGATTATTTGTTTATTTAAATTCTCTATTAAGTAGTGTCTATTATAAACATTTGTAACAGAGTCTAAAGACTGAGATTCAATAAAATTTTTCTTTATAATTCCATTTTGAATTATTGGAGATATTTGAAAAAATGCAGATTCAATTACATTATAGCTTTTATTTATAAGTTCAAAATGAGTTTTTGATGTAGCACAAAAAGATACAATTGCATTTAAGTTTGTGTGTGTATTGATTATGAAAAAGAAAGATAAACTATCATCAAGGTAGAATTGGTCACCATGTATTAATATATCTTCTCTTGTACTTTTTTCTATATCAAATAAAGCAATACTTACATTATCAATTTTAAAAGTTGCATTTAACCAGTTGTAAATGTCTCCAGCCATTTGTTTTATATCAGAAGCAAACTGAAGTTGGTCATAAAGTGTAAAGATATCTTCTAATGCTTTGTAATCTTTCTCATTTGTTGCTGATGATTTTATTAAATTTAATATATTGTGTCTCAAAATAATATCCTAAAATAGATCTATTGTATGCATTTGACTATCTTTATAGACAAAAAACTCACTTCTTCCTTTGTTTTTTGCTTCATATAAAGCATTATCTGATGTATTTAGTAGCCCTTCAATTGTTTCAGCATTATCAGGAAACAAAGAGATACCTATACAGATTGTTTTTAGTAATGTTTGCTTTGTCTGTTCATTTACTAAGACCTCTTTTTTACTAAAATTTTCAATAAGTTTTTTAGCAATCATTATGCAGTTATTTTCACTTCCTACATTTTGTAAAACTACTAAAAACTCATCAGCATCAATTCTTACTACAATATCAGATTTTCTAACTGTTTGCTTTAATAAATCTGCTAATGCGATTAATACTTTATCTCCAACATTATAATCAAATTCATCAATTACAGCTTTAAATTTATCTACACCAATTTTTAAAAAACCTATTTTTTTATTTTCTCTTTTTGATAAAGCAAGTACCTTCTCAAGATAGGTTTCAAGGTATTTTCTATTATATAAACCTGTAATTTGATCTTTTAAAGAGAGCTCTTTTATACACTCTTCTAAGTATTTATTATAAAGAGTTTGAGATATAATGTCAAATGTAGTGACTAAAACGTCACTATTTATCTCTAAATTGTGGTAGTGTTGCTCATTATTACAGTAAATCTCATAAATAATTTTTACATTATAACTTAAATCTATTTTGTAAGTTAATTTAAATCTTTCATCAAAAACTTCATTTTTTGTTTCATAGATTATTTCGTCATATTTATTTATAGCATCTTTAAATAAAATTCTTAAATTTTCAATTTCATAACTATTATTTAAAGAGATTGCAAGATATTTTAAAGAGTCAGCAAAAAGTTTTACAATTTTTTTATCTTCATTGATTGAAAATTCTGCATGTTCAACATTTTTTTGTTTGTCTTCTAATATCTGCTTAAAAGAGTTCACCATAATATTACTCATTCACAACCTTTATAAATAGTTTAACCAAGTTTTTAAGGACTCTTTCTCACTAAATAGTGAAGTATGAGTTCCATGTCCTGGGTAAATTCTAAAGTTTTTATCCCATTTTAAAATCTTTTTAATACTCTTTTTCATATCTTCAGGGTTTGAAAAGGGAAAGTCACATCTTCCAATTGAGTTATTAAAAATAAAATCACCAGAAAATAGATTATCTTCAATCTCAATTGCAGAACATCCAGGAGTGTGTCCTGGAAAATGATGAAATTTAACTTTGATTCCATCAAAGTCAAACTCTTCATCTGGTTGAACTAATACATCTGCAAAAGAGGGCGTCATTCCAAAAGCATAAGGGTCTTTTTCTAACATAAAATTATCATCTTTTGGACAATATATTTTTACATTTAATTCATCTCTTAACTCTTTATTAGACCAAACATGGTCAAAATGACCATGAGTATTCAAAATAGCAATTGGATTTGTCACATTTTGTTTAACCCACGGTATAGCTCCAACTCCTGGATCAATAATAATATCTTTTCCGTTAATTGTTATAATATAACAGTTAGTCTGATAATCACCCATTGGTTGTTTCTTTATTTCCATTTTTTTAAACCTTACTTAGATAGAATTCATAAATTACTTATAATATATAATTATTATAACAATACAGAGGTAAAATATGGATTATTTTAAAGAGCTTGAAGCTATTTTATTAGAAAAAACTCCAAAAAAAAAGTTTGAATTATTTGAAAATTTTTACGAAAACTTTAAAGTGTCAAAAATATCCTTTGATAATGATTGTGATATTTGCCAATTAAAACAGCCCTCATATAAAGAGTTATTAAAAATTATTCCTGCAAAAGATGTGAAAATAAGAAAACATTTTGATACAAAGGAAGGTAAAATATCCCTTTTACATACAATTGCACATATTGAATATAGCGCAATTGATTTAGCCTTAGATGCTGCTTTAAGATTTAAAGGATTACCAAGAGAGTATTATGAAGATTGGTTAGAGGTTGCAGAAGATGAAATTAGACACTTTTTAATGATTGAAAAACTACTGAATTTATTAGATGCTAATTATGGAGATTTGCCAGTTCACACAAATCTTTTTGATGCAATGCAATCAACACAGACACTTTTAAGTAGAATGGCAGTAGTCCCACGATATTTAGAAGCAAATGGCTTAGAACAAAACCCTAAAATAATGGAAAAATTAAAATCAAATCCAGATGAGTTTAATAAAAAAATTTTACAAGCTTTAAAGATTATTTTAGAAGAAGAGATTGAGCATGTAACTAAAGGAGATAGATGGTTTAAATATGAGTGTAAAAGATTATCTTTAGACCCTGAAAAAACTTATTTTAAGATTTTAGAAGAGGTCTATCCAGGAAGTACAAATAAAAAATATACTATTAATTTTGAAGCAAGAAAACAAGCTGGTTTTTCTTGTGATGAGTTAAAAATTTTATCTAAAAAAAGTGATTGTAATTAGTTTTAAAAGAGAAACTCTTTTAAAACTTACTATTAGGAATAGGGTGATTTTCTACAACAAAATCTATATCTTTATCTCCCCTTCCACTTAAATTTACTAAAATAGTTTTATCTTTTGATAAAGTTTTTGCTAGTTTCATTGCAAAACCAACAGCATGAGCAGACTCAAGAGCAGGAATGATACCTTCAAGTTGTGATAATTTGTAGAATGCATCAATAGCTTCTTTGTCATCACATAAGCCAACCTTTGTTCTTCCTTGTGTCTTTAAAAATGCATGCTCTGGACCAACTGAAGGATAATCAATACCACTTCCAATGGAATAAACAGGTGCAGGTTCTCCTTTTTTATCTTTTAACATTATTGAGTTAAAACCATGCATAATCCCTTCTTCTCCATATGTTAATGATGCAGAATGCTCTCCAATAGTATTTCCTCTACCCATAGGTTCTACTCCATATAAATCAACATCGTTTTCATCTATAAAACCTGCAAAAATTCCCATTGCGTTACTTCCTCCACCAACACAAGCAACAACACTATTAGGAAGAGTTGGTTCATGCTCTAAAAATTGCTCTTTTGCTTCTAATCCAATTACACTTTGAAAATCTCTTACCATCATAGGAAAAGGATGTGGTCCAACAACCGAGCCAATACAATAAATAGAGTTTTGAGTATCTGCTAAATATGCATCAAATGCAGAATCAACTGCTTCTTTTAAAGTTTTTAAACCATGAGTTGCAGGAACAATTTTAGCTCCTAATATTTTCATTCTAATTACATTTGGATACTCTTTTTTTATATCAACTTCACCCATATGTATTTCACACTCTAATCCAAAATATGCTGCTGCAGTAGCTAAAGCAACTCCATGTTGTCCTGCTCCAGTTTCAGCAATAACTCTTTTTTTACCTAAATGTTTAGCTAAAATAACTTCAGCCATACAGTGATTTAATTTATGGGCTCCTGTATGATTTAAGTCTTCTCTTTTTAAATATATTTTTGCTCCATCACAATAGTTAGTTAAATTTTTTGCAAAGCTAATTGGAGTTGGTCTTCCTTGATAATGTTTTCTTACATATTTTAAATCTCTAATAAATTCATCCGAATTTTTTATCTCTTCGTAGGCTTTTATAATCTCTTGAAAGGGTTTTTCTAATTCAGGAGGAATGAATGAACCTCCAAATTTTCCAAAATATCCATTTTTATCTGGATATGATTCTAAATAAGGTTTTTGCATATATATTTTCCTTTTACATAAATAGCTTTTTTGTGCTTATTATATTTAAAAATTTGTTATAAGCTCGTTATAAATACCTTTATATAAGTTAAAGTTAATTAACTTGTTTATATGAAAAATCGATTTATAATTGTATATAATTTTATGATAAAGAAAAAATATGAAAAAAATATTGATATTAATTGTAGGTGCTAGTGGAGTTGGTAAAGATACTTTACTTAAAGAGTTAAAAAAATATTTAAGTGCTAATTTTATTAAAAGATATATTACAAGACAACCAGATATTAATGAATCAAACTATTATGTTTCAAAAGAGGCTTTCAAAGTTTTAGAAAATAGTGCATACTTTATCTCTTCTTGGAGTGCCCATAATAATTTTTATGGTATTTCTAAAAATAGTATAAAAGAAGGATTAAATATTATTTCTGTTTCAAGAGCTGTAATTAAGAATTTTGAAGATATTTTTGAAGAGGTTTATACAATAAATATAACTTTAAATAAGAAAATATTAAAACAAAGACTTTTAAATAGAAAAAGAGAGAGTTTAAATGAAATAGAAAATAGATTAAATAGAGATTATAAGATAATTAATGCAAAGAATTTAATTGAGTTTGAAAATAATAAAGAAGTTAATGAATCAACAAAAGAGTTGAAAAATTTAATAGAGACTATTTTAAATAAAACAACTAAATAAGATAAAGTAAGGAAAATCCTTACTTTATTTTATGAAAACCATTTTTTAACTTTATCAAACATACTTTCAAAACTTGATTCGTGAGGTTTACTCTCTATTCCAAAGCTTTCTTGTAATTTAGTTAATAGCTCTTTTTGTTCATTATTTAATGATTTTGGATAAGTTATTTTAATTTGAACTATTAAATCACCTTTTCCATATCCTTGTACAGATTTAACACCTTCATTTCTGAATTTAAACTGCTCCTTATCTTTAGTCCCAGCAGGAATTTCTAAGTCAAGTTCACCTCTTAAACTAGGAATTTTAATACTTCCTCCTAATGCAACTTGTGTAAAGAAAAGAGGAACTTCAATATATATATCATCTCCGTGTCGTACAAAATGAGAGTCTTCTTTTACAGATATTTGAATATATAAATCACCTCTTGTTCCATCTGGTGCAATATTTCCTTTTCTTGAAACTCTAATTCTATTTCCATCATTTACACCTTCAGGAATAGTTACTTCAAAGCTTTCTTCTTTTTCATGGTATCCTGTACCATTACACTTTTTACAATCTTGTGCTTTTGATTCTCCTGTACCTTGACAATTAGGGCAAGTTTGTGCAAAAGTCATAAATCCTTGTCTCATATGCACTTGACCTTGTCCTTGACAAGTAGAACAAGTAGATAGTTTTCCATCTTTTGCACCTGTTCCTTTACAAGCTTGACAAGCATCTTTATATTTGTATGTTATATCTTTTGTAGCACCAAATACAGCTTCATTGAATTCTACTTCAACTTCTATACCAATATCTAAATTATAATTATATGATTTTCTTCGCCTTCTTCCACCACCAAAATCAGCGCCTCCAAATGCAGAACCAAACATCTCTTCAAATATTGAACTTAAGTCATCAAATCCTGCACTTGAGAATCCTCCACCTTGGCCATGTCCTTCAAGACCCTCTTTACCATACCTATCATAAATAGCTCTTTTCTCATCATCACTTAAAACTTGATACGCTTCATTAACAGCTTTGAATTTATCTTCTGCTTCTGAGTTATCAGGGTTTTTGTCAGGGTGATACTTCATTGCCATTTTTCTATAGGCTTTTTTTATTGTACTTTTATCTGCATCTCTACTAATTTCCAATACTTCATAATAATCTAATTCAGTCAATATTAGTACTCCTAACTTTATTTTTCGCGATTTTATCTAAATTATGATAAATCTTTGATATAATCCGCCTTATGAAAAAGGGATTAGAGAAATTTTATGAATTAGTAGAGGCTTTTGAGTCTTTACCCACTGTTGGAAAGAAATCAGCGTTAAGATTGGCGTACCATATAGTAATGAATGATAACTATTGTGGTATTAAACTAGCTCATAGTATTGAAAATGCAATTAAAAATATAACAAAATGTACAAGATGTGGTTCTATGAGCGAACATGAAATTTGTGAATTTTGTTTAGATGATACAAGAAATGAAAAAATGCTTTGTATTGTACAAAGTGCAAAAGATATATTTGTTATTGAAGAATCTAAACAGTTTGACGGATTATATTTTGTAATAGAAGAATTAGAAGAACAAACTGTTGATAAATTAATAGATTTAGTAAAAGAGAATAGGGTAAGTGATATTCTTTTTGCAATAACTCCATCACTTTCAAATGATGCTTTTATTCTATTTATTGAAGATAAATTAAAAGATTTTGATATTAATTTTATGAAAATTGCACAAGGTGTGCCAACAGGTGTTAGTTTAGAAAATGTAGATTTAATATCACTTTCAAAAGCAATACAGAGTAAGGTTGTTATTTAACCTTTACTCTTCAAGTTTCCATTTAGCATAAAGTTCTTGAGCAGCTTTAATTTCAGCTTCAGAAGCTCTTCTTCTACATGATAAATAGCCCTTTGAACCATCACAACTCTCAAATGGATATATTGTGGCAAATACCCAATAA
>NZ_NXIF01000005.1 GCF_002837275.1 Malaciobacter halophilus | reverse complement strand
ACTATATAATAATAAAAAATATCTATTTTGACTTGGATTACTATTTAATTTTATTACCCATGTCATAATTTTTTTATTTTCAACTTTATGTTTTATAGGTATTTTTTCCTTTGAATCTAAAAGTTGCTTTAAAGTTAAATCTGAAGCAGGAAGATTTTTAACATTGGAAAGATTACTTAAAGTATATCTTTTTTTTCTCTGTTTTAAACTATTTGTAAAAAGAGGTTTTTCTTTAGAAAAGTTTGGATTAACCCAAAAAAGTGCTATTTGGGCACTACTTAAACCGCTATCATCTAAAAGTTTAGTATTTATATAGTTTTTTAACTTTTTTTCGAAACTTCCATGATTAATATTTAAATCCTGCTTTGAACAAGCAAGGGATAAAAGCATATTTTTGTTTTCTATTTTATGATTATATATATAAAATCTTTTTTTTCTAAAAGCCTTATCATCTTTATTTAAACTAAGCTCTATCCATTTATTTATAAAACTTTTTTTATTATAAAAAAAATAGTTATTTTTACTTAAAGTTTTATAATTAAAATCTAAATTCTTTACCATAAAAGAACAGCTATTTGTAATTTGAGTATTTTTATTTAAAAGTTTATAGATTGAATTTTTAGATAAAAAATTGAACTCTTTTTGTAAACTTTTAATCTCATTTTCAATTTTTTGTCTATTTAACTCTATTTCTAATTTTGTTTGCATACTAAGAGCTTCACTTACAAGTTTAAATTGTACTTTTGTTAATTGAAGAGTTGTGCTTATATGCTCCATTACTTCTTTTGTATTCTTTTCTTGAATTTTAGGTAGCGTTAATACTGCTCTTAAAATAGAAAAAATTATAACAAAAATAAAAAAAGAGAGAATAATTTTTGAAGTAAAAGATAGATGCTTTAAACTTAATAGATTAAATATCTTTTTTATATACATTTATTCTATACCCTTCTTCATATAGATTATCAAAAGGGTTAAAACCTAATTTATTTTTCAATCTATAAATTAATGACCTAAGTTTTGATAAGTCATAAACATCTTCTCTCCATATAAAATTGAAAATTGTGTCAAAGTTTACAATCTTTCCTGCTTGCTTTGTCAGAATATAAAATAGTTTTTTCTCATTTTTTGTTAACTTTACAATTTTATCATCAAAATATAACTCTGAAGTTGTTTTATTAAATTTTACATTCTCTTTTAAATAAACAAATTTATCATCTTTAGTTTGCAATTTATCTTTATTTTTGAAAAAATATTGGTGTTTATGCATTACTGTATTTATAGCAACTTTTAACTCTTCATTTCTACAAGGTTTTATTAAATATGCATAAGGTTCAGCTTCCATGGCTTTATTTAAAATTTTATCATTATAATAAGATGTTAAAAAGATTATTGGAGTATTAAAATTTTTCCATAAATAGTTTGCTACATCTATTCCTGTTTTTTCTGAGTTTAAATTTATATCAATAATAGCAAGGTCATGATAACTATTTTGTGCTTGTAATATAGCTTGATTTGCAGAAGTTGCAATACTTCTAACATTTAATCCAAATTTATTTAATTTTAACTGCATTGCCATTGCTAAAATTGGTTCATCTTCTACAATCATTACATCAAACTCTTTATTTATAATTAAATTGCTAGACAATATAAACCTTTTCGTATAATTTTGATAATCATATTCAGTATTGTATATAAAGAAGATTAAAATAACTTTATACTTTCTTATCAATTGATTTTAATAGTTACTATTAAAATGTCATTTTTTAATCATTATTCAAAGTTACAATTAGTATAAATTTAATACTTTGGAAAAAAATGAAAAAAATTAGATTTATACTTGCTTCATTTGGAGGTTATTTATTAACCTCATTAGCAACAATAACACTAACACTTGGTTTACCATTTGAAAATAAAGCAGAAGCTACTTTATTTGCTTCAATGATATCATTTATGATTTGGCTTTTGATAATTTTATATGCATTTAGTAATGTACAAATTAAAAAACTATTTTTCCAATTAGCAAGTGTATGTATCACTCTTTTTATAATAAATAATCTTTTAATGTTGGAAAGTTAATCATGGAAAAAAGTTTTAAAGAATCAATGAGATGGCTTCATACTTGGAGTGGATTAATTGTAGGTTGGATATTATTTGCAGTTTTTGTAACAGGAACTTTTTCTTATTATAAAGATGAAGTTACTTTATGGATGAAGCCTGAACTGCACTACTCAAAAGAGTCTAAAAATAGTTTAGATATAGCAAAACAAAAAGCTATAGAATTAGTACAAAACAACTCTAATATATCAATAACTTTACCAAATAATCGCTCAAATATAATATCTGCAATGTGGCGAGAAAAAAGTGATAATTCCCATAGAGCAAAAAGAGTATATCAATACTATGATGCATCAAGTGGAGAAAATATAAACACAAGACAAACAGCTGGAGGTAACTTTTTATATAGATTTCATTTTGAACTATATGGCTTTCCAAGATATTTTTCAAGATGGGCAATTGCACTAGCAACAATGTCTATGTTTGTGGCTATTATTACAGGAATAATTATACATACAAGAATATTTAAAGATATATTTACATTAAGAGCAAAAGCTAATCCTAGAGGTTGGATGGATGCACATATAATTCCAGCTGTTGCAGCATTGCCATTTCATATTATGATTACTTATTCAGGTTTACTTTTATTTGCAAGATTAGTAATGCCATGGGGAATGCAAGCAGCTTATGACGGCGATTTTAGAGAATATAGAAGTGATTTAAATAATTTAAAACAAACACAAATCATTCATCAAAATGTAAATAAAAAAGCTCAAAATAAGTCTTTAAGTTTTGAAAATCTAAATAAAGTTTTAATAAATGCAAATAAAGTTTGGCCTAATAATATTGGTGGTTTTTCTATTAATAAAAATAAAAATGGTTCATATGAAATACAAATTAGACCAAAAGAAACATCTTCTATTTTTAGTTCAAAATTTGAAAGGGAATACTTAACATATGATGCAAATAGTGCAAAGCTTATTTCAAAAAATATACCTCCAACAACAAATAGCAATATAATTAATACAAATACAACTTTTGCAACTTTACATCGAGCAATATTTGCAAACTCTACAATGAGATTTCTATTTTTTATTTGTGGAATAAGTGGTATTGTTTTAGCAGGAACTGGCTTAGTTTTATGGATAGAAAAAAGAAAGAAAAAACAAAAAATAAATACAAGCATTGGTTTTAAGCTTGTAGAAAAACTTAATATTGGAACAATTACAGGTTTATTTATTGCAATTGGAATATTTTTTATTGCAAATAGAGTAATTGAAGTAAATATTGAAAATAGACACCTTTTAGAAATAAATACTTTTTTTATAGCTTGGTTACTATGTTATATACATAGTTTTTTAAGGCAAAGTAAAAAAGCGTGGATTGAGCAGATGATTATAACATCAATTATCTACTTTTCTATTCCAATTTTAAATGCATTATTTTGGACAAAAGATTTTCTAAATAGAGAAATAATGTATTTTTATTTTGATTTATTTTTTATTTTAACTGCTATTGTATTTGCAATTGGTTCATATTTTTTAATAAGAAATTCAAAAAAAGGTTTAAAATGACAGTAAGTGCATATATACTATACCTAGCTTTAGTTCTTTTAAGTATTAGCATGAATAAACACTATAAAGTAGTAATTAGTACTAGTATAAACAAAAACTACCAAATTGCATCAAAATTAATAGGGAATGCTCTTTTAATAATCAGTTTAATTTTATTTATTAAAACTACTGGATTATCTCTTGGAATTACTTATTTTTTTGGATTTTTAGCACTTTTTATAATAATTATTGCTCTGTTTTTAACATATAAACCAAAACTACTAATATTTACTATATTTGTTTCTTTTTTATTTTGGGTATTAATAAAGTTTTTACTTAATTAATACCTTTATTTTTGATATCAATTTTAATATTGATTATCAAAATATCATTTTCTCATCATTATTTTTTATTAAAATTATAAAATCACAAATTCACAAGGAGAATAAATGAATATTAAAAAATATTTCATTACTTCATTAGCTTTATTAAGTTCTATTTCTACACTTTATGCTAATGATAAAACTAAACTAAACGATGTAACAGTAGTAAGTGCTTCTGGTATTGAACAAAATATTAGTGATGCACCTGCTACAATCTCAGTTATTACAAGAGATGAATTAGAAAAAAAATCTTATACAGATATTACTGATGCTTTAAAAAATGTTCCAGGTTTATATATAAACGGAGGAGGTTCTAATCAAAGTATAAGTATTAGAGGTATGGCAAAAGAGTACACTTTGTTTTTAATTGATGGAAAACCTATGCAAGGAAATGATACTTTTAGTCCCAATGGTAGTTTAAGTGGCGCACCCATAAATTTTTTACCTTCAATTGACAGTATAGAAAAAATTGAAATTATTAGAGGGCCTGCTTCTGCATTGTATGGTTCAGATGCAATGGGTGGTGTTGTTAATATTATTACTAAAAAAAATACAAATAAACTTTCTGCAACTATTTCAACAGAGTATTTAAAAGCTGACTCTTCAAATAAAGTAAATAACGACTCAATTCAAACAAATGCATATATTAGTTTACCTTTAATAGGAGATTTATTATCAGTATCACTTAATGGTTCAATACTAAACCAAGATGAGAGTAACTTTAAAAGTGATGGTGCTTTAAAAGCAGGAAGTGACCCAGATTTTGAAAGAAAAAATATTGGTACTAAATTTACTTTAACTCCTGATAAAAACAATACAATTACAGCATCTTATGATTATAGAGTTCAAGAAAGAACTTCAAATCCAGGTAAAAGTATGCCTTATACTTATGTAGATAGAAAAGGCAATATTGTAGAGAATGAAGTTTCTCATCAAAAATCAATCAACTATGCTTATAGTCTTACACATCAAGCAAATTATGATAAATTTTTAATCAATTCATATATTAATTATGAAAAAGCAAAAAATGAATCAAGAGTAAATGAAACTACTGGGAATGGTATAGAGTTTGAAACTTTAACTTTTAACTCTCAAGGTACATATTTCTTTGATAAAAATACAACTTCAATAGGATTTAACTATAAAGATGAGACTCTTGAAGATGGTGCTACTAGTGCATTAAATGATAGTATTGTAAATATGAGTAGATATCAATACTCTATTTTTGCAGAAAATTAATGGGCAATTACTGAAAATTTTGCTTTAACATTAAGTGGAAGATATGATGACAATGAAGCTTTTGGAAGTAATTTTAGTCCAAAAGCTTATGCTGTTTATCATCTAACAGATAAATTTACATTAAAAGGTGGAGTAACAGCAGGATATAAAGCTCCTTCTTTAAGAAAAGCAGCGCCTGATTTTGCAGGTATTTCAAGAGGTGGGGTAATGATTGGTAACCCTGATTTAAAACCAGAAGAGAGTTTAAACTATGAAGCAGGATTGGCATACAATGATTATGATTTAGGATTAAAAGCAAGTATAGTAGCTTTTCATACAGATTTTGAAGAAAAAATTCAAAGAACAGGAAGAATATGTCCTCCAAACCAGCCTTGCACATATAAAGGAACAAGCTATGAAGCTCATAAGTATGGATATACTGCTTTTGAAAATATAGATGAAGCGCAAATAAAAGGTATAGAGATTACAACTGATTATAATATTACTGATAATTTATTATATAGACACTCTTATACATATACAAAATCTGAACAAAAATCAGGAGAGAATAAAGGAAGACCGCTAAATGACATCTCTAAACATATGTTTAATGCTGGACTAGATTGGGAAGTATCAGGAAAACTTAATCTTTGGACACAAGTTAATTATAGAAGTCAAACAGCTGGAAATATCTCAAGAAGTGGAGAGTTAAATAAACAACCTTCTTACACTTTTGCTGATGCAGGACTAGTTTATAAAGCATCAGATAATATCTCTTTTAAAGCAGGTATTTATAACCTTACAAATAAAGAGGTAACAACAGAAGATGATTATGATAATATTTTAGATGGAAGAAGATATAGCTTCTCTATGCAATTAAAATTTTAATCAAATAGAGTAAAGAAGATAACTCTTCTTTACTTCTACTCATATCTTAATGCCTCAATTGGATTTAATTTTGCTGCTTTTTTTGCAGGAAAATATCCAAATATAACTCCAATTAATGTTGAAAAAATAAACGAAATTACTACTATTTTTATATTTATTATAAAAGGCAATTGCATAAAAAAAACAACTAAATAGCCAATTGATATACCAAAAATAATCCCAATAACTCCACCTAAAGTAGATAAAACAATTGCCTCAACTAAAAATTGTAATAGTACCTCATTTTGCATTGCTCCAATTGCAAGCCTTGTTCCAATTTCTCTTGTTCTTTCAGTTACTGAAACTAACATTATATTCATAATACCAATACCACCTACTAATAATGATATTCCAGCAATAGAGCCTAAAAGAAACGTTAACATTTTAGTTGTAGAAGTCATTGCAGTTAATAAATCTCTCATATCTCTTATATAAAAGTTATTATCTTCAGTAGCTTTAATTGTTCTTCTTTCTTTCATTAAAGCAGTCACATCTTTTTTTACTTGTTCAATATTTTCACTTTCGTTAACAGATATTAAAATTGAATTAATATCTTTATTTCCTTGTATTTTTCTTTGGAACATTTTAAGAGGAACAACAATAATTTCATCTTGGTCTCTTCCAAATGCAGATGCACCTTTTGATTTTAAAACTCCTACTACTGTACAAGCAAAGTTTTTTAATCTTAGTTTTGCGCCAAGGGCATCATTATTTTCAAAAAGTTGCTTTACTATTGTAGTTCCAACAATACAAGAAGTTTGTCCAAAAGTTAATTCATCTTTATTAAATAGCCTTCCACTTTTTAAAGACCAATCTTTAATTATAAAATAATCATTACTTGTTCCCATAATATTTGAAGTATAACTTCTATTTGAATATATTGCATTAATTGAGCTACTATTTTGTGCAGCAACTGCTTTAACATTTACAATTTGATTTTTTATTGCATTAATATCCTCTTGTTTAAAAGCTCTTGCACTATTATCACTTCTTGGTTTACCTCTTCTTTCTTGCCCTACTCTTAAAGTTAACATATTAGTTCCAAGTTTAGAGATACTTTCTTGAATATTTGCAGTTGTTCCATCTCCTATCATTACCATAGCTATAACTGAAGCTACTCCTATTACTATTCCTAAAGTAGTTAATATAGAACGAAGTATATTTCTTCTAATCTCTTTTATAGCTATAAGAAAAGTATTTATTAACATTACTTATACCCTTTTTTCAAACTTGATTCTATATGTCCATCTCTAAAATAGATAACTCTATTTGAGTATTGAGCCATCTCTTCTTCATGAGTTACCATAATAATTGTAATTCCTAACTCTTCATTAAGCTGTTTTAATAGGTTCATTATTTCAATACTTTTAATACTATCTAAATTTCCTGTTGGTTCATCTGCTAATAAAACTAAAGGGTTTGTAACAATAGCTCTTGCTATTGCTACTCTTTGTTGCTGACCACCTGATAACTCAGCAGGAGTATTATAAATTACACTTTCAAGTCCAACTTTTTTTAAAGCTTTAAAAGCTAACTCTTTTCTTTCTTTTGTAGGCGTTTTTCTATAAATTAAAGGTAATTCAACATTTTCTAAAGCAGTAGTTCTACCTAAAAGATTAAATCCTTGAAATACAAAACCTATATAATTTCTTCTAAGAAGAGCCATTTGATTTTTATTTAACTTATCAACATTTACTCCATCAAAAAGATACTCTCCACTTGAAGGGTAATCTAAACATCCTATTATATTCATTGATGTTGATTTACCACTCCCACTAGCTCCCATTATTGAGACAAACTCACCTTTTTTTATATTTAAATTAACTCTATTTAAAGCATAAGTTTTTACATTAGCTTTACCATAAACTTTTACTATATCTTTAAACTCAATAATTGTTCTATTTTCACTACACATTAACTACTCTTTTGAGAAGTAATTACATTATCACCCTCTTTTATTATTTGTGATTGTATACTTGTAAATTTTCCATCTGTTTGCAAAACTTTTACTTCTACTTTTTTTACTTGATTATTTTTTAATATATACAAAGATTTGTAACTAAGTACATCAAGCTCTTTAAAATTTTTATCTTTTTTTGTTCTTCTTTTAGCTCTTAAAAGATTTACACTTTGCTTTTTATTATCTTTATTTGCAACTGGATTAAATCGCAATGCACTATTTGGTACAAGAAGTACATTGTTCTGTTTTTTTGTAATTATTTTTGCTGATGCTGTCATTCCAGGTCTTAAAAAGAGTCTTTTATTATCTACTAACACTACTGTTTCATAAGTTACAACTCCATTTTCAGAAATAGGATTAAATCTTACTTGTTTAATCTTACCTTTAAATATCTCTTTTGGATATGCATCAACTGTAAAAGTAACATTTAACCCCTCTTTTATATTTGCAACATCAGCTTCATCAATACTTACAATTAAGTCCATTTTAGATAAATCCTTTGCAAGTGTAAAAAGAGTAGGTGTTGACATTGAAGCAGCAACTGTTTGTCCTACTTCAACTGCTTTATTTAAAACAATTCCATCAATTGATGACTTTACTACTGCTTTATCTAAATTCTCTTGATCAGTTTTTAGATTATATTCAGCTTGCATAACTTTAGCTTTTGCAGCTTCATATAAAGCTTTTGAACTCTCATATGAGAATAGTGAGTCATCTAAATCATTTTTTGATGGATATTTTCCTTTTGATTGTTCAAACATCTTTAACATTCTTTCATAATTCAATTTTTTGTTTTTTACATTTACTTCACTCTCTTTTAAGTTCGCCTTTGCAATAAAAAGTGATGCTTTTGAACTATCTACTTTTGACTTTAATTTTGTAGTATCAAGCTTTGCTAATACTTGTCCTACTTTTACTTTATCATTAAAATCAACATATATCTCTTTTATAGTTCCAGATACTTCTATACCAATATCTACACTATTTGTAGGATTTAAATTACCAGTTGCTAATACTGAAACTTCTAAATCTCCTTTTTTAACTTTTTTTGTAATATATGAAACCTCTTTATTTTCATCATTATTTATTAAAAATACTAAAAAAAGAGCTGTTAAAGTAAAAATAGCAATTAAAATATAGATATATCTTCTTTTTTTATTACCTTTTGCATACTCATTTAATTGCTCTTGTAAAGTTGAATTTGCCATTACACTTCTGCCTTTATTTTAAAATATAGTTTTGCATACTCTAATTGCATATCTATGTTATTTATCATCAAATCATACTCATTTATTTTTTTTGTATTTTCTAATATTTCTAAATCATATTGTGAAGACATTCCTGCTTCATTTGAGACTCTATTTACTTCTATTAAATCTTCATAAAGTTTTATGTTTTTATTTATAATTTTGTTATAACTTTTATATGTTTCTATTTTTAATAAACTCTTCTCATAATCTTTTTTAATTTGATTTTTCAAATCACTTATATTCGCACTTTTTTTTAGTGTTTCTAATCTTAATTTCTCTAATGTTGCTTTTTTATTTACATCATATAAAGGCATAGATAAATTCAAAGAGATTGCTGCTGAATTATTATCATCACTACTATTTAAAGTATAGTTTTCACTCTTATTATATGAAAGATTTGTAGATAATGAAACTTGTGGTAAATAAGAAGATTTTTGTTTTTTATATGAAGTAGTTGCTACTTTTTTCATTGAGTTTTCATATAAAATTTCAAGATTATGTTTAATATAATCATCTTTTTTTATATTTGAAAAATCTAATAATTTTATATTTTCAAACTCTAAATTTGTGTATTTTTTTAAAATTACTTTTTGCTGTTTCAATGAGTTTTTTAAATTTACACTATTTTTAAACTGATTATTTCTTGCCATTATTGCATTATTCAATTCAATAATATCAGTTTTACCATTTTTATACTCTATTTTTTTTAATACAAGTTCAATTTCTTTATTTTTTAACTCATAATCACTTTTTTTTATTTGTGTATTAAGCTTTTTTATTTGCAATAAAGTTTCATAAACTTCTTGCAAGAGTTGGTTATTTTCATACTCCCAATTTAAAAAATCTGCTTGTAGTTTTTCATTTGCGTATTTTATTGTAAACTCTATTCCACCTGATTCATATATACTTTGAGTAAACCCCAAAGACAGACTTTTATTTAAATTATCACTGCTTTTATTAAAAGAGTGTGTTCTATTAATTTTTGAGTTTATATTAATAGGAGATATCCAATCATTTTTTGATTTTTCATACTCTTGTTTTATTATTTGTTTATCTATACTTCTTAAACTCTTTTTCTCTTCATTTAAAATTTCTAAATCTTGTGCATTTATATATAGAGTTAAAAAAGTAAAAACTATTAATATTTTCTTCATTTTGCTCCTTTAAAAACATATTATAAAAGCATACTCTAAACCATTATTAAATAATTATTTAACAGTTTATTAACATCAATAATGAGTATTTTTATCAATAAATAGATATAAAAAAAATAGAGTTTAAAAAACTCTATTTTCTTATGTAATCAAGCCTACAACTTCTTGTCTCTTCTAAAATGGCTTGAGATAAAACCTCATCTTCAACAATTATATGCTCAATATGAAGTTTTTCTAACTCTTGTGCTTCTGCTTTTCTTCCAACTTTAACTATTGTTTTTGTATTATGAGTTAAGTCATCTATAACTTCACAAATAAGAGTAAGCTTTTCAGGGTTATCAATTGCGACAACAATTGCTGCTGATTTTTTAATATTTATTGAATTAAGAATAGTTTTACTTGCTGCATTTCCAAATATAATTGGCTCATTTTTCTCTTTACCTATTTTATAGTACTTCATATTATGTTCAATAATAATATAATTTCTATGTTCAGCTTTTAATTTTTCTACAACTTCTTGTCCTAAGTGACCATAACCAATAACTACAATATGCCCTTGTGTGTCACTATTAACTTGCATACTATTTACAATTTGCATAGTATCTTCTGGCAAAATTTTAGAAGCAATAGAAGAAAGGTTTTTAAGTACAAGAGGTGTTAAAACCATAGAAATTACTATTGTTACAATTAAAATTTGTGAATAAGTTGGATCTATTAAAGACTTGCTTCTTGCTAATTCTAAAACAGCTAAAGAGAACTCTCCAATTTGGACAAGAGAAAGTGCTGTTTTAAATGCAACTCTTTTAGTATCATCAATTCTTACAAGAGAGTATATAATTATATATTTTAAAGATAATAAAACTGGAAGAAGTATCAAAATTGTAAAAATATGTTCACCAATTACACTAAAATTGATTTGCATTCCAACAGTTATAAAAAATACTCCTAATAAAAGATTTCTAAAAGGAATAAGGTCAGCTTCTACTTGATGCTTAAACTTTGTTTCACTAATCATCATACCAGCTATAAAAGCTCCAAGGGAGTAAGAAAATCCAAAATAGTGTGCTAAATAAGATGCTCCAATAGCTATTAATAAAACAGAACCTACAAAAAGTTCTTCTGATTTTGATTCACTCACATACTCAAAAAAAGGCTCTAAAAGATATTTTCCTGTTATATACAATAATAAAATCAAAATAAATGCTGCAACTGTTGTTTCAAAAATAATATGAAAAACTGATTTATCATCACCCATACTAAAAATTGAAATCATAAGTAAAATAGGAATTACTGCAATATCTTGCATAATTAATATTCCTAAAACTCTTCTTCCATATGGTTTTTTTATATCACCATTTTCATTATAGATTTTTAAAACAATAGCAGTTGAAGATAAAGACAATGCTGCACCTAAAACCAATGAAGTTTTATAATCAAAATTAAGAATAAACATACAAACTAGAAATACAAAAATAGTAGTTACGATAATTTGTAAACCACCTGTTACAAGCACCTCTTTTTTCATTCTATTTAGATGTTGCAAAGAGAACTCCAACCCTATGGTGAACATTAAAAACACTACTCCAAATTCAGCTATCTCTTTTAAATCATGATTATTAACGGCATTATGTAAATCAAATAGATATGCAATAATTGTACCAGTTACAATATAACCTATAATTGTTGGTAAATGAAACTTTTTTAGTAGTAAATTCACCATAACTGCAATAAAGATAGTCCATACAATAATTCCTAACATCTACTTTCCTATAACTTGTTTATAATGCATCTGTTTATACCCTTCTAATCTCTTTTTATAAGCAGAATTAAGCATAGCATTTTTAGAATCTAAAAAATCAATTGCTAAGCATTCTTGCCCATCTCTTCCAACTCTTCCTAAATATTGAATAAGTCTTCCATAGTATGAGATTGGAGTTGCAAAAAGAATTGTATTTAAATGGGGAAAATCTATACCTTCACCAAAATAAGAGGTTGTTGCTAAAACTAAAGTTTTAGTTTTAACTTCTTTCATATTCTTCTCTTGCTCTTTTTTATTCATACTTCCGTGAATACAAACATAATCAATATTCTGTTTTATAAGTAACTCTTCAAGCACTTTTAAGTGCTCTATTCTATCACTTAAAACCAAAATTTTTCTTTGAATATTATTTTTAATTTGTTCTAAAATCAAAAGATTTCTTGCATGATTTGCACATAATTCATTTATTAAAGTAGCATAATTATCAGCTTGACTTTCAAAATCTGTTCGAATAACTTTTAAACTATTTGTTGTTGTTTTTTTCTTTTTATGCTCATATGAAACATCACCTAGTTGTTGAAAAAGAATTGGATCTAATCCATCTTTTCTTTTTGGTGTAGCACTTAAACCTAAAACATATTTCCCATGGAACTGTTTAACAATTTGTTCAAATGTAACTGCTGGAATATGATGACACTCATCAACAATTAAAAAAGAGTAATTATTTATAACTTCAGGGTCATTTTTTAAACTTTGCATAGTTGCAATATCTATTTGTCCAGTTAATTTATTTTTCCCTTTTCCTAAATAACCAATATCTTTTTTTGTATAACCAAAATAATCAACAAAACGTTGTATCCATTGAGTTAAAAGCATATTTTTGTTTACTATAACAAGAGTAGTACAAGCTCTAATCTCTGTCATTTTTGCACCAATTAATGTTTTTCCAAAACCAGGTGGTGCAACACATATACTAAAATCTTTTTTTAAAATATTATCAATAGCTTCTTGTTGCTCTTGCCTTAAAGTAAAAGTTACTTTTTTTGTCTCAATTTTTTCAAAATACTTTTTATCTTCTAAAATAAAATCTACACTGTTTTTATTAAAAAAATCTAGAGTTTTATAAATAACTCCTCTAGGAAGCTTTAAATATTTCTCATCTTCTTCATAATTTTTTATAACTCTTGGAGTATTATATAAAGGCTTTCTAAGGCTTAATAAAACTTTTATTTGAGGATTATCAAAACTAGCAAATGACTTTAATTTATTTAATAAACCCTTAGATAAATCTTTTGTTGGAATATATAAAAAATCATAAATTATAAGTTTTAATTTAAAACTTGGAAATATTATATCCTCAAAGCTTGCTTCATCAAAAGTTTTAATATTTTGTTCTTGACAAAGTGGTATAATTTGTTGTTTTTTAACTTTTAACACACTATTTAAAACACTCCACTGGTCTTCATACACTTTTGATGTATTTATATCAACAAAAACTGTTTGGTTATTTTTTCTATATTTTAAGTGTAAAGGTAAAGTAATAAAAGAGCCTAAATTAGCTCTTGTAGCAAACTGCTCCTTTGGAAAAATTTTTCCATTTATATTTGCTCTTCTTAATATCTCATTTGCAAATAGATTTGCCATTTTTGCACTAATTTTCTCTTCAAAAAATATCCATGCTTTTAAACTATTATATGTAGTTATTTCATAATAAGCTCTAATATTTAAGGAGTTAAGTGCAATTTGTAGTTTAAATTTATCTTCATCTAAAAGTTCTATAACAACATATTTACAAGAGTTAGAATAGTCTATTACATATGTTGCTATATCATTTAATCCTCTTAAATGAAGTTCTATTTCATGATTTGTTAAAGGAATGTAATCCTCTTTTTTAAAAGTTTGTGTAACTGGGAAATATTTTTGTTTTTTATTATCTTTACTTACCCATTTCTTAGCATAAATATCAAGTCTATTAATAAATAAAGACTTAAATATCTCTATTTTTTCATCTTTAGTAAAACCTCTTACTGGCTTTTTATTTTGAAGTTGAGCTTCTAAATTTTTTATTTGCTCTTCAATACTTCTTTTTTGATTATAAAGTTGTTGTAACTTCTCACGAATTTTTATCATGGGTAATTGGTTTTGGAGATATTATAATGTTATTAATTTTTTGCTCAATTTCACCATATCTACTTGTAAGTTTTGAGCCTTTTCTAATACCTTGCCCCTCAAACTTTCCATCTTCTTCAATTACTAATTCGTTATATTTTATTTCACCTATAACTTTTCCTGAAGATAATACATGAACTTCATTGCAATCAATCTTACCATCAAACAATCCACTTACAATTAAATTATTAGCTTTTATATCTCCAATTACTTCTCCTGTTTGTCCAATAGTAATTACATCTGCTTCTAAAATAACACCTTCAAATTTTCCATCAATATGAACAGTTCCTTCAGTACTTATACCTCCAATGATACAAGTACCAGCAGCAATTACTGTTGCTCCACTATTTTGTTGTGTTCGTTTATTAGTTTTACCAAAGATTCCCACGGAATTCTCCTTTGTTTTTTAAAAATCATCTCATAGTTTTTCATATTCCATTTTACGAAATAGTAAGGGTTTATTATCTTAACTCCATATCTAATTTCATAATGCAAATGAGGCCCTGAGCTTCTACCACTATTTCCACTAAGCCCTAATAAGTCACCTTTTCTAACTACTTGACCAAGTTTAACTTCTGTTTTATTTAAGTGTGCATAAACTGTTTGAAATCCATATCCATGCATAATCTTAACAACACGGCCAAAGCCTCCTCTATCTCTTGATTGAACATAGCTTACAATTCCATCAGCAGTGGCATAAACTTTAGTTCTCATTCTTGCTCTAAAGTCAATTCCTCTGTGAAATTTTCTTTTTTTTGTAATAGGATGAACTCTATATCCATAACTTGATGTAATTGTAGTCTCTTTTAAAGGGCTACCATTTGGAATAGTTTTTAACATAAAAACTTTTTTTACAGTTGTCATAGTAGCCAAAGTTGCTCTTTTAATTAAACCTGTATCATCATCTTTTTTTATTCCTATTATCTCTTCAAGATGGTCAAGTTTTGAGCTTAACTCTTCTATATCATCAACTTTACCTTTTATCTGCTTAGAGTAAAAACTATTTTGTGCTAAAAGCTCTTTCTCTTTTTGTTCTAATGTGGCTATTTGTTGCTCTTTTGTCTGTTTTACTTCAGTAATCTCTTCATTTAAATATGAAATCAACCAAAAACTCATTCCTAAAACTAGTAGTGCAACAACTAAAAATATTACAAAAAATTTTCTTACTAGCTGGTGTATATTATATGATTTTGTTCCATTTACATCTGATACTGTTATTATTAATCTATTTTTCATCAATACCTATAAAATCTAAAAATTTTTCAACAACTAAAAAAGAGCCAAAAACTAAATACTCTTTGCTTTTTTTTAGTTCAAGATTAAAACTTGTCATTATATTGTAATCTTTACAAATTTCTAATAAATTGTTTTTATCTACAATCCTTTTATCATCAAGTTCAATTATAATTATTTCATTTATAATTGGCTTTAATATTTTTAAAACCTCTTTATAATCTTTATCTTTATAAGAGTTGTAAATTAGTGTAATTTTCTTATTTTTAAAATGCTCTTTTAAAGCTCTTGCAGCTAAAGGATTGTGTCCCACATCAATAGTAATATTTGAAGCAATTTTTTCACATCTTCCTTTTAGTTGTACATCATCAAATAATTTTAAATCAATATCAATATTTAAAAACTTCAAGCATGAAACTACTAAATGTAAATTTTTTATTAAATATCTAGGAAAATCCACATTAAAACTATATTTATTAAACTCTTCAACAAAATCAACTTTTATTTGTTTATTAAACTCTTTATTAAGCTGTTCTTGAACTTTAAAAGCAGTCTTTTTTACATTTTCATGTATTTGATAGCCAACTATCATCTGTTTATCACATGCACGCATTTTTGTTTGTGCAATCTCTTCTATGCTATTACCTAAAAAAGATTGATGGTCAAAATCAATTGTTGTAATTAAACTAAGACTATTTTCTACTACATTTGTAGCATCAAATTCACCTCCAAGTCCTGCTTCTAAAATAATATAATCACATTCTGAACTAATATATAGTGCAAGCAAAGTTGTATATTCAAAATAAGTAAGCTTTTCTAATAATTGTATATTAAGTATTTTTTGTATTTTTTTGTGGGTATTTTCAAGTAGTTCATCACTTACATTATCTCCGTTTAACCAAACTCTTTCATTAAATTTTTTAATATGAGGAGAACTATAATGAACTACTTTAAAATCTTTTTTATATAAATAGTGAGCTAGACATCTTCCTGTACTTCCCTTACCATTTGTTCCTACTATATGAATAACATATGGTAATTTTATATGACTTTTTAGACATTCCCAAGAGTTTTCAACTGTTGAGAAGTCTATTTTGTCATAGTAAAGAGTCTTAAACTCTAAAAAACCTTTTAAATCTATTTCTTTTAAACTCTTTTGCATTATTTTAACTACTTTTTAAAAGAGTAAACTGCAATTTTTGAGATAACCTCTTCTAAGGCTTTTGAAGCCGCGCTTTTAATAGCTTCAAATCTTTTTGTATCTGTTATAGTTGAACCCCCATCAAGAGCAAACTCATGTCTTCCAGTTACACTAAATGAGTTTTTATACTCACTATTTTCATATCTTACATTTACACTTACAACTGCTCTGTAAAGTTTTGTGTATCCTTGTTCATCATAATCAAGTTCAGTCATTGATACATTTCCTAAACTTACATAAACAATAGTATCAGCTTCATTTCTATTTGTAACTAGCTTTGCATCTAGTCTATGCACTAAAATTTCATTCATTGCATCTTTGATTAAAACTGAGTTTTTTGGATCTTTAATATTTACAAAAAGATCAACAAACACATTTCCTTGTATTTGTTTTTTTGCATAATAGCTTGAAGGTTTATATCCACACCCTGCTAAAATAAATATTGCAAGAAATGTAACTAGTACTAATAGACTTTTTTTCATTACTAACCTTTAACTACTAAATTCACTAACTTATTTGGTACTACAATCTCTTTGATTATCTCTTTATTTTCAATCCACTTTTGAGCTATTTTTTTAGCTTCAAGTAAAATTTCATCCTTTTGTGCATCAGGTGAGATTTCAATTTCACATCTTTTTTTACCATTAATTGTAACTGCTAGAACAACTGAGTCTAGTGCAAAAACTTCCTCTTTTACTTCAATTTTATTATTAAAATTCTTTTTATCAAATAGTTTATCTGATAATTCCCAACAAGTATGAGGAATAATTGGTTCTAAAATATTAGTTAAAATATAATAACCTTCTGCCCAAATAAGTTCATTTTCTTGTGATTGAAGTGCATTTAAAGCTTCCATTGCACCTGCAATTAAAGTATTAAAAGTATATGTTTTAGTAAATACATCATTTGCTCTTTTTAAAGCTTCATAAACTTTTCTTCTAGCTTCTTTTTCTACTTTGTTTAAAGAGCTATGTTCAATACTTGAAAAGTTTTCAGCTGCTTGTTTTGTAACATGAGAACTTCTTTGAACAAATTTTTTAATAAATTTAAATGCTCCATCAACTGCACTATCATTCCACTCTAACTCTTTTGTTGGAGGTGCAGCAAAAAGGATAAATAGTCTTGCAGTATCAGCACCATACTGTTCTACAATTGAATCTGGGTCAACTACATTTCCTTTTGATTTAGACATTTTTGCACCATCTTTAAGAACCATACCTTGTGTAAGTAACTGTTTAAATGGTTCTCTTGAATTTGTATAACCCAAATCATTTAGCACTTTTGTAAAAAATCTTGCATAAAGTAAGTGTAAAATTGCATGTTCAATTCCACCAATATACTGGTCAACATCCATCCAATAATCACTATCTTTTTTAGAAATACCCTCTTTTTGCCATTTTTTATGGTTTGTTGCATATCTTAAAAAATACCAAGAAGATTGAACAAAAGTATCTAGTGTATCTGTCTCTCTTGTTGCTTCTTTACCACATTTAGGACAACTACATTTTTTCCAAGATTCATGAGTATCTAAAGGATTTCCCTTTCCTGTAATCTCTACATCTTCAGGTAAAGAAATTGGTAAATTTTCTACTTTTTCAGGTACTAATCCACAATCATCACAATGAACAAAAGGGATTGGAGCTCCCCAATATCTTTGTCTTGATACTCCCCAATCTCTTAATTTATAGTTTATTTGCTTTTTACCAATTGAATTTTGTTCAAAATGATAGATTATTGCTTTTTTAGCTTTATTATTTTTAAGTCCACTAAAGCTTTCAGAGTTTATTAACTCACCTTCTAAAGTATAAGCTTCTTTTGGGTTTTCAATAATACCATCAGGGCCTACTATTACTTGTTTAATTGGTAAATCATACTGTTTTGCAAACTCAAAATCTCTTTGGTCATGGGCAGGAACTGCCATTACAGCACCACCACCATAAGAAGCAAGTACAAAATTTGCAACCCAAACAGGTATTAGCTCACCTGTTAATGGATGAATTACATCAATTTCTAAAGATACACCTTGCTTATCTTGAGTAGCTCTATCTCTTTCACTTACTTTTTGCATAGCTTTTATAGCTTTGATTTTATTATCAGGAAGTAGTTTATTTTCTACTATATATTTAACAATAGGATGTTCTGGAGCTAATGCTGAATAAGAAACTCCATAAATAGTATCAGGTCTTGTAGTAAAAACTTCAAATGAGCTAAACTGTTTATCAAGTTTAAATCTTGAATCTTTACAAAGCTCTAAATTAAACTCTAAACCTTCACTTCTTCCTATCCAATTTTCTTGCATAGTAAGAACTTGACTTGGCCAAGAACCTTCTAAAGTTTTTAAATCATCAAGCAACTCTTGAGCATATTTTGTAATAGCAACATAATATCCTGGCATCTCTTTTTGTTCAACAGGAGTATCACATCTCCAACAACATCCCTCTTCTACTTGTTCATTAGCAAGTACAGTATGACAAGGTTCACACCAATTTACAGTTGTTGATTTTCTATATAAAAGTCCCTCTTCATACATTTTGATGATAAACTCTTGTTCCCATTTTGTATAAAGTTCATCTGATGTTGCAAACTCTTGATTTTCAGAAAAAGATAATCCTAAAGCTTTTAATTCATCTCTCATATAATCAATATTTTCATAAGTCCATTTTTTAGGATGAAGTTTGTGCTTAATTGCTGCATTTTCTGCTGGCATACCAAAACTATCCCATCCAATTGGGTGAAGTACATTATAGTTTGCTTTTCTAAAATATCTAGCAAAAGCATCTCCTAAACAGTAGTTTCTAACATGTCCCATATGAATTCTTCCACTTGGATATGGAAACATACTTAAAATATATTTTTTATCTTTTTTTGTATCTTCACTTGGTTCAAAACTACTATTTTCACTCCAATAGTTTTGCCATTTTTTCTCTATTTCTTGTGGATTATATTCCATTAATAAACATCCTTATCTTGACTTTTTGCACTCTCTATTAGTGCTAATGCTATTGAGAAAAGATTTGCTACAATTGCACCAATTGCTAATGCAATTGCTAGTCTTTCATCACCCATAAATGTTAGTACCATAAACGCAGGAATTAAGTGTAAATCTGCAACTAATGAACTTGCTAAGAGTTCTGCTGCTAGAAGATTTTTTACACCAATTTTTAAAATAGTTGATATTACATTTACACCTGCAGCTAAAAATAGTGCTACTGCATTTGGTTCATAGATAAAACCTGCTGTCGTTGTGAGTGACATGAGTGAGAAAAATATATAAGTAACCTTACCCCAATCCATATTAATCCTTTAGTTTTCCATTTTAATTGAAGCAATTATAATATCTAAAAAAGGATAAAATAAGGCTTTGATACTCTAAACTAAAGGCTTTAGAGAAAAGCTACTGTTTGAGCTTATCTCTATTTTTTAATGATTGGAAAAATTTAATGATTAAATAAAGCATTACAAGTTTAATAAATACTTGTACAATTGTATATAAATTAAATCCGTTAAATTCAAATTCAAATGGATTTATAATATTGTGAAATAGTAAATTAAATGTTACATCATCTGTTATATAAAAATATAATCCCAATAATAAATACATTAATAAAAATAAAAACTGCTGTCTTCTCATTTGAACAACACTATAAACAAAGTGCCAAACAAAAAAACTTATAAAACCTGCAATTAACAACTCTCTAAACATCCCTTTTTCTATGTGAATCACATAGTCTCTTGCCACGTCTAAGTAATAAAATTCAATTATTGAAGATATTAACTCTAAAATAAATATCCAAGTTAAAGCTAAATACCAATCTGTTCCATTTTTTGAAGTGTATTTATCGAAGCTATGCAAAAACCCCTTTCTTTCACTTATTGTTTGTTCCATTTTTTTCTCCAAATTTATGTTTATCTATTTTATTTAAAATATTATTAAAGTAAAATAATTGTTTTATATGATAAAGTAAATCAAAAAGGCTTAAATATGGATAATTTTTTTGAATCACCTTTTATAGGTAAGCCAATTAAAGAGCAAATTAGCAATCCAAATATTATTTGTGAAGATTATAGTTACTATTCTGGATACTATCATGGTCATAGTTTTGATGAGTGTGCAAGATATCTAATGCCAAATAGAGATGATGTTGATAAACTAAGAATTGGTAAATTTTGTTCTATTGGAAGTGGTGCAAGCTTTATTATGGCTGGAAATCAAGGTCACAACGCAAAATGGATAAGTACATTTCCTTTCTTTTATCAAGATAATGAGCTATTTTTAAAAGCAAAAGATGCTTTTACTAAAGCTGGAGATACAGTAATAGGCAATGATGTATGGATAGGAAGTGAAGCTATGATTATGCCAGGAGTTAATATAGGTCATGGGGCAATTGTAGGAAGTAAAGCTTTAGTTACAAAAGATGTAGAACCATATAGTGTTGTAGGAGGAAATCCTGCAAAAGAGATAAAAAAAAGATTTAGTAAAGAAGATATAAATATACTTTTAGAGATAAAATGGTGGGATTGGGATAAAAAATATCTTAAAAATGCTATTGAAATTTTATGTAGTGAAGATATTTCAAAACTTCATAACTATTATTTAAAAAAAGTAAAAAAGGAACAGTCTAATTAGACTGTTCCTTTCTCATACATAGCTCTTAACTTCTCTTTCTCTTTTTGTCTTTTTAATTTGTCAGCCTCTTTAGCTCTAAAGTCTGCAATAGAGAACTTTAATTGAACTAAAAATGATGCAGCAATAAAAATAGAAGAGTAAGTACCTACAATAATACCCACAAGTAGAGTAAATGCAAATCCATGAATAATCTCTCCACCAAATGCAAATAGTGTAGCAACAACAAAGAATGTTGTTAATGAAGTAAGTGTAGTTCTTGATAATGTTCTACTTACTGACTCATTTACAATTAGTTTTAAAGCTGTCTCTTTAGAAGTTTGCACACCCTCTCTAATTCTATCAAAAACAATAATTGTATCATTTAATGAATATCCAAGAATAGTCAAAATTGCTGCAAGGATATCAAGATTTACTTCAACAGAAAATAGTGAAATAGCTCCTAAAGCAATAGTAATATCATGAATAAGTGCTAAAATAGAAGCAACGGCAAATCTCCATTCAAATCTATATGATACATAAATTAAAATAATAAAAATTGATAAGCTTAATGCCATCAAACCTTTCTCTCTTAACTCTCCACCAACTTTAGGTCCAACAATATCAACCCTTCTAATCTCAAAGTTTCCTGTTGGGTCTAATACTTTATGAATTCTATCACTAATATCAGTTGATAAATCAGAAGAAGAACCAGAAAGTCTAATAACAACTTCTTTGTCACTACCAAATTTAGAAATTATAGCATTAGCATACTCTGGTTTTGTTTTTAAAACATCTCTAATATCAGGTATTGGAGCAGCTTTTTCATACTTAACTTGAACAATAGTTCCTCCAGCAAAATCAATACCAAAGTTTAATCCTTTAACTAAAAGTAAAACTATTGAAGCAATAAATAAAATAGAAGATAATCCTAAAAAAGGGATTCTTCTTCCCATGAAGTTATATACTTTATTTGATTTAAAAATTTCCATTAACTAACTCCAAACCATTTTTTAGCATTTTTATCTTTTGAGATTTTTGGTAATAATGCTTCGTAAATACCATGTGTTCCTAATATTGCTGTTAACATAGATGCTAAAATACCAATAGAAATAGTTACAGCAAAACCTTTAATAGGACCTGTTCCATATGCATATAAAATTACTGCAACTAAAAGAGTAGTAATATTCGCATCAAGAATTGCTCTCATTGCATTTGCATATCCATCTTCAATTGCTTTTGGAATTGACATACCTTTTTTAAGTAACTCTCTAATTCTTTCTGTAATAATAACATTGGCATCAACTGCCATACCCACGGTTAAAACAATACCTGCCATACCAGGTAAGGTTAAAGTAGCTCCAAACATTGCCATAACAGATACAATAATAAAAATATTAGTAATAAGTGCAATATTTGCAACAATTCCTGCAAGTCTATAATAAACTACCATGAATACAACTACTAAAACAAAACCCAAAATAAGTGCAATCATTGAAGCTTCAATTGAGTCTGCACCAAGGCTTGGACCAACACTTCTTTTTTCAAGTAGTTTTACAGAAGCAGGTAATGCACCACTTCTTAAAGCAATAGCAACATTTCCAGCTTCAGCAATAGTAAATCCACCAGAAATCTGACCACTTCCTCCACCTATTCTTTCTCTAATTGAAGGAGCTGAATATACTTTCCCATCTAATACAACTGCAAGTCTTTTTCCTACACTTTTTGCAGTAAAATCACCAAAGATTCTTGCACCAGCTGAGTTTAAAGTAAAATTAATGATAGGTTGATTTGATTGGTCAAATGCTACTTTTGCATCAATTACTTGATCTCCACTTAAAATAGGAATCTCTTTTACTAGATATAAAATATTTGGATTATTTGTATCTTCTAAAATAATATCCCCATACTCTGCTGCTTGGGCATCACTCATTGTATATACTTGGTCGGCTCTCTCTTCATCAACAGCCATTAACTCTAAATTTGCAGGTTTTGAAATAAGTTCCCTTGCAGATTTCTCTTCATCTTGAGACTTTATCCCTGGTAGTTGAACAACAATATCTGTTTCACCTTGTCTAATAACAGTAGGTTCAGCTAAACCAAATTGGTCAAGTCTATTTCTAATAGTTTCAACTGCTTGAGATACAGATAAATCTTTTGTTCTTATTGCTTCTTCTTCAGTTAAACTCACATCAATATTAAGTCCATCAATAGCAATATTTAAACCATCGATTTTCTCTAACATTTTCTCTATTTTTGGAATTTCATCACCATCTAATACTGTAAAACTTACACTATTTTCATTTATACTTAATTCTTCAATTAGTAGGTCTTCATCTTCAGCAAAATATTTAATTGATGAAGCAATACTTTTAATTTTTGAAGTTACAGCTTCATCAGTCTGAACTCCTAAAAGCATATGTAACCCACCTTGTAAATCAAGTCCTAGTGCAATTTTTTTACCAGTATCTGTCTGCATAAATGAAGGCATTGAAAAAACAACTCCAAATATGATACTTAATATAAAAATTATTAGTCTATAATTAAAGATTTTCAATCATTTTCCTTAGCTTGTAGTACATAGAAAATTTAAAACATACAAAAAGTTGTATGTTTTAAAATAGGTATATTAGTCTAAAAGTTTTGCAACAAACTCTTTTTTTAACTTCATTTCAGTGTTATCATGATTTTTAACAATTAAAAAGTCTTCTTCAACTTTTGTAATTTCTACCATTAAGCCACCATTTGTTACAATCTTATCACCTTTTTTTAATTCAGTTATCATTTGCTTATGAGCTTTAGCTTGCTTCTGCTGTGGTCTGATAATTAAAAAATAAAAAATTGCAAATAATGCAACTAGAGGTAGTAATGAGCTTATTAAATCAGCACTTTGACCTTCCATTAAATTTCCTTTTAGTAAAGTATTTTCTATGTTTTTAGTAAAACAGGTTAATTTTAACAAAACTATTATAATAAAAGGCTTGTTAACTGCTATTTTACTTAGCTGTTTTATTTACTTATCACATTTTAAAATAGAAATAAAACTTCTTAACTCTATTTTAGGTCTAGCCTCTATTTATATGCTACTTACAATTCCTAGATTATCATTAGTAATTGCTGGTTTTTTTACAGGAATTTTATGGTTTTATTGGATTGCTTTTAGCTTTGTTTATTATGAACTAAGCTATTTAATTCCTTTTATCACAATAAGTTTTGGTCTTGTTATGGCTTTATTATTTTTCTTAATAGATTTTATAAAAAAGCCTATATTTAGAGCATTTGCCATTTTTGCATTAACTTATATTGAACCTTTTTCATTTAACTGGTTTAAACTAGAATTACTTTTTATTGATTCTTATTTCAATACATCAAAACTAGCTTTTGCATTAATAATTATAAGTATGTTTTTTCTTACTAGAAAATTAAAATATAAACCTCTTGCAATTGTTTTTTTACTTTTTGCAATTGATTACTCAAAACCAATAGAGATAAAAGAGCCTAAACTGAAAATATATATGTCAAAACTAAATATTTCACAAAGTTTGAAATGGAGTAATAAAAATAGATTAAATATAATTGATAGAAATATAGATGAAATAAATAATGCTATTGATAAAGGCTATGATTTAGTTATATTACCAGAAACAGCTTTCCCATTAATTCTAAACAAAAATCAATTTCTTATGGAGTTTTTAAAGAAAAAATCTATAAAAATTGACATAATCACAGGTGCCATGTCATCTGATAAAAATGGTTATTATAATTCAACTTTTCATTTTTCAAATACAAAAGTAAAAATTGCAAATAAAGTAGTTTTAGTTCCTTTTGGAGAAGAGATACCTCTTCCAAAAATTTTAACAAATTTTATAAATAAAATTTTCTTTGATGGAGCACAAGATTACTCAAAAGCGACACTTCCTACCAACTTTGATATAAATGGCTATAGTTTTAGAAATGCAATTTGTTATGAAGCAACAACAGATGAGATTTTTCAAAATCTAAATAAAACAAAATATATTATTGCAATATCAAATAACGCATGGTTTGTGCCATCAATTGAACCAACAATACAAAAACTTCTAATGAAATATTATGCTAAAAAGTATGGTGTAATAATTTATCATATTGTAAATAAAAGTGATAATTTTATAATAAAACCTTAATGATACTTAATTTTTATTTGTTTTAAAATAGTTTCTTTATCCAGATTTTCATCTATTTGTAAATCTAAAGCATAATCTAGTATTTCTTTGAATTGTTTTGATGGTTTATATCCCAAATCAATCAAATCTCTTCCTAAAACTAAAGGTTTTAAAGCACTATTTTCAATATTTAACTCTTTTGCTTTATTTAGTAACCAATTTATAGCTTTTGGGCATTTTTCTTTATCTTTTATATCTCTTCCTAAACAGTCTGCAAGGCATACTAAACACAAATCTTCAATATTAACTTTTAAAGATAATCTTTTAACTGCTTTTAGTGATGAATTTGCTAAATAGAGTTGAAAAGGAGCTAAGTGAGTCTTTACAAGTGGTATTACTTTTTCTATTAATTTTTTTTCATTTGTAAGTTTTGAAAGAAAGCTAGTTGTTGGCTTTTCACCTAAGGTTTCATGTTTGTGTGAAGTAATTTTTCCATCAATTAATTTTGTACAGTATGGTTTACCTAAATCATGACAAAGTATCGCATAAAATAGATATAGTTTTCTACTCTCATCTTCAATTTGTTCTTTTTTTAATATTTTTGCTAATTCATCAATAGTCATTAGAGTATGAACCCATACATCTCCTTCTGGATGATACTGTTTATCTTGTACACACCCAACTAATGCTTGCAACTCTTCAAAGTGTTTTAAAATTTCTAAACTCTTCATAAGTTCAAACCCTATTGAAGGTCTATTTGATTTTAAAAATAGTTTTTTAAACTCTTCAAAAACTCTCTCTTTAGGAAGTTGTGTTAACTCATTATTATCAACCATACTTTTACATAAATTAAAAGTAGATTCACTCATTTTTAATTCAAACCTAGCACAAAACTGTACTGCTCTATATACTCTTAAAGGATCTTCAATAAATGTTTTATCATTTACATGTCTTAAAATACCATTTTTTAAGTCTTGTATTCCATTATTAGGGTCTAGTAACTTATCCTCAAAATAGTCATATCCAATAGAGTTTATTGTAAAATCCCGTCTTAAACTAGCTTGTTTAAAACTCATATCTTTATTAGTTAAAACTTCAAAACCTTTATGTCCTAAACCTACTTTTTTCTCTTGTCTTGCAAGTGCAAAATCAAAATCGTAGCCATCAACATTTAAAGTTAAAACTCCAAATGATTTCCCCACAAGTTTTACACTTCCAAAAGAGAATAAAACTTCTTGAATATCTTCAAGTTTTTCTATATTAAATAGTTCAATATCATAATCTTTACAAGGAATTTTTAGTAAATTATCTCGAATGCAGCCACCTACAAGAATAGGCTTTGCACCTACTTCTTGTAAAGCTTTTAGTATATTTTTTAGTATTTGAGGAAGTTTAGCTTTTATGTTTATATACATGTACATCTGTTTGTGGATAAGGAATAGAAACTCCTTCTTCATCAAATCTTGTTTTAACTTTTTCTGTTAAATCAAATTTAACAGCCCAATAATCAGGGGTATTAACCCAAGCTCTAACAACAAAATTAACTGATGAATCTGCCAATTCTGAAACAGCAACAGTATTTGCTTCTTCTTGTAATATTTTATCATTTGATTTAAGAATATCTTGAAGAATTGTTTTTGCTTTTTTTATATCATCATCATAGCCAATGCCAACAACTAAATCAACTCTTCTTTTTTCATTTGCATTAACATTTGTAATTGTATTACTTGTAATAGCTCCGTTTGGAACAATTAATCTTTGGTTATCTGGTGTTTTTAAAATTGTATTAAAAATAGAAATCTCTTCAACTGTACCACTAGAACCACCAGCTGTTACATAATCTCCTACTTTAAAAGGTCTAAACATAATAATCATAACACCAGAAGCAAAGTTTCCTAGTGAATCTTTAAGTGCTAAACCAATTGCAAGACCAGCAGCACCTAAAATTGCAAAAAATGATGTAGTATCAATTCCTAATTGTTTTAATGCCGTTAAAGCAACTATTACCATTAAAACATAATAAATAATATTTTTTAAAAACTTTACTAATGTTTCATCAACTCTATTACTTTTTGTCAAAAGTTTCATTGAAGTATCTGTTAACTTTGTTGCAAGCCACTTACCAATAACAAAAATAACAATAGCAATAGCTATATTAAAAGCATAAGTTCCGATTAAATCAGATACTGATTGTACACTTCCTTGCATTTTATATCCTTATTTTATTAGCTCTTCTAATTTAGATACAACTTCAGTGATTAAAACTTCAGTTTTCTCCAACGTTTTTCTATTTACAATTTCAACCATACCATCTTTTAGCTTCTTTCCAACTACAACTGCAAAAGGAAAACCAATAAGTTCGAAATCACCCATTTTAAAACCAAATCTAGCATTTTTTCTATCATCTAAAATTGTTTCAATTCCTGCTTGTTTTAATTGATTATAAATATCAACTCCAACTTCTAACTCTTCATCTTTTTTTGCATTTGAAACAATTATATCAACCATAAATGGAGCAGTAGCTTTTGTCCAAATACAACCTTTTTCATCATGGTTTTGTTCAATTACTGCTGCAACAAGCCTACTTACTCCAATCCCATAACATCCCATGATAAATGGTTGTGCTTTTCCATTTGCATCTAAAAATGTTGCATTCATAGCACTTGAATATTTTGTTCCAAGTTGAAAGATATGTCCTGCTTCTATTCCTTTAGTATGAGATAAAATTCCCCCACAACAAGCACAAGTATCTCCATGTTTTACAGCTATTAAATCAGCAAACTCTAAATCAAACTTAGTTAAGTCAACACCAGTTAAGTGATAATCAACCTCATTTGCTCCGCAAACAACACTATTTTCATCTTTTAATTCTTTATCAAAAACTACTTTAATATCTTTAGGAAAATTTACTATTCCACAAAAGCCAGCTAATAAATTAGCATCTTTAAGGTCTTGTTCTGTTGCATCTTCAAGCTCAATAGCACCCACTGCACCACAAGCTTTTGTCTCTTCAAGTTCGTCTGTTCCTCTTACAAAAAATACAACTGTTTGAGTTTTATCTTCAAAAATAGCTTTTTTTATCACTGCTTTAATAGAGTAATATGGGTCAACTTCTAAGAAATTTGTCACTTCTTCAATTGATTTTAGATTTGGTGTATGTACTTTTTTTATTTCTGTTGTTTGTAAAGGCTCTTTTTTTAATACTTTTCTAGTAGCTGCTTCAATATTTGCTCCATAATCGCATGAATCACAAACTACAATTGTATCCTCTCCTGAGTTTGCCAAAATCATAAACTCTTTTGAACCACTACCACCAATAGCTCCACTATCAGCTTCAACTACTCTAAACTCTAATCCTAATCTTTCATAAACTTTTTTATAAGTTTCTTCCATAAGATTAAACTCTCTTACTAAATCCTCTTGTGAATCGTGAAAAGAGTAAGCATCTTTCATAAGAAACTCTCTACCTCTCATTAGACCAAATCTTGGTCTTGCTTCATCTCTAAACTTAGTATTTATTTGGTAAAGATTAATTGGTAAGTCTTTGTATGAAGTAATTCTATTATTTACCATATCAACTAAAGCTTCTTCATTTGTAGGAGAAAGCACAAAACTTGCATTTTTTCTATCTTTAAATTTTAGAAGTTCAGGCCCCATTGTATTTGCTCTACCTGATTCTTCCCATAAAGATGTAGGAGTAACAAATCCCATTTGTACTTCATTTGCACCTGAATTATCCATTTCTTCTTTTACAATGGCTCTAATTTTCTCTAATACAATTTTTCCAAGTGGCATAAAGTTATAAATACCTGCACCTACTTGGTTTACAAAACCACCTCTTACTAAATATTGGTGGGATGCTAAAGTTGCATCTTTTGGTGCTTCTTTAGTAGTTGGTATAAACATATTTGAAAATTTCATTAACTATTATCCTCTTTCATTTATTTTCAATGCGTGTTCACATTTATATTTATTTAACATATTTGAGTCAGTATTTAAATCAAACATTGATTGAACTGCTCCTAAAACAATATCACACTCCATATTTTTTGATAAATGTTTCATTTTTTTAGAAGGATGATGTAAATACTCTGTTAAAACTGTTTTGCAAAGTTTTCTAATATTTGCTTCATCTTCTTTTTTTATAAAACCTTTTTTTATAGCATTATTAACTTTTTTATCAATAACCTCATCACCTTTTATATATAGATGCTTAATTACAGGTTCTACTTCTAAAGTCTTTAGCCAATCAAAAAACTCAACTGACATCTTACCTACTATTCCATATGCAGTTTTTGCTTGTTTTGCTTTTAATTCCATATTTGAATTTACAATAAACTGTAAATCATCTACGGAGTAAATTGTTAAGTTAGGCGATTCAATCTCATCAATATCTCTTGGTACTGCAATATCAAACCAATACCTATCAAATTCACATTCACTTACCATCTCTTGTGTAATAATAGGATAAGGTGCAGCTGTTGCTGTAAGCATAACTGGAATATGATTTAACAATTGCTTTAAATTACTGTACTCTTCAACTTCTATGTGCTCTTCAAAACTTTCAGCTAAAATCTTAGCTTTTTTAATATCCCTACTAATTAAAGTTACTTTAAAGCCTTTTGAGATTAAGTGCTTAACAGTAAGTTCACTCATCTCCCCTGCTCCAATTACTAAAGCTTTAATTCCGTCTTGATTTTCAACTACTTCTTTTGCTTTTAAAACTGCTGTACTAGCAACAGAAACAGAACCTGTTCCTAAACTTGTTGCCGTTCTAACTGCAGCAGCACATTTAAATGCATAATGAAGAGCTCTTGGTAGATTTTGTTGACAGTAGCCTTTTGAAAGAGAGAATCTAAAGGCATCTTTTAATTGTCCTACTATTTGCGTTTCTCCAATTACTAAGGAGTCTAAAGCTGAAGCAACAGAAAACAAGTGATGGATTGCTCCTTCGTTATCATAAATATCTGCTCTTTCAAATAAATCATCATAATCTAATTGTGAATATTGAGCTAATCTTTTAATAATTAGTGACGATGCATAAGATACATTTGAAGTTGAAATAACAATTTCAACTCTATTACATGTAGATAATAAAATAGCCTCTTTTATAACAGCTTCTGCATGTAACTGTTTTAAAAATCTATCTTTATTCTCTTCATTTGGAAAAGCAAGTTTTTCTCTTGTTTGTATATCAGTATTTTTATGTGAAAAGCTTATTACTAAATAACTCATTACTAAAACTCTCTTTCAATCATAGCTTTCATTATTTGAACCAAAGAGTCATCTTTTTCATTTTCAACTGCTTTAATAGCCTCTAAACCTAAAGTTTTTGCTTGCTTTATACTATCATCTAAAGCTTTTGTAGCTTTCATTTGCTCTTTAATCCAAGAGCTTTGTTCAATAGTTAACTCTTTTTTATAAAGCTGTTCTAATTTTTCTTTATCTTCAACTCTTTCATGTAAAAGTAAATATGGAATAGTAACCTTTCCTTCTACAAAATCTAAAAGTGCAGGTTTACCAAGAGTTTGTGAATCTTGTGTAATATCCAAAATATCATCAATCATCTGAAAAGCCAATCCTAGATTTTTCCCATAAAGTGCAAACTTTTGTGCATCTTTATTTACTAAAAGAGCTGCAGCTTTTGCACTAGCTTCAATTAAAGAGGCAGTTTTTTTATAAATCATATCTAGATATTTTTCATATGAAGTATTAAACTCTTCTGTTAAATCAACATCTAACATCTCTCCAATACTTAATAGAGTAACAGCACTAGAAACAGTAGTGGCAACTTGTGTTGGCATTTTTGCTAACTCAGTAAAAGCTTTTGAATATAAAACATCTCCAAACATAATAGCTGTTTTATTATCATACAAAGCATTTACAGAAGGTTTTCCTCTTCTTGTATCTGATTCATCAATTACATCATCATGCAAAAGAGAAGCTGCATGTATCATCTCAATAACAGCACAAAGCTTTATTGATTCTTCACTAACTCCTGCTATTTTTAACACAAGTTTACTTCTTAACATTTTTCCTGTTGATAGTTTATCTAATAACTCTAAACATTTTTTATCATTACACTCTTGCACAAAAGTGTGTATTTGTGCTTTTACTTTTTCTAATTCAATCAATTTTAATACCTTATGAGTCTAATCTTTGTATTACTTCACCAGTAAACTCTATATATAGACTTTTTTTCATTTCATGGACTTTATCACTATTTTTTAAAGCATACTCATCTAATATTTTATTTATATCAAAGCTTTCATCTTTATTTTCACTAAGAATTAACTCCATAATTGCATACTTTTCTATTATTTTATCTAATTCATCGTCCACTATTTGTGTATTAGCATTTCTCATTGCATCTAAAAACTTAGATTGAGGAGTACCTGTAAAAATATCATCCTCATCTTCAAATAACGCATCATATTTTGACATCAATTGTCCTTTTTTAACCTTACTCTTACAGACTCTGCGTGAGCTGTTAACCCTTCAGTATCTGCTAATATAGCACAAGCTTCTCCTAATTCGTCAATTGCTTGAGATGAGAAGTTAATAATAGAAGACTTTTTCATAAAATTTTCTACATTTAATGGACTATAAAATTTTGCTGTACTTCCAGTAGGAAGTGTATGATTTGGCCCAGCTATATAATCACCAATTGGTTCAGGAGTATTTTCTCCTAAAAATATTGCACCAGCATGTTTTATTTTTGAAAGAAGGTCAAAAGGATTTGTAGTCATAACCTCTAAGTGTTCAGGAGCTATTTCATTCATCAACTCACATGCTTCATCCATAGAGCTTGCTACAATAATTGCACCTCTTTCATCAATAGATTTTCTTGCAATTTCACTTCTACTTAAAGTTTTTAAATAGTTCTCAACTTCAATTGATGTTTGCTTTGCAATATTCTCATCTATTGTAATCATAATAGAACTTGCCATTTCATCGTGTTCCGCTTGAGACAGCAAGTCAATTGCTAAATATTTTGGTTTTGCCGTACTATCACTTAAAATTCCAATTTCACTTGGACCTGCAATCATATCAATATTAACCTCACCAAAAACTAACTTTTTAGCAGTTGCAACAAAAATATTTCCAGGTCCAGTTATTACATCTACTTTTGGAATAGTTTGTGTTCCATATGCCATAGCTGCAATTGCACTTGCTCCCCCTACTTTAAAAGCTTTTGAAATATTACAAATATGACAAGCAGCAAGCAATAACTCATTTACTTCATTGTTTGGTGTAGGAGTACAAACTACAATCTCTTCAACTCCTGCAACAATTGCAGGAATTGCATTCATAAGTAAACTACTTGGATATGCAGCTTTTCCTCCTGGGATATAAAGACCTGCTTTATCAACAGCAGTTACTTTTTGTCCTAAAATTGTTCCATTTTTTTCAAAATCAATCCAAGACTTTGGTAGCTGTTTTTCATGGTAAGCTTTAATTCTATCATAAGCAGTATGTAGTGCAGATTTTAAGTTTTCATCTATGTTTTCATAGGCTTTTTTCATATCCTCTTTTGATATTAAAAGTTCTTCATCACTTTTTACTTCCCACTTATCAAACTTTTGAATATGTCTTTTTAAAGCGCTATTTTTCTCTTCTATTATTTCAGTTATAATTTGTGTAACTATTGATGAAACACCTTTTATATCAGTTTTAGCTCTTGCTAAAATTTCATCAAACTCTTTTTTAAAACTATCACTTTGTGTACTAATAATTTTCATATTTCCCTCTATATGTTTTTAAGTATCTCATTTGTTATATCTATAATATCTCTATTCTCTACACTAACAGTAATATCTGCAACTGCTTCATACTGTTTAACTCTTAAATTAAAAAGTTTTTTCGCTTCATCTAAATTTTGTAGAAGTGGTCTTTTTCTTAACTTTTTTTGAGCATTTTCTGAGGCATTTATCCTATTTAAAATACCATCAAAACTTGATTGCAAATATATTACTTTACCAATTTTTTTGATATTTTCTTGTTTATAAAAGCCTCCACCAGTTGAAATAATAGTATTAGCTTTTACATTTTCTTCAAGCCATAATGCACATCTTTTTTCTAAGGCTCTAAAATAAGCTTCCCCATCTGTGTCAAAAATTTTTTTGATTTTTCTGTTCTCAACACTTTGTATTAAGTCATCAGTGTCTATTGCGAACATTGAAGAGTTTTTTACAAGACTTCTTGCAACTGTACCTTTACCTACTCCCATAAAACCTATAAGTATAATATTACTCTTATTCAACAAAACTTTCCTTATGATTTATAACAAGACAATATTATATCCAAAATTAGGTAAAACTCAAAATGATTTAAATCAACTTGTTTTATAAATGAGAAGGTATAGTTATTATAAACTTTGCACCTTTGTAAGAGTTTCTATTGTAAATAAATTTTGAATTGACAGCTTCAATTCTTCCATGAATATGTTCATGTACAATTTGATAAGCCATATATAAACCTATTCCTGTTCCATCGCTTTTATGTTTTGTTGTAAAATATGGTTCAAAGATATTCTCTATTATCTCTTCTGGAATACCTCCTGCATTATCTTTTATACTAATTACAACACCTTGTGGTTTTTTAATAGCGTCTATAAAAATCAACTTCTCTTCTAAGTTTTTTTGTTTAAATGCATCATTTGCATTATTTAAAATATTTAAAAGTGCTTGAGTTAACTCATTTTTATATGTATTTAACTCTAAATTCTCATCTACATTAAGTTTTATATTTATAAAATTTGTTTTAAAAATACTATCTAAAAGAACTAAATTTTGTTCAATTAATGAACTTACAAAAAATCTCTCTTTTTTCTTATCTGGTTTAAAAAAGTTTCTAAAATCATCTATTGTTGAAGATAGATGCTGAGAGGTTGTATTAAGTTTTTCTAAAAACTCAATTGACTCTTCTTTATTATCTGTTTGTGTCTCTATTTTCAATTTTAAACCTGTTGAAATTGTTGAAATTAGACTTAAAGGTTGTCTCCATTGATGGGCAATATTTCCTATCATTTCTCCCATAGAAGCAAGTTTTGATTGTTTAAATAGTAATCTTTCTTTATTTTTTAATTCAGTTAAGTCAACAATTGTAAATAACTTAACTCTTTCATTATTAAGATTAATATATCTATCTTTTACAAGTGCAGGAAAAGTTGTTCCATCTGTTCTTACAAACTCAATTTCATATGAATCAAGGTTTTTATTTAAAGACTCTTTTAAAGTAACAATAAAATCATCATGAACATGGTGGTAAAGATTTTGACCAAGTACTTCTGATTTGCTACTATATCCAAGAAGTTTATAACCTACTTTATTAATATCAATACAATCATGGTCTTTAAATACTAAAACAGCCTCCATTGTAGAATCAAGTAGAATTTCAAAATTACGAACTGACTCTTTTAAAGCATTTTGTGTAGCTTTTAACTCTTTATTTTTTTGTTCTAGCTTTTCTCTTTGTTTTTGAATCTTCTCTTTATTGCTTGCAAGTTCTTTATATCTATATGTTATTATTAATACTATTACTGCAAAAATTAAAAATATTTTCCAAAAAAATGAGTAATCAAAACCTGCATCATAATTAAAACTTATCCATTTTTTTAAAATATCATTTTTTGTTTGTACATCTAATTTCTGAACTAATTTATCAAAAATAGAATAAAGTACAGCATCGTCATTTCGAATACCAATTCCTAAGCTATATTTTTCATCAAATTTACCTGCAATTTTAAGCTCTGAGAAGTAACTATTTTGAAGTTTATAACCTATTGTTGTTATACTATCAATAAGTCCAAAAAGTTTTCCTTGAGCAACTAACTGTAAACCTTCATCAACAGAAGAGACATTAACAAATTTTTTATTAGGATACTTTTTCTCTAAAATAGAAGTATAAGCATATGATTTAACAACTCCAATTTTTTTATCTGCTAATAAATCATCTAAACTATTTATAAATCTTGCTTCAATTTTTGTTGCTATTACTAAAGGAAATTCTAAATAAGGTTTTGTAATATTCATTATCTTTTCACGTTGTTTATCTTTTACAACAACAGATAAAATATCACATTTTTTATCCTTTATTGAACGTAAACTCTCTTTCCAAGATTTAGTTTCATATAAAACAATTGGCACTTTTAATTGTTTTTGAAAAAACTTTATATAGTCACTTACAATTCCTATATGTTTACCATTTTGTATCTTTTCATAAGGCATCCAAGAAGGATCTGTACACATTTTAATTCTTTTTTTTCTATTTAAATACTCTATTTCTTCATTTGTAAAGCTGTATGTTTTTGAGTATTTACTAAAAGAAAATACTATATCATTAATACTTAATGACCTATCTACAATATTTCTATTTTTTGCACTTTTCAACTCTTCTTCAATGATAGTTTTTCTAATCTCTCCTAATTTATAAACATCTAAAAGCATCACTTTTTCTATTTTATTAGCCTCATATAAAAGAGCCTGTTTAGTTTTATATTTAGAGTACTTTTCATAAATTATATCTACTAACTCTTCTTTATTGTCAAGTGCATACTTCCATCCTTTGTTTGTTGCTTTTATAAACTCTTTTATTTTTTCAGGATTTTCTTGTACATATTTTAAAGAAGCAAAAAGATTTCCTCCAAAACTATCTATTTCATAATTTGAAGGAGTAATTAAATTATAAGGAACTCTTTGTTTATCTAAAATATATGTTTGATTAGTAATATATGCAGAGATTGCATCTGCTTCATTTAAGATAAATGAGTCCAAAGAATCAATAGAACTAATAAGATTAATATCTGATTTTTTAATATTAAATTTTCTAAAAAGTTTTGATAAAGATGAGTTTTCAAATTCAAACTCACTCATATATATTTTTTTATTTATTAAATCTTTAGGGGAAAAAATAGACTGTTTTGTTATTAAAACTAAAGGAGATTTTTTTAAATAGTTTGCTAAAAGAATTATTGGTTTTTTTTTATCATAATTTGATAAAATTGATGAGTCATATATTCCAAAGGTTGCTTTATTATTTTTTACTTCTTCTATTACATTTGTATCTTTTTTTAACTCTTTTAAAGTTACATCAAAACCTACATCTTTATAAAAACCTTTTTCAATAGCGGCAATATAACCTGCAAATTCAAACTGATACTTCCAATTTAATTGTATGGAAACTTTTTTTGTTTCATTTGCAAAAGAGTAATTAAAAAATATTAAATATATAAAAAACAAACACCTAAATATACTCAATTCAAACCTTTTAAAAGTGTTACAAAATTATACCATTAATTATTAAAACTTAACTTTCTCATATATCTTTGCTTCATAGATTCGTTTCCTAAAACTCCTCCTTGATGGATATATAACAAACTATAATTAGAATTAAAATATTTAGAGTTTATAAGAGATATAAATCCTAAAGGGTCATAAAGTAAATCAAATTCAATATTTGTGCTACTTTTAAGCTCTTCCCAAATTTCATAAAACTCTTTATAAAGCTTACCAAAATGATAATTCTTTTTTGTTTCTAAGATAATAGGATGATACTTTTCATCTTCTTCTAAAGAGAAAAATTGCTTCTTTAAATACTCTTTTTTCCCTACACAAGCACAAGTTATAACTTTACAATCTAAAAATTTTTGTAAAAAAAGAGCTGTTGTTCCTGTTCCACTTGGTAAAGCAACAACTAAATTTTTAATTGAGTTACTCTCTTGCCACTTTTTAATTTCTAAAGCTAAAACTTCAACTCCAAATGCAGCCTCTTTTACCCTTCCACCTTCTTGAATATACAAACTTGTATCATCTAAACAATTATTTGTTATATATTCATGCAAACAATCTTCATCTTTTTCAATTATTTGTGCATTATTCTCTAAAGCAGCCTTATAATTTCCTTGTGGATTATTTTTTAAATAATTTGATATATGCTTTACGTAAAACTCTAATTTCCAACCTTTTAATTTTGCTAAAACAGACATAGAATAGAGTGAGTTTGCTTGTGCAGAACCATAAGAAACTATTTTTTTAACTTTTTTAAAATCATGCTTTAAAAAATAGTAAAACTTTCTTGCTTTATTTCCAGAAAAATCAGTATGAAGTAAATCATCTCTTTTAATATAGATATTTTGTTTTTTAAATTTTACTTTATGTATGGGTGAGTCTGTAAATTTCATATGTGATTGTACCATTTATTAATAAAAATTCTGTACAATATCAAAAAAATAGAAAAAGGTATTTTATGAATTTAATGGAATATATAGATAAAGGTGGAATAATAGTTTATATTTTAATCTTTTTAAATGTGATTGGATTTACTATTATTATCTGGAAATTCTTTACTCTTCCAAGAAAAAATGCAATGATTAATAAAATCAAATTAAGACTTGATGAGAATAGTGATTTAAAAACACAAATTGAGTATGAAGTTCAAAAACTAGAAATAGGCTTAACATACATAAAAAATATTGCTTCAGTTGCTCCACTTTTAGGTCTTTTAGGAACAGTTTATGGAGTTTTTAAAGCTTTTGAAACAATTACAGCACAAGGATTAGGTGACCCTACTTTATTCTCAAATGGTATATCAATAGCACTTATTACAACTATTGCAGGATTAATAGTTGCAATTCCCCATCATATTGCATATAATCATTTTATATCACAAATTGATGCAATTGAACTAAAAGCAAAAAAAGAGCTTATTAAATGAAACGAAGAGAACCCTTAGGTGCAGATTTGACACCCATAATTGATGTGGTGTTTATACTTCTTATATTTTTTATTGTTACATCTGTATTTAAAAAAGATGAATTAGCTTTAATGCTTGACCTACCTAGTTCTCAAGCAAAAGAGTTAGAGGTAAATAAAGAGCAAATATTTATTGAGTTAAGTGAAGATAAACTAGCAATCAAAGGAATAGAAGTATCTTTTATATCTTTAGAAGATAACTTAAAAGAAGTAAAGAATAAAACCAAACCAATAGTAGTAAGAATTGATAAAAATGTAAAATATGAAAGAGTTGTAAAAGTTCTTGATTTACTTCAAAAATATGATTTAACTAATCTTGCTTTAATTACGCAAGAACAATAAAAACTAAGCTTACTGCTTAGTTTTTATTTAATGCTTGAAGGTCAGAAAATGCAACTTTAAGTCTAGCTATCATAGACTCTTGACCAGCTCTTAACCATTTTCTTGGATCATAATATGATTTATTTGGTTTGTCTTCACCTTCTGGATTTCCAATTTGACCTTGTAAGTAATCTCTTTTTTCAGATTCATACTTTCTTACACCATCCCAAAATGCCCATTGTGTATCAGTATCTATATTCATCTTAATTACACCATACTCAATAGCTTCTGTGATTTCACTAAGTGCAGAACCAGAACCACCATGAAATACAAAATCAACTGGTTTTTTATCAGTATTATGTTTTTGCTCAATGAATTTTTGAGAGTTATCTAAGATTTTTGGACTTAATACAACATTTCCTGGTTTATAAACACCATGTACATTACCAAATGAAGCTGCTATTGTAAAGTTCTCTCCAACTTTTCCTAACTCTTCATAAGCATAACATACCTCTTCTGGTTGTGTGTAAAGTAAAGCATTGTCAATATCTGTATTATCAACTCCATCTTCTTCACCACCTGTTATACCAAGTTCAATCTCAATCATCATATCAAGTTCATTCATTACTTTAAAATAATCTACACAAGTAGAGATATTCTCTTCTAAACTCTCTTCACTTAAGTCAAGCATGTGAGATGTATATAATGGTTTACCTGTTGCTTTAAAGTGCTCTTTTCCAGCCTCTAATAAACCATCAATCCAAGGTAGAAGTTTTCTTGCAGCATGGTCTGTATGTAAAATCACTGGAATACCATAAGCTTCAGCCATTTGGTGAACATGCTTAGCACCTGAAATTCCACCTAAAATTGCTGCATTAGAAGTTTTTAACCCTTTACCTGCAAAGTATTGTGCTCCACCATTTGAAAACTGAATAATAATAGGTGAATTAACTTTAGCAGCAGCCTCTAAAACTGCATTTACAGAGTCAGTTCCTACTACATTAACAGCAGGAATTGCAAAACTATTTTTCTTAGCATAAGCAAAAAGTTTTTTTGCTTCGCTACCACTTAATACTCCAGGCTTTACCACATCTAGTACACCCACTTAACTCTCCTTATTTAATAACTATTTTTGCTTGTTTTTTTAATCTTTTAGCTGTATCACTAATAGATTTTCTAAATTTATCTTGAAGTAAAAACTCTTCAATTTTCTTTTGAACTTTAGCATACTCTAAAGTTTTTGCAGGCTCTTTTGACTCTAAGAAAATTACATGATAACCAAATTGAGTTTTAACTGGTTTTTTTGAATATTCACCAACATTTAAAGCTTTTGCACCAGCACTAAACTCTGGAACCATTCTATTTTCAGGGAATTTACCTAAATACCCACCTTTTGAAGCAGTAGGACCTTTTGACATCTCACCAGCTAATTTAACAAAAGTCTCTTTTTTATTTTTTGCTTTATTTAATTTTTCAATAGCTTTTTTAGCATCAGCTTCTGTTTTTAATAAAATATGTCTTGCTTCTAAAGTAGCAGGTGTTTTAAATCTACTTTTATTAGTGTTGTAGTAATCTTTTTGCTCTTTTTCAGTAACTTTAATCTTTTTAAACTGATTTTGCATCCAAATTTCTAATGCTAAATCTTTTTTAATTCTTTCTAAAGCATCTTTAAATGCTTTATCCTTTTGAACACCACTTTTAATTGCTTCGCTTGTTAAAAGTTTCTTTTCAATAGCTTGCTGAATTGCTTTGTCTTTTCTATCTTTTGGTAGTAAGTCAAAGTCTATATTTGGATTTCTTAATACTACTTCTAAGTCATTTTTAGTGATTTTTTCACCATTTACAGTAGCATAACTATCTGCTGCACTTAAAGTAGCTGTACTTAAAGCTAGTGTAGCAATTACACTTGTAACAATCTTTCTCATAATATTCCTTTTGTTTAGTATGGAGTTATTCTATCTATATTTTATTAACAATTAGTTAATTTGAAAATAATGTAAATTTTTTTTCAAAATAAAGGATACATTATACCTAAAATAAGATTATAAAAATCCCTTTACTAATAAAATTTCAAGATTTAACTTAAAAAGCCTTTAAATTTTTAAATTTTTATGGTACAATTCGCACAAAATTTAAACTTTACTTAAATTTAAGGGAATTATGACATGAGAATTTTAATTATTGAAGATGAAATAACATTAAATAGAACTTTGCAAGAAGGTCTAACTGATTTTGGTTATCAAGTAGACGCTGCAGAAAACTATAAAGATGCTGAATATTTTATCGATATTAGAAATTATGATTTAGTATTAACTGACTGGATGTTACCAGATGGTGATGGTATTGAATTATGTAAAATCGTTAAAAATAGAAGCTCAAGAACAGCTGTTGTTATTATCTCTGCAAGAGATGATAAAGAGAGTGAAATCGAAGCTTTAAAATCTGGTGCAGATGACTATATCAAAAAACCTTTTGATTTTGATATTTTACTTGCAAGAATTGAAGCAAGATTAAGATTTGGTGGAACAAATGTAATTGAGATTGAAGATTTAATCATCAATCCAGATGAAGAAAAAATTATTTACAATGATGAAGAAATAGAGCTAAAAGGTAAACCTTTTGAAGTATTAACTCATCTTGCTAGACATAGAGATCAAATTGTTTCAAAAGAGCAATTATTAGATGCTATTTGGGAAGAGCCAGAATTAGTTACTCCAAACGTTATTGAAGTTGCTATAAATCAAATTAGACAAAAAATGGATAAACCATTAAATATTTCAACAATTGAAACTATTAGAAGAAGAGGTTATAGATTCTGCTACCCTGAAGCACACGAAGATACTGAATAATTTTTAAGGGATTATATATGAACACGAAAAGCATTTATAAACAGTTTTATCAAAAACTAATACTTGCAACTTCGTTGTTCATAACTACTCTTTCGTTTATATTTTATGGCTATACAAAAGCTACAATTTACGAAGAGTTAAAAGAGAGTCTTGTTTCAGACGCACAATTAATTTATAAAATCAGTAAAAGTAAAGATGCGAATAAAACTAATTTCAATATTATTACTCATACAGGAATTACTGTTGATTTAGTAACTATTGATAACTTATCAGAAATTAGTTTTGAAACTTTTAAAAATGGAGAAGACCACTATGTTGAACTTCTTTATCCATTTGATATAAAAAGTAAAAAATTTATTAAAATAGTAAAAAATATAAACTCATCAAGAGAAATGCTTACTAAAATTTTTAATAATCTATTATTTTTATCTCTTGGTGGACTAATTTTAATTATACTATACGCTTTTACTGTATCAAAAACTCTTCTTAGACCAATTTTACAAATCAACAAAAAACTATCAAATATGAATGAAAATTATCTTACACAAATACAAAAAGATACTTTGCCAATAGAGTTTCATCCATTAGCAGACTCAATTAATTCATTAACAAATAGAATTGAGACTTATGTAAAGTTTAAAAAAGAGCTTTTTGTTGGTGCCGCGCATGAACTAAAGACTCCTTTAGCAGTTATGAAGTTAAAAAACGAAGTAACATTAATGAAAAAAAGAGAACCAGAAAAATATCAAGATACTTTAAAACTAACAATCAAACAAATTGATGATATGAATAAAATGATTGGTTCTATACTTGATATTGGTAGGGCAGAAGGTGCACAATTTGAAAAACCAACAGAGATTGATTTAGTACAATATATGCAAAGAAAAACAAATGATTATAGAATGCTAAGTGCACAGAAAAAAATTACTATAACATTTTATGCAAATGTAAACTACTATAATACTTTACTTCAAGTAACTTTACTAAATCAGATTATTCAAAACTTTGTTCAAAATGCAATAAAATTTACACCTGAAGAACACACAATTGCAATAAGACTTGAAAAACAAAAAGATGTTACAACTATTACAGTAACAGATGAAGGTATTGGAATTGATGAAAGTATTGATCTTTTTGCTCCATTTAAAAGAGTAGGAAATGAAAGTGGTGCAGGACTTGGATTATTCTTAGCAAAAAATGCAGCAGATGCTATGGGAGCTAAGCTATATCTTGAAAATAGAAAAGATGGAAAATCTGGATGTGTTGCAAAGCTTATGCTTTACAACAACCTAGTTTGTAAACTATCTTAAAATAAAGCAGCATGCTCGATTTTAGTGCAATTATTTTGCACTACTTTCATTCCTGCTTGCTTTGCTTTTTTTGCAGCATCATTATTTACTAACCCCAATTGCGTCCAGATGGTATTTATATCACCTCTTTTTATTGCTTCATCTACAACTTTTTCTATAACTTCTGGTTTTCTAAAAATATCCACCATATCAATTTTAAATGGAATATCACTTAAACTTCTATACACTTTTTCACCTAAAATTTCATCCTCTTTTGGATAAACAGGAACGATTTTAAATCCAGCATCTTTTAAATATGCTGCAACCTTATTACTAGCCTTTGAAGTGTCTGGAGAACAACCAATAATAGCAATTGTTTTTGTAGTTTCAAAGATTTCTTTAATCTCTTGTTTATTTGAATTAATAGTTGCAAATTCGCATTCCATTGGGTATCCTTTGTATAAAATAATCTAATATTATAACAAATTTTATAAAATTAATTATAAACAAAAAAATTAATAATTTTACAAAAGAGCTATAAAGTGTCAAAATACTTAATTTAATTATATTCTTGATATAATAATTTTCAATAAATATTTAAGATTATAAAGAGAACCAATGACAAAAAGATACTTTTTTATTATTTTTATTTTTATAGAAATTACTATATTTTCAATATTTTATATAAATTACAATTCTAAAAAGCAAACTATTTTAAACTCAACTAATAAACTAGTTAAATCACAATTTAAAACTATAAATGACTCTTTTCAAACTTTAGCTAATACTGTATTTAAAGGTTACATTAATTCAAAAGAGATATTAAATAGCTTTGAAGTAAAAAACAGAGATAGATTATTTAAACTTTTACATAGTGATTATAAATATTTAAGGCTAATTGATTTTGAACAAGTACATTTTCATCTACCAAATAATAAATCCTTTTTAAGAATGCATAAACCAAATAGATACGGAGATGATTTAAGTAATATAAGATATAGTGTAAAATATGTAAATAAAAACAAAAAAGCAATTTCTGGTTTAGAAATGGGAAGAGTTTTGCCTGGCTTTAGATTTGTTTATCCTTTATATAATAACAACAACTATATAGGAAGTGTAGAAACATCTTTTTCTATAAAAGCTTTTATAAAAAAACTAGAAAAAGTATATAATGTTCATGTTCATTTTTTACTCAATAAAAATATCTACAATGATAAAGTTTTTCAAAAGTATAAACAATATTACTCTTCTAGTATTGAATCAAATGATTTTATACTTTTGAAAAGAGCCATTTACCATAAAGGTGAAAAAAAAGAGAAATATATAAAAGAGTTTTATCAAAAAAATCTAAAAAATTTTTTAAAAGATAATATAAATAAAAAAGGTACTTTTAGTTTTGAAATAAAACTTAACTCATCTGCATTTAAAAATAGCCATAAAATTGTGACTTTTTTAAATCTAAAAAATATTCAAAATAGAAATATTGGATATTTTGTTATTTACCAAGATAATAAAGAGTTAAAAGAGATTGAAGAGGAATTTTATGAAAATATTTTACTATTTTCAATAATTCATATACTTTTATTTTTCTATATATATAAAGAGCTATCAACTAAACTAATTTTAGAAAAAAAAGTAAAAGAAAAAACTAAAGAGTTAAAAATATTAAATAACTCCTTAGAAAAAAAGATAAAAGAAGAGGTTAAAAAGAGTAAAAAAGCACAAGAACAGCTATATGAGTATGAAAAACTAGCACAAATGGGTGAACTAATTGGAAATATTGCACATCAGTGGAGACAGCCACTTAGTGCAATTTCAGTTGCTGCATCTGGGCTTAAATTAGCTGATGAATTAAAAATTCTTAATAGTAATGATATAAAAGAACATACAAATAGTATTATTAAAAATACTAAGCAATTATCAAATACTATTGATACTTTTAGAGATTTTACAACACAAAATTCAAAAATAAAATATTGTTTAATTCAAGATTGTATAAAAGATAGTTTACATATGATAAAACCTTCTTTAGAAACAAATCATATTAAATTAGAGACAAGCCTAAGTGAATCTCGTGCAATTTACAAATATCTAGTACCAAATGATATTTCACAAATTGTTATTAATATAGTAAATAACTCTAAAGATGCTTTAATAAAAAATAGTATTGAAAATCCACATATAAAAATATCTTTAGAAATTTATAAAGACTATTTTAAAATCTTATTTCAAGATAATGCAAAAGGAATTAAAAAAGATATAATAAATAAAATATTTGAACCATATTTTACTACTAAACATCAAGGACAAGGTGTTGGACTTGGACTTCACATATGTAGAAAAATTGTTACAAATAAATTAAATGGTACAATTGAAGTTCAAAGTTGTAATATGGGTACAAAATTTATAGTAAAAATTCCATTTAAATAAGGATAAAAAATGAATCTACCAAAAGATGCAAAAAAAATCAAAATAGATAATAGCACTGTTGATTTTTATACATTTATAAAAGATGGAACAAAATATTACTATTTTGATACATCAATTTGTGCAGCTCCAGAGCCTATGATAAATGCAATGGCAGGATTAAAAATAATAAATGATACAAATGATAAACTAATTATGCTAAATCATCAAATACCTTCAGGATTATTTCCAAGAATTGATAAAGTTTTTGATTTTGAAATAGAAAGATTAGAAGAACAAAATAATGTTCTTATTACTTTTACCTACAAAAAAGAGTCATTAGCAGAAGTAGATTTTAATAATAATTCATGTGCAGGAGTATAGAGTAGTTTTACTCTATACTTTTTAGTTTTTCTTGAACATAAGTTTTTACTTGTTCATAATCAATTGTTTCTTTAAAATCTTCAAACTTTGCTCCACTTGCATTTACATGGCCACCACCATTTGCAAGTTTTTGAGCAATATATGAAACATCTACTTTTCCATCTGCTCTAAAACTAGCATTACCTTTTCTTCCAACATCAATAAAAAAGTCATAATCAGGATTAGCTTTTAAAAAAGCATTTGCAGGAATAGAAATAGAACCTAAAGTATAAGTTAAAATTCCTTTGTGCCCTTTGTAGTAAACAGTTAAATTCTCTTTTATACCTTCTAAAGAGTGAACCAAAAATTTAGCACTTAAATTATCTATTGTATCATCCACTCCTGTTGTATTTAAAAACTCTTTTTTAAGTTTATGAATATCATTGTCAAGCTGAATATTTGCATTCTTTTTTGTAATATATGTAGCTGCTTTTTTTAATAAAAAAAGTCTAAATTCTCTATTTAAATCAGCAAATAAAATATTATTAATCTCTCTTACACGACTTATCATGCTTAAAAGAACTTTTCCAAATTCAAAATTAAAAGTCTCTTCATCTAACCAAATATCAATAGCATTTACACTATTTATTAAAGGCTTAATCCACTTATCATCATCTTTAAATCCACCATACTCTTGTGTTAGATAATCATAAGTAATTTTTGCAGCACATCTATTTAAATCTAAATAATACCACTCATAAGAGTCTGCACTTTTCTGTCCTGTTGCATGGTGGTCTAATAGTTGAAGTTTTATATTAAAACCTTCATCTTTTAATCTGTTTATATCTTTATTTAAATCTTTTGATTCTTGATAAGTCAAATTTAAATCTGTAATTAAAAAAAGTATCTCTTCACTTTTATCAAGCTTACTAATTAGTTCTAAAACTTTTTTTATGCTAAGCTTTACTTCAAGCCCATAGTTTGCATTTAGAAAAACTCCACTTTTAAAAAGTTCTTTTGTTAGTAAATGGCAAGAGAAACCATCTAAATCCGTATGTGAAATATGGAATAATCTCATGAAGCGATGTCCTTTAGAGTTAAATCCTCTAAGAACACGTTTATTTTATTTTGTAAATTATTTAGTAAAGGCCAAATTGTACAAGTATTAGCAATATCTGAAGGACAAGAGTTTACTGAAGGAGAACACTCAAAGACCGAAGGAACTCTCTCTTCTGCTGCTGTTGTTATTTCTAATATTGTAAGTTTATCGTATGCTTTTTTTAAAGCAAATCCACCATTTACACCTCTATGAGATACTACAATATCATGCTTTGCTAGATTCTGCATAATCTTCGCTAAAAAAGATTTTGAAATATTAAGCTCTTTTGATAAAACATCTACATTCTTTGGTTTATCACTTCTTGCAATAGAAATCAAAGAGAGTAATGCATATTCGCTTTTCTTTGTTAATAACATACTATTCCTAACTAAATTTTAATAAACATATTCTACTAGAAGTAAAATTAATATTAATTTTTTTTAAAAACTAAATTATCTTTTTATAAAAATTTTAAAAAAAAAGGTTGCAAGAAAACTTGCAACCTTTAAAACATCTCAATAATTTATTAAAAAATTACTTAGCTCTAATACCTAATTCAGCAACTAATGCATTGAATCTTGCATAGTCTGTTTTCTTTAAATATTGTAAAAGTCTTTTTCTTTTACCAACCATTTTTAAAAGACCTAATCTTGAAGAGTGGTCTTGTTTATTTGTTTTTAAATGCTCAGTTAATACTCTAATTTGCTCTGTTAATAGTGCAATTTGTACTTCTGAAGAACCTGTATCGTTATCATTTCTTTTGAACTTTGCAATTATACTTGCTTTTACGTCCTGATCTAAAGCCATAATTGACCTCCTAATAGGTATATAATCTCACTTAAACAAAATTAAGCGGTCGCGAATTATATTAAAATTACTATTAAAGCAAGTTTAAGTTATAATCTAATCTACTGTAAAAATCAAAAACTATAATAAATTAAAGGTACTTAATGTTAAATATCACCTATAAAAAAGAGATTATTTACAAACTATATATGCTTGTAGCATTTGCAATGTTTGCACTTGTAATGTATCAAGGATACCTGCAAAAAGGTGGAGTTTATACTTTACTCCTTTTTTTGGCTTTTTTTCTTATGGCATTTCAAGTAGCTTCAATAATTTATGTTTTATTAGTTAAAAGAACATTAGAGTTAAAAGTTGAAAATAACACTTTATCATGGACTATATTTGATAATAAAAGAGTATATAAAAAAAATAGTATTAATATAGATGATATAAAACAAACTACAACAGAGATAAATTATCTTACAGGAAATATCTATTCAAGTTTTACTGCAACTTTTATTTTAAAAGATGATACTAAAGTTGAGTTAACTGATGGAATTTTATACGATTTTGGCCTTGAAAAGTCAGAAGAGATTGCAACTTTTTTATTAAAACATAATTTAGGAGATGAAGCTGATATAAGATTTTCAAACCTTGTTGAACAATTAAATATTGATATAAAAAAAGAGCAAAAGTTTACAAAAAAAGATGGTAAATCTTATGTTATTGGTGTTATATCAAAAAATAAAAAAGAGTTTTTAGCATTAAGACTACAAGTAGAGTCTTTATTTAGTGATTATAATGATGTACAAAAAAATACAAATAATCAATACTTAGTAAAAAATCCTAATTTAAAAGATAGTTATATATCTATTCGTTCAAATCCTATTGGATACATGGTTGAGTTTTATAATGTAAATAAAAAGTGTGAGTTAAAAATGCTAAAAGAGTTTAAAGGTGCAACAATAAAAAATAAGCTTGCAAATATAGTAAAAGGGAAATAGTAAAAGTTTAAACTTTTACTATTTTATATTTTTACCCACCTGTTTCATAAAATGCTCTAGTAGAAGTTTCAGAACTATCTTCTTCTGACCATTTATTTTTTTCTGGCTTTGTTCGTAAAACCTCTTTTAAAATTTCTACTGCTTTATCAATTTCATTATTTTGAACTGCATCTTTTATACTCATAGCATCTTCAAAGTATAAACAAGGAATTAAGTATCCCTCAGCTGTTAATCTAATTCTATTGCATGCAGCACAAAAATCATCTTTATGAGGTTCAATAACTCCAAACTTATATCCATCTTCAAGTTCAAAATATTGTGCTGGTGAACTTGTATCTCTTGGTACCATTTTAAAATTATATTTTTTAGAAATTATGTTTTGTATCTCTTCTGAGCTTAAACCTTTTGCACCATCTTTTGCATGATGGTTTTCCATAAACTCAATAAATCTAACAACATAACCTTTTTGTTTACAAAACTCTAAAATATCAATAATTTCATTGTCGTTTATTCCTTTCATAGGAACACAATTAACTTTTATTTTTAGCCCTACTTCATCTGCTTTAGAAATACCTTCTAATACTTTACCTAAAACATCTTTTTGTGCTATTTTTGCTGCAACATCTGGCTTTAATGTATCAAGAGAAACATTTATTCTTTTTAATCCAGCATCCTTGAGTTTTTGGGCAACTCTAGGCAATAAATAGCCATTAGTAGTAAGAGCTAAATCAATATCACTTTTATAATCATAAATCATTTTTATAAAGTTGTCTAATCCCTCTCTTAAAAGAGGTTCTCCACCTGTAATTCTAACTTTTTTTATACCTTCATCAATTGAAACTTTTATAAATTTAAATAAATCTTCATATGAAAGTAGATTCTCTTTTGGAACCCAAGAAAAAGGTTTTTCTGGCATACAGTATTGGCATCTAAAATTACATCTTTCAGTAACAGATACTCTTAAATAATCAACAACTCTATTATGTCCATCTATTAACATAACTTTCTCACTTTTTTTTAAAAAATTTTAAAAGCTTAATATAAAAAACCTTAATTCTAGAAAAAATTTAACTATATATACTAATCAACTCTTCTTGATTTATAGTTTTATTTTTCATATCAATATAACCTTTATCTTTATAATTTCGAAGAACTCTTGATAAAGTTTCAGGCGTAATATTAAGCATTTGAGCAATCAAAATATTTTTTGTTTTAAAAAAATCTTCTTGATGCTCAACTATATACTTTGCAACTCTTTGATGAGTATCTAAAACCAATTGAGAAGATATAATTCTTTCTAAATTTTTTATCTTTTTTATCAATGAAGATTGAATTTTTAAAATTAAATCTTCATTTGAATATATTATTTTTCTAAACTTCTCAAAATCAACTCTTAATACTTCACAATCACTATAAGCAACTGCACTTGCAGGATAAGGAATATTTTCAAAATTACTTAACTCAGCAATAAGTTCATTGTCATAGAAGTATTTCATTACAATCTCCTTATTACTACTTGTACTTTTATAAAGTTTTACTATTCCTTTTATTAGAAGATGTAAATATTTAGAATCTTCACCTTCATAAAAGATAATATTATCCTTTGAAAACTTACTTTTAACACTAATGTGTTCTATTTGCTTTATAGTACTATCGTCTAAATCTTTAAATAAATAAAGCTCTTTTAAATTCATATATTATCCTTAATTCAATCGTTGCCAAGCTTCATCTAAAGAGTTTACTCTTTTAGAAAATAGTAAATATAGTGCAATATTAAACTTACTTAGCTTTATAATATCTTCATCTGGATTACTAATTATTTTTTTAGTCTCTTCTAAAGTTATATGTTCATATTTTCTATCATAATTTATACCATAATCTTTTAATTTAAAACTTTTTTCAACTATTTTTTCATCTTTTTGCCAATATTTACCATCTGTAAAAACTTCAGGACTTCCTTCTGGTGCTTTAACAATAGTAATTTGTTTATAATAATCTTCAAAAACTTCTATGTACTTTTTGACATAAGGTTTATGAAAAGCTGTTGTTACTGCATATTCACTTTTTCCAACACCTAGAAGTTTTTCAACAGTATTAAATACTGTTCTTAGACCTAACTCATGTCTTAAAGTTGTTAACTGACTTAGTGGTTTTAAATATTCACTTCTATCAAAAATATGTATATTTTTACCTAAATCAAAACATTGTACTAAATCCTTAACACACATACCTACTTTTGCGGGTTGAAGTTTATCTGTAGAAATAACTAAATTCAAAGGTTTAATATCTGAGTTTTTTTTATGAAAGTTACTTAATATATCTTTAAAAAGAGGAAATAAAAAAGGATTCCTAATCCTTCCATCAAAAGAGTAGCCAAGTTCAAGTGAATCTTTTACTTCATGAAAAGTTATAAAACTTTTTAATGCTTTAACGCAAGCTTTTAACTCTTCATCTGATTCTAATTTTACTCTAAATCCTATTAAAAAAGCACCAACTTGAGCAGGAGTTACTTCTTTATTTAAAATTTTTGTTATAGCATCAATAACTTCATTTTCTTCTAAATCTCTATTCCCTTTAAAGCCTGTACCTACGGCTTTTATATAATTTTTGAAACTCAATTTTTTTACCTTATAAATAGATTTATTTTTTCATTTAATCAAATTTTACAACAGGATAATATAGAATTACTTAAATAAAAAAACTACTGAGGGAAATTATTGCTGCTAAAAGATACCATAAAAAACATTGATTTTTTTGAAGAGTTAACCGAAGAACAAATACAAACTCTTTCAGAATTTTCAAATGTATCGACCTATCCAGAAAAGTCTATTTTATATTATGAAAGTGATATAAATAACAAACTACTTTTTTTAGTTAAGGGTTTAATTAAAATATATAAAGTAGATAAATTTGGAAATGAAATTTTTTTATATCACATTTATAAAAATAGTATGATTTCTGAACTTTCATCTTTAAATAGTAGTGAAATACACTGTTTTTCAAATGCAGAATTTACAGAAGATTCTACTGTTTTATCTATTGATTTTGAAAAATTTAAAGAGCATTTTTTAGACAAAAATATACTCACATCAAAGCTAATAGAAGTATTATTAAATAAGAGTCAACAGTTTCAATGTATTATAAACAGAGAATTAGTATTTGATGCAACTGCAAAAGTTGCTTTCATGTTAGCTCAAGATTTAGATATGTTTAACAAATTAAAAAGACAAGAAGTCTCTTTTATGCTACATATTCAACCAGAAACACTATCAAGAGTTTTAAAAAGATTAAGTAGAAGTGGTACTATATCTATTCAAAGTAGCAAAGTGACAATATTAAATAAAGAGGAGCTCGTATCTATGTTCAAAGGAGTTGGGGTATGAGAAAAACAAAAACTATAAGTAATAAAATAAAAACAATAGGTTTGCTATTTATCATTTTAATGTCAAGTGTTATAGGAACAACAATATACCTAAACGCAAAAAATGAAAAAGATGCTTTAATTATAAATATTGCAGGTAAACAAAGAATGCTTACGCAAAGAATATCAAAAAATGTATTCTATCTTTATCACAATAATCAACATAGCTTTTCAGAACTAGATAATGCTACACAAGAGTTTATTTATAATCTAAACTCATTAAAAGATGGAAATCATTTAATTGGAATAGACCCTGCTCCAACAGCTGATATTTCAAATCAAATCTCAAAAGTAGAGATTTTATGGACAAACTTTTATAAAAATGTACAAGATATAAAAAAACTACTTCAAAACAGAACACCAAAAAATGAAAAAACACTAAAAATCTTAGTTGATACAGTATATGCAACTAATAATAATCTTCTAAATGAAGTTGATAAGATTGTTAGTTTATATACTACTTATGCAGAAAGAAAAACAAACTATATTAAATATTTTCAATATCTTTTTGCTTTTATAATAATCCTTCTTATTATATATAGTTTTATTCAGTTAAAAGCTATGGAAGAGAATGTAAAAAAATTTCTTGATTTATCAAAACAGATAAAAGAAGGAACTTTAAATGAACCAATAGATTTAATAGAGTTTGAAGCAGAAAAAGAGATTGTAGAAGCAACTGATACTTTAAACTGCTTTATAAATAAAATAAACTCTGCTATGGATTACTCAAATAATGCTTCAAAAAAATTAGAAGATTTAACAGATGAATTTGATGAAATATTAGAAGAGTTAAAAGATTCAAGGGATTTATCTAGCCAATTAAATAAAAGTGAAGATATGGTAATTGAGTCTCAAGAAAATTTACTTAATTTCACACATAAACTTGAAGAGTTAAAAAAAGAGTTAAACTCTCTTGCACTAAATTGTAAATCTAAGTAGTTTAGTTTTTTAAGTTTGAGATATAATTTTGGGCCTTTTTTCTTAAAAGGTCCATTCTTTTTTTTCCTTTTGGCAAACTACTTCTTAATTCTTTCATCTGTTTTAAAAAATAATCAATATCATTTGGAATTAGTTTTTGAATATATGATTTAAACTCTTTTGCAAAAGCTGGAGCACTACCCATTGTAGAAACACATACCACTAAATCATCTCTTTTTATATATGAAGGTAAAATAAAATCACAATACTCTTCAAAATCTGAGAAATTACACATAATATTTTTATCTTTTGTTTCTTTATAAATTGTTTCTTGTAATTGTAAATCATCAACTGCAACAATTAAAATATCAGTTTTTAATATATATTTTTTATTGTAACCATCTTGCAAATATGTTAAGTTATATTTATTAATAGTGTTTTTAAGCTCAGGTTTGATTTGTGGTGCAACAATCAAAATCTCTTTAGAAAACTTTACTAAAGAAAGGATTTTTCTATGAGCAACTTCCCCTCCTCCTATTACTACTATTTTTTTATCTTTTAAATTTAGAAAAATTGGTAAGTAACTCACTTTATTTGCCTTAAGTTTTTCTTTTAATTTTACTTTGTTTAGTTTAAAAAGTAGATTTAAAGGATTAAATCCGACAAGAATTATCTTAATTTAAACTTAGATAATTTGACTAAGGTCAATTATTATATTTAAAATAAGTGATACAATTCTTATGAAACAAAAAATTTTAAAGGAGATAAGATGTCGCTTTCAAGAAGAGATTTTCTTAAAAGTTCAGCCGCGGCTTCTGCAGCAGCTGCAGTTGGTATGAATATGCCAACAGAAGTTCAAGCAGCAGCAAATAAGCTAGAGGGTGACTGGAGATGGGATAAAGCAGCTTGTCGTTTCTGTGGTACTGGTTGTGGAATTATGCTTGCTACAAAAAATGGTAAAATTGTTGCCGTAAAAGGTGACCCAGCAGCACCAGTTAATAGAGGTCTTAACTGTATTAAAGGTTATTTCAATGCTAAAATCATGTATGGTGCTGATAGATTAAAGCAACCTTTATTAAGGGTTAATGCAAAAGGTGAATTTGACAAAAATGGTAAGTTTGCTCCTGTTTCTTGGAAAAGAGCTTTTGATGAAATGGAATTTCATATTAAAAAAGCACTTAAAGCTTCTGGGCCTGAAGGAGTTGGTGTATTTGCTTCTGGACAATATACTGTTATGGAAGGTTATGCAGCTCAAAAAATGATGAAAGCTGGTTTTAGAAGTAATGCAATAGACCCAAATGCAAGACACTGTATGGCTTCTGCTGTTGTAGGTTTTTATCAAACATTTGGTATTGATGAACCATCTGGATGTTATGATGATATTGAACTTACTGATACTATTGTATCTTGGGGTTCTAATATGGCAGAGATGCACCCAATTTTATGGTCAAGAGTAACTGATAGAAAACTATCTGACCCTAATAATGTAAAAGTAATTAACTTATCAACTTATAGACACAGAACTTCTGATTTAGCAGACATCGAAATCATCTTTAAACCAAATTCTGATTTAGCTTTATGGAACTATATTGCAAGAGAGATTGTTTATAACCATCCTGAATCAATTGACTGGGATTTTGTAAAAGAACATATTGTATTTGCTGCAAGTCCAGTAAATATGGGTTATGGAATGAGAAGATCTGATGAAAAGTCTATCAAAGAAGGTAAATATACTGATAAAGAAATGGAAACAATCTCTAAAGAGATGTCAAAAATCGTTTCAGAAGACGAAGCTCCTGCCTTAGCTCCATATGGATATAAAGCAGGTGATAAGATGATAAATAAACCAGCTGGATTAAAACACTGGGAAATCTCTTTTGAAGAGTATAAAAAATTCTTAGAGCCATATGATGCTGATTATGTTACTAAAGTTTCAAAAGGAAATCCTGATGAATCAGATGAAACTTTTAAGAAAAAAATTAAAGAATTAGCAAATTTATATATTCAAAAAAATAGAAAAGTAGTATCATTCTGGACTATGGGAATGAACCAACATACAAGAGGTACGTGGGTAAATACATTAGCTTATAATGTTCACTTTTTATTAAATAAACAAGCAAAACCAGGTTCAGGAGCTTTCTCACTTACTGGTCAACCAAGTGCTTGTGGTACAGCAAGAGAAGTTGGAACTTTTTGTCATAGATTACCTGCTGATATGATGGTTAAAGTAAAAAAACATAGAGATATTTGTGAAAAAGCTTGGAATATTCCAAATGGAACACTAAATCCAGTAGGAAATCAGCATATTATGAAAATCCATAGAGATATTGAAGATGGTATTATAAAATTTGCATGGGTAAATGTATGTAATCCATATCAAGATACTGCAAGTGCTAGTCATTGGATTAAGGCTGCAAGACAAATGGATAATTTTATTGTTTGTTCAGATGGATATCCTGGTATTTCTGCAAAAGTATCAGATTTAATTTTACCAACTGCTATGATTTATGAAAAATGGGGAGCATATGGTAATGCAGAAAGAAGAACACAACATTGGAGACAACAAGTACTACCTGTTGGTGACTCTATGAGTGATACTTGGCAATGGGTTGAATTATCAAAAAGATTTACTATTAAAGATGTATGGGGTGAATATACTTTAAGAAATGGTAAAAAATTACCAGATGTAATCTCTAAAGCAAAAGCTATGGGATATGATGAAAATACATCTATGTATGAGATTTTATTTGCAAATGAAAAGGCAAAATCTTATAAATTAGATGCAAATGATCCTATACAAGCAGGTTTTGATAACTCTGAGGCATTAGGTGATAGTAGAAATGTAAAAGGAAGTGATGGAGAAGTATTTAAAGGTTATGGTTTCTTTATTCAAAAATATCTATTCGAAGAGTATGCAGACTTTGGTAGAGGACATGCACACGACTTAGCAGACTTTGATACTTATCACAGAGTTAGAGGATTAAAATGGCCAGTTGTAGATGGAAAAGAGACACAATGGAGATTTAATACTAAATATGACCCTTATGCTAAAAAATATGGAAAAGCTGGAACAGATTTTGCATTTTATGGAAAACTTGCAAAAGCTTTACCACAAGGTGATTTACAAGGAATTAAAGACAAAAATAAAAAACCTTTATTAAATAAAGCAAAAATCTTCGCAAGACCTTATATGGATTCACCTGAAATGCCAGATGAACAATATCCAGTATGGTTAAGTACAGGTAGAGTACTTGAACATTGGCACTCTGGAACTATGACAATGAGAGTTCCTGAACTTTATAGAGCAGTTCCTGAAGCACTTTGTTATATTCACCCAGAAGACGCTAAAAAATATGGTGTAAAACAAGGTGAATTATGTTGGGTAGAAAGTAGAAGAGGAAAAGTAAAAGCAAGAGTTGAAACTAGAGGAAGAAACAGACCTTCAAGAGGACTAGTATTCGTACCATGGTTTGATGAAAAAGTATTTATTAACAAAGTTTGTGCTGATTACACTTGTCCAATGTCTAAACAAACAGACTTTAAAAAGTGTGCAGTAAAAGTTTATAAAGCTTAATAAATAAAATTGAATTGATAATGACATCAAATGCAAATCTAATGAGCAATCTTTACTTGTATCATGGAAATTCATTATCAATTAAAATTATCAATTCAAAAAAGGGAGTATTGTCTTGAGCAATAACATTCCAAAAAAAGATCAAAAAATGAATAGAAGAGAGTTTTTTTTAAATGGTGCAAGAGCTTTAGGGCTTACAGCACTTGGAGGTTTAATATGGAGTGCATATGTTGATGAAGTAACAGCATCAACACTTCTATTAAGACCACCAGCAGCACTAGATGAAAATGATTTTCTTAAGACATGTATTAAGTGTGGGATGTGCGTTGAAGCATGTCCTTATGATACATTAAAATTAGCAAAGCCAGGAGATAACATGCCTTTAGGAACACCATATTTTATTCCTAGAGAGATTCCATGTTATATGTGTCCTGATATACCATGTGTACCTGTATGTCCAACAGATGCACTTGATGAGACAAAAGTAACAACTAATAAAAAGCTTGATATTAATAAAGCTTCTATGGGTGTTGCTGTAATAGATGAGAATAGTTGTATTGCATTTTGGGGTATTCAATGTGATGCGTGTTATAGAGCATGCCCACTTTTAGGTGAAGCAATTACTATTGAATATACAAAAAATGAAAGAACAGGAAAACATGCCTTTTTAAAACCAGTTGTTCATGCAGATGTATGTACAGGTTGTGGTTTATGTGAAAAAGCATGTGTAACTCAAAAAGCAGCTATTTTTGTATTACCAAATGAAGTTGCTAAAGGAAAAGCTGGAGATTATTATATCAAAGGCTGGGATAAAAATGACGAAAAGAGATTAGAAAAAGCAACTAGCAAAACAACTAAAACAAAAATTAGTGAAAGAAAAGCTGTTGACTCTTTAAACGATTTAGGAGGACTTTTAGATGATTAACTTAATCAAAAAAAGTAAATTCTTAATTGCAAGAAGAGTAACACAAGTAACAATTATGTTTTTATATATTGCTGCTAATATTTGGGGTTTTAAATTTCTTATGGGAAATCTTAGTTCTTCAAAACTTTTAGATACGGTTCCTTTAAGTGACCCTTATGCAGTCTTACAAATGTTTGTAGCTGGTGCAGTAATAGCAAGTGATGTTTTAATAGGAGCTATTATCATATTTATATTTTATATGTTTATTGGTGGAAGAGCCTTTTGTTCTTGGGTTTGTCCTGTTAATATGATTACTGATTTAAGTAATTATATTAGAAGAAAATTTGGATTTAATAAAATTCAAAAAAGACAACCTGCAACAAGAAATATAAGATATTACGTACTAATTTTAAGTCTATTTATCTCTTTTTTCATGGGATATGCAGCATTTGAGTTTGTTTCACCTGTATCTATGATACACAGAGGTTTAATCTTTGGATTAGGCTTTGGTTGGGCTGCTATGGTAATTATATTTTTATTTGATCTTTTTGTATTAAAAAATGGCTGGTGCGGTCATATATGTCCAATTGGTGGTTTTTATTCACTTATTGGAAAATTTAGTTTAATAAGAGTTCATCACAATCACGAAAATTGTACAGCGTGCATGAAGTGTAAAGAGGTTTGTCCAGAGTCACAAGTACTATTTATGGTAACAAAAGACTCTATACCTGTTACTTCAGGTGAGTGTACAAACTGTGGTAGATGTATTGAAGTATGCGATGATGAAGCTCTTAACTTTTCAATAAAAAATTTAAAAAGGAAACAAAATGAAGTTAACTAATATAGCTTTAGGTATTGCAACAGCAGCTACGTTATTTGTTGCTGGATGTGCTACAAGCCAAAAAACTGTTAGTGAAGAGTCTTTAGGATTAAGAAAAACTGACCTTTACTCTGAAAGTTCAACTGTTGCAGATAAAACACAATATACAAGTACTCCAGCAGGAACAGGTATTACTTACCAAAGATCATTTGAGAATGCTCCTCCAATGATTCCACATGATGTAGAAGGTATGTTACCAATTACAATAAATAACAATTCTTGTACAAGTTGTCACACTCCAGGGGTTGCAGAAACAATGAATGCAACACCAATTCCAAAATCACACTTTACTGATTTTAGACCAGTGACAAAACTTTTAGAAGATGGTAAAATAGTTAAAGATGGAAAAATAGTAACAAACACAAGTGATTTAGTATTAGCAGATTATAAAAAATTAAATACATTAGCTGGTGCAAGATTTAATTGTAGTCAATGTCATGCGCCTCAATCAAAAGGTCAATTAGTTGAAAATACTTTTCAACCTGATTTTAAATCAAAAGATGCAAAAAATGCATCAAATTTAATTGACACTATGAATGAAGGTGTTAAATAGATATTAAAATAGAAGATACCCTCTTCTATTTTAAAAGGTAGCCTATGAAAAGAAGAGAACTTTTTAGCTCGATAAAATCTAAACTTACAAATGAAGAAGTATTAGAAATAGTAAGGCCTCCTTATTATGATAATAAAGAGCTTTTTTTTGAAAGTTGTATAAAATGTGATGGAGCTTGTGCAATTGCTTGTGAGGAAAAAATTATTTCAATTTGTGAAGATAAAACTCCTATTATTGATTTTTCAAAAGGTGGTTGTACTTATTGTGATAAGTGTGCAATTGCTTGTCCTACTGATGTTTTAAAAGTAGAAAATAAAAAGAGTATTGATGTAAAAATTTCAATTAATATCTTAAAATGTCTTGCGTGGAACCAAACTATGTGTTTTTCATGTAAAGACCCATGTTTAGATGATGCAATTGATTTTGTAGCTATGTTTAGACCAGAAATAAATAGTAACTGCACCTCATGTGGATTTTGTATAAAATACTGTCCTGCAGATGCAATTGAAATAGGAGCATAAAATGAGAATAATTAAAGTTGTTTTTATAATCCTTTTATCAACACTTTATTTAAACGCAAGTATAAAAACTCTTAAACCAATTGACTCATTAAAAGCAAATGGTGGGGTTACAGATATGGTTATAAATAATCAAAAACTTTATGTAGCTACTACTAATAGTAGCATCGATATTTTTGATATAAACACAAAAAAAAGATTAAAACAGATATCTATTCCTAAAATAAAAGATTTCATGGGAGATACAATTAATGCTAAAGTATATAGTGTTGATGTATTTAAAGATAAAATACTAATTCTTTCCCAAGGAAATAAAGGTGGAAGAAATATTTTTATTTATGAGAATGAAAAACTTCATACTATTATTAGTGATGAAAAAAGACTTTTTATAGCAAAAGCTAAATTTCTTTCTAAAAATAGGATTTTATATACACTTTTAAGTAATCAACTATTTTTATATGATTTAAAAAACAAAAAAATTATCTATGAAAGACAAGCTTCTCAATCAAGATTTTCAGACTTTTCATTAAATGATGATAAATCAAAAATAATAATAGCAGATGAAAGTGGTGTACTACACGAATATAAAACATCAAATGGAAAATTTGTAAAAGATTATAAGTATCAAAACTTAGATAATGTTTATCAAGTTGATTGGAAAAAGAATAAAATAATAACAGCAGGTCAAGATAGAAGAAGTGTAGTTTACAATGCAATAAATAAAAATGCATATTACAAAGAGGTTGCTTTTCTAATTTATAGTTGTGCCTTAAGTCCTAGCTCAAGTTTAGGAGCTTTTGCAAGTGATGAATTAAATAATGTAACAATTTTTAATACATTAACTAAAACAGAACTTTATAAACTAGTAGGAAATAAAATGATTATTACAAATATTGTTTTTTTAAATGAAAAAGAGGTATTTGTTTCTAGTGATGATAAAAACATTAACTATTATAAACTAAAAAACTAAAGGATTTTAGATGAATATTTCAAGTATTGTTGTACAAACTTTACCTAAACACTTAGATGAAGTAGTACAAAATCTAAAAGAGTGTGAAGCATGTGATTATCACATGCATGATGAAATAGGAAGAGTAATTATTACTATTGAAGGGAAAAATGTAGAAGAAGAGCTTGAAAAATTAAGAGTTATAGAAAGCCTTCCTCATATAATTAGTGCAGATATGCAAATGGCTTACAGTGAAGAGGAGTTAAATGAGCATATGCAAGTATTAGAAAACTCTGATGTTGTTCCAAGTATGCTAAATGATGATAATATAAACCCAGATGATATAGTTTATAGTGGTGACTTGAAAAAGAAAAATGTACAAGGTTTTGCTAAACATTTTGATAAAATAGGAAAATAAAATGCAATACAATCAAAGTGAATTTCTAATAGAGACTATTGTTCCTAAAAATGAGTTAATTGTTTCAAGAACTGATTTAAAAGGAAATATCACTTACGCAAATGATACTTTTGCACAAATAAGTGGTTATAGTATTGATGAGCTTATTGGAAAACCTCATAATTGTGTAAGACACCCTGATATGCCTAAAAAAGTTTTTAAAGAATTATGGGATAGTTTACAAAAAAATCAATCATGGAGTGGAGTTATAAAAAACTTACGAAAAGATAAAGGTTTTTATTGGGTTTATGCACAAATTAGTGTTGTAAAAAAAAGTAATCAAATAGTTGAATATAAATCAGTTAGAACACCAATATCTTTTGAAGATAAAATGAAATATCAAAAACTATATGATGATATGAAAATACAGAATAATGAAAAAAGAAGAGTAATCTCATATATTTAAAAAACTACACAAATCTTTCACATTAAAAGAGTAAAATTACTTATGAAAAAATTGATTTTTTTTAAAGTAGTTTTACTTTTTTTATCTTTAAACCTTTATAGTGCTTCAACAAATATTAAAAGTGCCCATGCCATTGGAATCTTTGATGAACATGGAAATGGTGAAAATGTACAACATACTAGAAGAACAAAAGCTGATTATAATGGTACTTGTTACACTAAAATTGTTGTTTTTGGACAATATTTTCATACTAAGCCAGAAGTGTACATTGGAAATTCTAAAGGATATTTCCAAAAATCTGAATCTATATTTAATAAAAGAAAGATAAAAATAGCAGAAGTATTAACCTATAAACACTATACAGTAACTAAAGGATATATTAAAGTTAAGATTGATAATAAAACATATGATTTTAAAGTTTATGTAAAATAATAAATTTTTTAGCTATTGTTTTTTACTTAAAGCTAAATTTAATTTTTATTTTTAAGAAATTTATAAATTTACACAAATTTAACACTACAATATAACAATAAAACTATGTATAAGATTAATTTATGATTCTTGCTTCAAAAACACCATATATAGCCTACTTCTTCTTTTAAACTAATTTTTAGAACTACTATTACTACATAAACAATAATTATTAAATATGAATGAATATTCACTTCAATTGTAATTTCTTGATTTAAGTCAAGAGAGTTACCTTTAATTAATTTTATAATTTCAGAGTAACTTAAAGGATTTAGGATGGAAAAGAACAAAAAAATTGTTGTTTATGGAACAGTTTTAAGTATTCTTGTTGCCGCTTCGCTTTTTGTTTACACAGTATATGCATCTAACATGTTGTCATATTTATCAAGTGACCCAAAGGCCTGTATTAATTGTCATACAATGAATTCAGCCTATGCAACTTGGGAAAAAAGTTCACATAAAAATGTGGCAGGATGTGTTGATTGTCACCTACCTGTTGGAGATGTTGTAGCAAAATACAAATCAAAAGCAATAGATGGGTGGAATCACTCAGTTGCATTCACATTAAACACTTATGAGAACAATATTCAAATAAGTGATGATGGTGCAAGCCGTGTACAAGCTAACTGTATTCGATGTCATGCAAGTGAAAGTGCGACATTGAAGCTAAATGCTGACAAATATCATAGCGGTGAAGACGGAAGTCTTGAGACTGGTAGAAAGTGCTGGGAGTGTCACAAATATGTGCCACACGGTAAAGTTCGTAGTTTAATATCAACTCCATATAATCTTGGGGTTAAAGAAAAAATGAAATAGAGGTAAGTTGTCATGAAAAAATATAAAATTCTTCTTGCTATTTCTTTAATAGCAATTGGACTAATGTCTGTTTTAGTTGCGTCAATTAATGAAAAAAAAGATGAACAAAAACAGATTAACAGTGTTCCACAAATGGAAAAAAGATGGGAAACAAAAAATGAAGAGTTTAGAAAGTACTATCCAAGACAGTTTGATTCTTGGAAACAGACTAAAAACTCTGATGATATCCATGATATGTTAAAAGAGTATCCTGAGCTTGTTGTGTTATGGGCAGGATATGGGTTTTCAAAAGATTATAATGCTCCAAGAGGGCACTTTTATGCAATTGAAGACAATAGAAATACATTAAGAACAGGAGCACCAGTTGATGAAAAAACTGGACCAATGCCAACTGCATGTTGGACTTGTAAATCACCAGATGTTCCAAGATTAATGGATGAACAAGGTGAAGAAGAGTACTTCACAGGCAAATGGGCAAAATATGGTTCAGAAGTTATAAATCCAATTGGATGTATGGACTGTCACAACCCTAAAACAATGGAGTTACAAGTAAATAGAAAGTATCTTGATAGAGCATTAGCAACAGAAGGTACACTAAAAATGGAAGATGCTACTCAACAAGATATGAGAACATTAGTTTGTGCTCAATGTCACGTAGAGTACTATTTTGACAAAAGAAAAACTGCTAGTGGTAAAAAAGCAGCTGTTGTTACATTACCATGGAAAAATGGTTTTACAGTTGATGATATGGAAAAATACTATGATGAAATTGAGTTTTCTGATTGGACACATAAGATTTCAAAAACTCCAATGTTAAAAGCTCAGCACCCAGGATATGAAATGTGGAAAACAGGTGCACATGGAAGAAATAATGTTTCTTGTGCAGATTGTCACATGCCATATACACAAGAGGGTGGAATCAAATATACTGACCACAATATTGGTAATCCATTAGAGAATATGAGTAAAACTTGTATGAATTGCCACAGAGTTAGTGAAAAAGAGTTACTTGCTAATATCAATGAAAAAAGAGAAAGAAAAAATGAGCTTCATAAAAAAGCTATGGTTCAAATCTCTGCTGCGCACCTAGAAGCTGGTAAAGCTTGGGAAGTGGGAGCTACTAAAGAAGAGATGGCACCTGTATTAAAAGATATTAGACACGCACAATGGAGATGGGATTATGCTGTTGCTTCACACCCTGCTTTCTTCCATGCACCAGAAGAAACACTAAGAGTATTAGCAACTGCTATTGATAAAGCTGGACAAGCTAGAATCAAATTAGCTAAAATTTTAGCTAAACATGGAGCTGTTGATTATAAGGCACCTGAGTATAAAACTAAAGAAGAAGCTCAAAAAATTATTGGACTTCCATTTAAAAAACTTGTTGAAGATAAAGAAAGATTCAACAAAAACTTAGTACCACAATGGAAAAAAGAGGCTGAGAAAAAAGGTCTTTATAATCCAGAATCTACAAAAGGAATAGAAGATAAAACTTCTTATAACTAAAAATAAAAAGAGGATTTTCCCTCTTTTTATTATATACTCTAACTTTTATAAGTAACACAATCCCTATCTTCCTTACTTCTTGTGTTACTTATAAAATTTAAATATTTTATGGATTAATTTATGAAAAAAACAATAAGAAATCTTTTTAGTATGGAAATCATGACTGTATTTATGCTATTTTTTGCTCTTGCATGTGCAGTTGCTACTTTTGTAGAGAATGACTTTGGGCCCTTAGGCGCAAAATCTTTCATATATGGACAAACTTGGTTTGAATTAATAATGTTAATACTAACTTTAGGTGTAGTTTTTAACATCTATTGGTTTAAAATGTATCAAAAAAAGAAATTTTTTATTTTATTAATTCATATCTCTTTTATTTTTATTTTTATAGGTTCAGCACTTACTAGATATTTAGGTTATGAAGCAACCATGACAATTGATGAAGGTAAAAAACAAAATATCATTTATACACTTGATGAATATATTCAAATAGAAGCAAATAGACAAAATGAAAATTTAAAATATGAGCAAAAAGTTTTAATGACTAAACTTAATCAAACAAATTTTGAACATAATTTTAATTTTAAAAATAAAAATATCAAAATTAAATTTGATAAATTTGTACCAAATGCTATTGAACAAATAGTTGATGATGAAAATGGTATTCCAATGGCAAATATAGTAGTATCAACATTTAGTGGAGTTAAAAGTATAGACTTAAAAGATACACAACTAAAAAAGACACAATTTTTAGATTTTGCATTAAATAAACAACTAAAAGATTATAAAAGACCTCTTGTAACAATCACAACTAAAAAAAATGGACAAATTTTATATAAAGCAAATATCTCTACTGCGTGGTATTCAATTGAAAATAAAAAAGATGGAATAATTCCAGCAAATAAAGAGATAATTTTATCTAAAACAAGAGTATATAAAGTGGGGCAAACTCAATTTATGATTAAACAAGCAAGTGTAAAAGGTACTTTAAAAGTTGTGAGTGCACAAAACAATCAAATAAAAAAAGAAAATCAGCTAGATGCTATTTTAGTTGATTTAATCTTTAATAACAAAAGTAAAAAAATTGCTTTATATGGAAAAGGTGGCTCAAATAAAGGGTTTATTTCTAAAACAACTTTTCAAGGAATAAATTTTAAATTACAGTGGGGTTCTAAGCCTATAACTCTTCCTTTTAGCATAAAATTATTAGATTTTCAACTTGATAGATACCCTGGTTCTAACTCTCCATCATCATATTTAAGTGATATTGAAATAGTTGATAAAAATTTAAAAGAGAATAAATTTTATAGAATCTATATGAATAATACTTTAGATTATAAAGGATATAGATTTTTTCAATCTTCTTATAAACAAGATGAAACTGCAACAATATTATCAGTAAATAAAGACCCAGGAAAAATACCTACATACATTGGATATTTCTTACTTTTTACAGGTCTGTTTTTAAATCTTTTTAGTAAAAATGGAAGATTTAGAAAACTAAGTAACAAAAAGTTTAATATTGAACAGATAAAAAGAGATTACAAATTAAAAAATGTTTCAAATTCAATTTTATTAACACTTTTTTTACTACTTGGTCTAAATACACCATCTTTTGCAAAAAATGTAATTAATGAAGAGTTAATTAGCAGTATTAAAAATATTGATAAAGAACATTCAGATTATTTTGGAAGTTTTTTAATTCAAGATTATCAAGGAAGAATAAAACCAGTTAACTCACTAGCTATTGAAATTGTAAATAAAATAGCAAGAAAAGATAAGATTTTTAATCTTGATGAAAACCAATTCTTTTTAAGTATGATGTTATACCCAAAAGTTTGGCAAAGTGTTGAATTTATAAAAATAAAAAACGATAAATTAAAAGAGATTTTAAAAATTGATAAAAATAAAAAAGCTATAAGTTTTAATGATATATATACAAAAGATGGGAAATATAAACTTCAAAATCTTTTAGAAAAAGCTAATACAAAAAAACCTATAAATAGAACAAAACTTGACAAAGAACTAATCAAAGTTGATGAAAGATTAAATATTGCATATTCATTATTTATAGGAGATTTTTTTAAAGCTTTTCCAATAGCTTATGATGAAAAAAATAGATGGGTTGCTCCTTCTATTGCGTTAAGAGTTTTAGATGATAGTTCTGATATTAGTATGCCAAAAGAACAAGCACTTAATATAAAACAACTTATGCAAGACTATTTTATTACTTTAAAACAAGCAAATGAAAATAGTAGCTCTTGGGATGAAGTTAATGAAAAATTAGATGAAATTAAACTATTTCAAAAAAAATATGCAACACATATAATACCAACAAAATGGAAAATACAAGCAGAATTAATGTTTAATAAATATAACATTTTTGAAAGATTAACACCTTATTATTTGATTTTAGGATTTACTCTTTTAATAACTGTTTTTATAAATATTTTTAAACAAAATCTTAATATAAAAAAGTTTACACAAATCACTCTTATATTACTTACTTTAGGATTTATTGTTCATACTTTTGGACTTGCACTTAGATGGTATGTAGCAGGTCATGCTCCTTGGTCAAATGGTTATGAATCAATGATTTATATTGCTTGGGCAATAGTATTATCAGGGATGTTTTTCTCAAGACAATCAAATCTTGCATTAGCAACAACTGGTATATTAAGTGGAATTACACTATTTGTTGCTCATTTAAGCTGGATGGAACCACAAATTACGACTTTAGCACCTGTTTTAAAATCATATTGGCTTACTATTCATGTTAGTGTTATTACTGCAAGTTATGGCTTTTTAGGATTAAGTGCTTTACTTGGTTTTATAGCTTTAACTCTTTTTGCTTTAATAAATAAAAATAAAGAAAATGAAAACTTCTTTTCTATTCTTCTAAGTATAAAAGAAGCCAATAGAATAAATGAGATGTCACTTTTAATAGGATTAGTTTTATTAGTAATAGGTAACTTTTTAGGAGGTATTTGGGCAAATGAATCTTGGGGTAGATATTGGGGTTGGGATCCAAAAGAGACATGGACATTAGTATCTATTTTAATTTATGCTGTGATTATTCATTTACGCTATATAAAAGGTATTTTAACAGAGTTTTTATATGCAGTATTATCACTTATAAGTTATGCTTCAATTATCATGACTTATTTTGGAGTAAACTACTATTTAAGTGGAAAACATTCTTATGCAGCTGGTGACCCTGTACCTATTCCTACTTTTGTTCCAGTAAGTGCACTTATTATACTCTTTATAATTGCACTTGCATTTAGAAATAGAAAATTACTATAATTATTATTTTATAGTAATTTATCTATAAATTTTAGAATTTTATTACAAGAATCTCTTTTTTATTAAAAAATTTACTAAAAGTTTACTTTTATTTGATATAAATCAAGTATATAATTTTTATAAAGTTATATAATACGGTCAAAGAAGTTTTACTTATATATATGTCTCCTTCCCTACATAATAAGTCTTACAAAACTTCTTTTGTCTTTTTTTTAATTCTCTCATTTAGTCATTCTCATTCCTAACTATGAACTAAAGAGAGAATTAAAATTTACTTCTTAAATTATTGATAAATAGATGTGAATGTATTATTAAAATTGCGAATTTAATTTTTAGAAGAGTAGGAAACTAAAAGTTTCCTACTAAATAGTAAAGATAAATTACATATACTTTTTAAGTACTTCAGGTATTTTTATAGAACCATCTTCTTGTTGATAGTTTTCCATAATAGCTACTAAAGTTCTTCCTACTGCTAAAGAAGAACCATTTAATGTATGTGCTAAAATATTCTTTTTATTCTCTTTATATCTAATTTTTGCACGTCTTGCTTGAAACTCTTTAGTATTTGAGATTGAAGAGATTTCTCTATATTTATTTTGTCCTGGAAGCCAAACTTCTAAGTCAATTGTTTTTGCAGCACTAAATCCTAAATCACCTGTACAAAGCATCACTTTTTGATGTGCAAGTCCAAGAGAAGTCAATAAATCACTAGCACAAGCAACCATTTTTTCAAATACTTCTTCTGAGTCTTCTTGTTTAGTAATTGCTACCATTTCAACTTTGTCAAATTGATGTTGTCTAATTAATCCTCTAGTATCACGCCCTGCACTTCCTGCTTCTTTTCTAAAACATGGAGTATATGAAGTTAACATTAAAGGTAGTTCATCAACTGCAATTATTTCATCACTATAAAGATTCGTAAGACTTACCTCAGCTGTAGGAATAAGATATAAGTCCTCACCCTCAATTTTAAATAAATCATCTTCAAACTTAGGAAGTTGTCCCGTACCTTGCAAAGTATTTGAGTTTGCCATAAAAGGAACATACCACTCTTCAAAACCTCTTTGTCTATTAAAATCAAGCATATAATTAATCAATGCTCTTTCTAATCTTGCAGCAACTCCTTTCATAGCTGAAAATCTAGATTTAGCTAGCTTTACTCCTCTTTCAAAATCTAACCATCCATTTTTTTCACCTAAATCCCAATGCTCCTTTGGTTCAAAATCAAAAGAAGGTTTTTCTCCAATAGTTTCTAAAACAACATTTTCATCTTCACTTTCACCATTTGGAACATTTTCATCTGGAAAGTTTGGAACACCCAAAGCAATTGAAGTTAATTTCTCTTCTAAAACTCTTACTTCATCTTCTAAATCTTGTTTTTTTGATTTTAACTCACCAATATTTTTTTGTAATGGTGCTATATCAAGTCCCTCTTTTTTATATCTTCCAAACTCTTTTGATAGTCTATTTTGTTCAGCAGTAACCTCTTCCATACTTTGTCTTTTTACTTTAGCATCTTGTGAGATTGTTTTTAAACTATCAAGTAATTCTTGAGCAACACCCTTTCTTTTTAGAGCATTTGCAGTAGTTTCATAATCTTTTTGTAGTAACTTTATATCTATCATAACTATCTTTCATCATAAAATTTTTGCCATTATATCTAATTTTTTCTATGTGATTGCTTTGCGATTTACTTATTCTTATCATGTTATAAATATTATTAAGTTTTTATTCATAGTTTAATGATTATAATTATCAAAATTAAATAAAGGTGCGTTTTTGAATAACAAATCAATTTCTATACTTAAAAAACTAAACACTCCTGAAAAAAGCGGAAAAAAAATTGGCCTTTTTAGGACTATATGCTCGATATTTGGTGGTCTACTAGTTGCTTATCTAGCTATGACCTTACTTGTATTCATACTTCCAGGAACTGCAGGAGAATCAATAATAATACCATTGATGTTTAATACTCTAGCATGGGCAGTTGCTGCTTTATGGATATCTTTATCTTCAACTAAAATGATAGCTTTATACAAAGTTTTTATTCCTTCTATTATTTTTATAATAGCTATTGCATTTTTTATTTTAGGAAATTAATATGAGTGATAATTCTTCAAAACTTTTAAAACAAAGATTACAAAGAGTTCATGTAGCTGTTGGGATTAGTTTCTCATTATTTATGTATGTTGCTGTATTTTTTGGGATTTTTGCAATTTTATTACCATATATAAATACTTGGGAAAAACCTTCACGACATTTTCAAGCTGCTGACATTAAAGAGATAAACTATTCAGCTATGATTGACCCAGTTATTTCAGACCCTGAATTTCCAAGAAATAATATAGTTATTCAATTACCAGGATACAGAGGTGACCCTGCATTAAAAATTAGACATAGATTTACTCAAGCAGTTGTATTTAATCCAAATACTATGGAAAGAGTAAAAGATGAAAAGGATATTTCTGAACTTGCTTGGTTTTTAAATAGTATGCATTATGGAAGACCTTTAAAAACCTTTGGATATGTACTTTTTGGTTTTGTTGCTGTTGGAGTAATGTTTTTAACAATTGGTGGTTTAATACAAGTATATATTATCAAATATAAGAACAAAGGTAAAAATCAACAAAGTAAATTCTCAAAATGGCATAGAAAAATTTTCACTTGGATATTTGCTCCTTTTATTATTGTAACACTAACAGGTGCACTTATGAATATTGGTTATACAGGCTCTGCACCTATGGCTTATATTAGTTCACAAGGAGAAACACATCAAATAGGTAGATTAATAAGACCTGTACTAAATCCAGATAGACAAAAAATTGAAAAAAAAGGTGATACAGTACAGATGCTTCCAATAAATGAACTAATAAAAAAAGCACAACAAATTAATCCAGATGTAAATTTCCATAAAATAAAACTTATTAACTGGAAAGATTCAAGTGCACAAGTTGAACTTGAAGGATACAATCCTAAAATGCCATTTTTAAATGGAATATATAATGACCCTACTGTTATTTTAAGTGGTGTTGATGGAAGTTTAATTGAAAATATTAAAGTTTTAGATGCCCATTGGTCAAAACTATTTGTAGATAGTATGTATTTTTTACATTTACTTTTTGGAGTTGATGTTTTTACTCGTTTTTTTATTGCAATTCTTATGGCTATTTGTGGACTTGCTATTGGTTTTGGTGTGATGCTTTGGCTTGAAAAAAGAGCAAAAAGATATGAACATAAAATCCCTTTTTATCACTGGTTTGGGAAACTTTCTCTTGCAGTAATGATTGGAGTCATTCCAGCAACTGGTTTAATTTTCTTGCTTCAATGGATTTTGCCATTTGATATGCAAGATAGACTTGTTTGGCAAAAAGGACTATTTTTTGTATTTTGGTTAGCAACACTTACTTGGGCATTTTATAGAATTTGCTCTTATCAAGCAACAAAAGAGTTCCTTTTTATAGGAGCATTATTTTTTATATTTACTCCATTCATGCATTTTTATAGTGTAGGTTTCACTCCTTTTGATTTATATACTTTAGGAATGAATACTATTTTAAATGTTGATATAGCCTTGTTTTTATTTGGGTTAGTACTTATGCTATTAGCTTATAAACTACCAAATAATAGAACTGAAGCAAAAAAATTTTTTAAAGCAAAAATATAAAGGAAAACAATGAAATTAAGATATATATTTTTAACACTTTTTTTAGTAACAAACTTAAGTGCACATACTCTTTTAATGAATGTATTAGATAATGAAGATAATACAATTACAGTTATAGGTGAATTTAGTAATGGCCAAAAAGCAGCAGGTGCTATGATAAGACTTGAATCATTAGCAACAGGAGAAATTTTATTTAAAAAAAGACTTCCTGATGAGAGTGAAATAACTCTTGATATTCCAAAAGAAGAGTATCAAGTAGTTTTAGATGGAGGGCCAGGACACCAAATAGTAAAAGCAGGTATTGCCCCACTTGAAGGCTTTAGTGTAAAAGCCTCTAAGGAAGTTAGTAAAAAACTATCACAACCAAGACAAAGAAGTAAAGAGTTAGGAATGCCTTTAATTATACTTTTATCTCTTGGTTTTTTATTTATTGCATTAGCTTTATATTTTAGTGCAAAAAATACAAAACTCTTAATGGCACAATTAAAAAAGTAATTACATACAAATACATATATAAAAATCTAAATTTAAACAGCCTTCATTTATTAAATAGTTTGTATTATTATAAACTACAAATGAAGGCTCAGTTGTAGCTTCAAAACCACTATTTATCAACCAATCAAAATATACCCAAATAACAAAACTTTTAAACTCTTCATAACTACCATTGAAAGTAAATTTTGCAAATACTGCACTTGGCATTGTAAGAGTAGCAAAAGTTGTATCTTTAATATTTTCATCTAAGATTACTGCTGCTGTACATCTTGAATCATCAAGTAAATCAATAGCAATATTATGATGAAAAAGATTAATTCTTTTAGCTTTTTTATAACCTTTTAATAAAAGCCATGTATCTATTTTTTCCCATGCCTTACAAAAAGATTCTTTATCACCTTTATGCCTTATATAGTATGCTTTTTGTTCCTCTATTTTTACAATTTTTGCTTTTAGATTAAATTTTTTTAGGCAATTAAAACTAATTAACTCTTTATATCCACCATTTCTATAATATTTAGGTGTCATATTATATTTAGTTTTAAATACTCTAATAAATGCTGCTTGCGAGCTATAACCACAAACTCTTGCTACTTCACTTAATGTTGAGTTTTTATTTGTAAGAAGTAAGCTAACTGCTTTTTGTAATCTAATTGATTTTATTGTTTGATAAATATTTTGTTCAAACTCTTCTTTAAAAACTCTATGCATATGAAATTTACTAATATTTAAACTTATACTTAACTCATCTAAATTTATATCAGTGTTTATATATTTATATATATAGTGCATAACATCATTTGCAATTTTACTATGTCTTTTTTGAGTATCTTTTTTCATTTTTATATTATATCTTATAAAATTATTTTAAGCAATAATAGATAATAAAATAGACAATTTTAGTGAAGAATAAAAATCTATTTTTACCTATAATCTGCAAAAAAATTAAGGAGTATTATGAATTTAATAAAAAAAGCTTTTTTTATTACTTTTGGTTCATTTATGATATCTTATTCAGCAGTTGCTTTTTTAAGTCCAAATAGTATTATTACAGGAGGAGGAGTAGGTTTAGCACAACTTTTTTATACTCTTTTCCCTTCTATTACTCTTGGCTTTTGGATTGCAATTGTAAGTGCACCACTTATACTTATAGGAATGAAATATTTTGGAAAAGGTTTTGTTATAAGAACCTTAATAAGTATTGCATTAATCTCTTTTTTTACAGATATATTAAAAGAGTTTTTAGATGTAAATGCAGTTACAAATGAAACTATACTAGCTGCAATTTTTGGAGGTTTACTAGTTGGTTTAGGAGTTGGCTTTATTATGCTTGGAAAATCTTCAACAGGAGGAACTACAATTCTTGCAGAAATTCTTGCAAATTATAGTAGATTTAAAACTTCTCAAATTCTTCTTTTCATTGATGCGCTAATAATGTTTAGCTCTATTTTTGTCTATAATGATGTACAAAAAGCGCTATTTAGTGTTATTGGAGTATATATTACTTCAAGAATCATAGATATTTTACTTTCAGGGAAACCTGCTCAAAAATCAGTAACAATAGTAACAAATAATGTAAAGATATTATCTGAACATATAGATGAAAAGTTAGGTGAACATGGAACTATACTTTATGGATATAATTTGAAACATCAACAAAATAAAACTCTTATTTTAGTTATTATTGATATTTCAAAACTACAACTTTTAAAAAGTATAATTAATAAATATGACAAAGATGCTTTTTTAATAATCCAAGAAGCATCAGAACTTTATGGAAGAGAGTATTAATCTATAAATTTCAAAATTTCTTTGTATTTTTTTACCGTTTTTTTGAATATTATCGTCTTAATATATTAGATAACGGTTATCAAAATCAAATACAAGGAAATAGAATGTCAATAAAAAAATCTTTTATTGCACCAGGATTAGCATTATTGCTATTAACAAATTTACATGCAACAAATACTTTTACGATTAAGAATAAAACTCTTAAAGAAGCAATGGAAATTATCTCTAAAAAAGCAGATATTCCATATATTGTTAATAGTAGACTAATTGAAAATAAAAAAGCAAAAAATATTGAAAATGTTAAAGGTTTAAAAAAGACACTTAAAAAACTTCTTGAAGGAACTAATCTTGAATCAACAATCGAAAATGATACTATTTTCATAAAAGAAAAAAATACTACAAAACATGAAAAGAGTAGTTTAGGCGAAGTTAATATTGTAGAAAACATCTATAATGTTACTGAAAAATCTAACTCTTATACTATTGCAAATATGAATAGTGCTACTAAAATGAATCTTTCTATAAAAGATACTCCTCAAAGTATTTCTGTTCTAACAAATGAGCAATTAAATGATTTAGGGGTTGAGTATTTAGAAGATATTACTGATATTGCCACAGGAATATCTTATGATAAAAATAATGGTTCAACTCCAACATTTTACTCAAGGGGTTTTGAAATAAAAAACTTTCAAGTTAATGGTATAAATAGATATATGCCAAATAGAGGTACTGCAAAAGCACAAGACTTATCAATCTACGATAGAGTTGAAATAGTCAGAGGTGCAACAGGACTTCTTTCTGGTACAGGAGAGCCTTCTGCAACTATTAACTTAGTTAGAAAAAAAGCCTATAGCAAAAATTTTAATTCTTCTATTTCATTAGAAACTGGAAGTTGGGATAAATATAAAACACAAATTGATTTGATGTCCAAACTTAACGATAAAGGAACATTAAGAGGAAGAATCATTGCTTCATATGAACAAGAAAACTCTTTTATTGATGAAATAGAAGAAGAAAAAAAAGTTCTATTTGGAACAATCGAAGCTGATTTGTCAGACAAAACACTTCTTACATTGGGAAGTTCATATGTTAATACACGAGTAGATAATTCAATTAGGTCATTACTGCCAGTTACTTTTAGTAATGGCTCAAAAACAATTTCTTTAGATAGATCAACTTGGCTTGGAAGTGATTGGACATATAAGGATTCTACTGAAAAGTCTTATTTTATTGAATTAGAACACTATTTAAAGAAGGATATAAAAATTCATGCCACATATACTCATACAAATTTTAGTTTGCCTGAAAAAAACACCTTAGTAAACGGTGATGTATGGGGGACACTAAATCAAGCATTAAATAAAAATACTGGAGCAGGACTTGTAAATTTTGTCCAAGCATATTATCCCAAAAGAGAAACAAAAACAGACAGTTTTGATATATATACTTCAATACCCTTTGAATTATTTAATTTAGAACATGAATTTTTAATGGGATACTCAATAAGTAAAACTAAAAACTACACAAAATATGCTTGGAATTATGATGGTCCATCTATAAACATTTATAATAATAACAGACCAGATGAACCAGATTGGGATAACTTTGATATCTTTGATGACTCAAAAATTACACAAACTGGACTATATGCAGCTTCAAGGTTAGCATTAAGTGATAACTTAAAAATTATTTTAGGTGCAAGATTAGCTAATTATAAAGAAGAAGGAATATTAAGAAGAAGTGAGATTGATTTAGAGTATAAAAATGAGATTATTCCGTATGCAGGTATTATTTATGATATTAATGATATTTACTCTTTATATGGAAGCTATACTAAAATATTTCAAGTTCAAAACTTAAGAAATCAAAAATCAAAACTTCTTGAGCCTATTGAAGGAATAAATTATGAAATTGGAGCTAAAGCATCATTTTTAAATAATAAATTAAATACTACTATTAGTTTATTTAGAATTGAACAAGATAATATTGGTCAAATAGATGGAGTAATCCAAGGTACAGCAGAAAGAGCATATAAAGCAGTTGAAGGTTCAACAAGTAAAGGAGTTGAACTTGAAGTTGCAGGGGAATTAACAGATTCAATACAACTACTTTTAGGCTACTCTTATTTTAGACTTGAAGATGCACAAAATAATAAAATAAATACAAGTAATCCAAATAAACAACTTAAATTAAATGTTAAATACTACAAAGATAAATTTAGTATAGGTGGTGGAGTAAATTGGAAATCTGCTGCTTTTGAAGGTGATGCAAGACAAGAAGCTTACATGCTTACAAATTTATTTGGAGAGTATAACTTTACAAAGAATTTATCAGGACAATTAAATATCAACAACTTATTTGACAAAAAATATTATTCATCAGTTCATAGTTTTGGAGTAAACTATGGAGAACCAAGAAGGTTCAATTTTAAATTAAAATATACATTCTAAAAAAATAGGGTTTAAAATAGTACTAAACCCTATTTTATATTGATTATGATAATATATATTAAAATAAAAGGTAAATATTTTTGATTGACTATTATAAAGAAATTCTAAATTATGTTCAAAAACTTACTGGAGATAAAGAAAAAGCAAAAGATATAACACAAGAATCATATGCACGGATTATTGAGATAGAAGATAAAAATCAGATAAAAAATCACCGAGCATATCTTTATAGAATGGCAAAAAATCTTTTAATAGATGAATCAAGAAAAAATAAAAATTTTTTTAAAATCGATTATGAAGAAGCAAATTTTACAATTCCAAAAGAGCAACAGCCTGAAGAACTTTTTTACAAACAAACTCAATATATTGAACTTTTAGATTTAGTTCAAAACTTACCTAAAAGAAGTAAACAAGCTTTTACACTTCATGTAATTCAAGGTTTTACAAGAAAAGAAGTTGCACATAAAATGAATATAAATATTAGTACTGTAGAAAAACACATTACAAATGCAACACTTAAAATCAAAGATAGACTTGAAAATGGCCAAGGAGAAAAAGCTTGAAAAGTAATGAAAAGATAATTGAAGAAGCTATAAACTGGCTAAACCTTGAACAAGAAGGATTAAATAATAGTGAACAACAAAGATTTAATTTATGGATAAAAGAGCTTGAAAATAAAAAAGAATATGAAAATATTAAATTTCTAAGAAATAGTTTTAAGCAGATACCATCTTCTTATACAAAAAAATTGACAGATGAAGTAGACAAAGAGATAAAAAGAGAGAAACTTTTTAGAAGTTTTAAGCCTTTACTTGCAGCAGCAGCTCTTTTAATTATACTTTACTTTAGTGTATATACAAAATTTATGCCTATTTATACAAAAGATTATAGTACGAAACATAAAATATTAAAAAATATCATTTTACCAGATAACTCTATAGTAAACTTAGATGTAAATACTAAATTAAAAGTAACCTATTTCAAAGATTCTAGAAAAATTAAATTGTTAAAAGGAAGAGCATTTTTTAATGTTAAAAAAGATAAAAATAGAGCATTCTTTGTAGAAAATTTAGATACTCAAATAAAAGTTATAGGAACAATGTTTGAAGTATCAAGTACTGAAAGTGATTTTACTGAAATAAAAGTAAAAGAAGGTATTGTTAAAATTTCAAATATAAATAACTACAATAAAGAAAAAATTATTGCTGTTTTAGAAAAAGGAGATTCTTTAAAAGTAAATCAAAAAGGCAAGATATTTGTTAATAAAAAAATCCAACCTAAATATATAGCTTCATGGAAAGAAGAATATTTATACTTCTCTAAAACTTCTATTATAGATGCAATTAAAGAATTTTCAAGATACAATAACTATAAGACTACTTTTGATAAATATGAAAATACTTTACATGAAATTGATGGTAAATTTCCAATTAAAGAGTTTGATAAATTTTTATATGCACTTGAAAAAATCTACCCAATAAAGATAAAAAAAGAGAAAAAAAATATATCTATTTCTTCAAAATAGTTTAATTAAACTTCAATAAAAAAACAAGCACCTTCTTTGGTGTTTGTTACTTTTAAATCTCCTTTAAAGTGAGAGTTGATTATTGTTTTTGACATATAAAGCCCTATTCCACTCCCTTTTTCTTTGGTAGTAAAATATGGTTCAAATATCTTTTGAATAGTTTTACTATCAATTCCTCCTGCATTATCACAAACTGTTGTAATACTACAATTTGCTTTTACATCAATAACTATTTCTATTTTAGCACGTTTAATCTCTCTTTGAACTAATACATCTTTAGCATTTGTTATTAGATTTAAAACTACTTGTGAATACTCATTTTCATAAGAGTAAACTCTTCTATCTTTCTTAACCTCTAATGTAAGATTTATCTTATGTTTTTTTAAAACTACAGTCATAATCTGTATAGCTTGTTTTACAGCACTTGAAATATAAAAATACTCTTTTTGTTTTTGTGGTTTATAAAAATCGCTTAAACTCTCAATCGTATTTGACATAAACTCAAGTTGATTATTTGATTCTTCTATTTTTTCATTTAGATATTCTTTATTTAGTTGATTATCATAAAATGCCATTTGTAGGTTCATATTTATATAACTTAAGTGAGTCAAAGGCTGTCTCCATTGATGGGCAATATTATTTATCATCTCACCCATAGAGGCTAATTTACTTTTATGAATAAGTAATTTTTCCTTTTCATTCTTTTCATTTACAATAGCTCTTAAAGTAAAAGCTAATGCAAAACTAAAAATTAAAGACTCCATTGGTGCAACTATATGTATTGTATATATTCCACTTAAAGGAATTAACTCCATTTCAGCCAAATATATAAAAACAGTCATAAAACTCCAACCAATTGTATATATTATAGTATTTTCATTTTTGTTAACTATTGAAACAATACCTAAAATAGTTGGTAATAAAAAGATTATATAAAAAGGCATATATTCATATAAAATAGAATATTTAGTAAAAAAGATTATAAAAATATCAATAATATTAATACCTATAAAAAAACATAATAAATAGTTTGCATATGGCATCTTCTTTTCTGTTTTTAAAATCTCTTTTGCAAATAATAGAGTAAAAATAAAACTCATATTTTCAAAAATATCAACAATTGCTTGAGCATTATTTGTAGGATATGCTTTAAAGCTAAAATAGACAAAACCAATTAAAGATGCTAGTACAAATATTTGCATTATAGAGTAATATAAAAAGTAATTTTTTCTAGTTGAAAAATATATTATAAAATAGTATAAAAAAGCACAAAAAATTATTCCATAAGCTACTCCATATAAAATTCCCTCAAATGGAAAAATATTTTTATACTCAAATTCACTAATAATTTTAAATCTAAAACCTGCTCTTTTAGGTTTATCATAAGAGTAATA